>JAZNVS010000052.1:0-4094 GCA_045592965.1 Bacteroidales bacterium | reverse complement strand
GTCTAACATATAAGTTTAATGATCATATTTTGTTTACAACAGAAATAGGTTTGTTGAGTATCAATTATATGCACACAAAGATAACAACTTTCTCATCAAATGTCGTAGATAAAACCAATGACTTCACAATTGGAGCTAATAACAGAACTGTAGCTTCGTTTGGTTTTGTGTATTTATTCTAATAACTCGTTTATTTATCGAATAAAAAAACAGGTATAATAGACAAAAATAGTTGGTAAAATCTTTATAAGTTAATGTTTACCAATTAAATGTGGTAACTTTGATGAAAACGATTTCATCAAAGTTACTTTTTTATGTCAAGAAACAGGAAAGAAAGGTGTCCACAATGTGGCTTTTTGGAAGTTATAAGATGGGGCAAACAAGCAGGCAGACAACGCTTCAAATGCAAGAACTGTAATAGTGTTTTTACACTCCGTCGCAAAGATGTATCAAAGACAAATAGATTTGTATGGTTCAAATGGTGGATAATGGGGAAACAAACGCTACAACAGATATCAGAACTTAGCGGATACAGCACACGACAACTATCCAGATGGTTCGATGCATATCTTGACGACCATCCCACATGGAAGATAAAATGCGGGGATAAGGTAAATCTACTCATAGACGGCACTTGGTTTTCCAATAAGATATGTCTTGTGGTTTACAGAGACAATATCGTACACAAAACTGTGTTTTATCGTGTTAGCAATGATGAGTTAGAAAAGGAAATAGAAGAAGATCTTCGTAATATACAATCACTTAATATAGATATAAACAGTGTTACATGTGATGGAAGTCAGAGCATATTGAAAGCAGTAAAGACAGTTAGCCCCGACACTAAAATCCAAAGATGTCTTGTTCATATTCAAAGGGAATGTATGACATGGTTGACGCAGCATCCTAAAAGTGAAGCTGGTATAGAATTATACGACATGGTTAAACTTATAAGTATAATAAAGACACGCAATGATATGTTGATGTGGAAACAAATGCTAAGTGATTGGCATTCAAGGTATGTTTCTTATATAAACGCCAAAACAACCAATTATGAATCAAACAAGGAATGGTTTACACATAAGATGTTAAGAAAGGCATACATACATCTCAGGAGAGCTCTGCCTTATATGTTTACTTTCATTGACAATCCGGATATACCGAAATCAACAAACGCTTTAGAATCGTTCTTTGGGCACTTGAAAGACAATATCAGTCTGCATCGCGGATTATCCAAAAAGCATCATCAAAACTATCTAAAATGGTATTTGTATTTTAAAAATGAGGATGGAAAAAAAGACAGGTAACTTGGGCTGTTTTGTATGCCCGTTACCTGTCTTTTTTTCGTTCAATTACCAACTATTTTTGGCAACATTACCAAATAAATAAGGTGACTCCATTGGAATCACCTTGATTTATAATAAGAGTATGATTTATTTATCATTTGTGTCCATAGCTGCTGCTATCGAAACAATGTGTACAGATTTGATCTTTAGGCAAGCCGATGGCATCTCTGATGATTTCGATAGTGTTGAACTTCAGTGAGTCGACACCGATATGTTTGCGTAACATCTCGACGAGGGTCGCATATTGTTTTGTGGTATGGTCGCAGTAATATTCTAAGTTTTTATAAGCATCGCCTTCCAACTCTTTGATGCAACGACGTGTGATAAGTTCCATGTCGGTCTTAGAGTTGGAGAAGTTGAGGAAAGGACAGCCGTATAACAATGGAGGGCAGCTTATTCTGATGTGAACTTCTTTTGCGCCGCAATCGTATAACATCTTGACGTTGTCGCGAAGTTGTGTTCCACGGACTATGGAATCGTCGCAGAAAACCACCTTCTTATCTTTCAACAATGAGGCGTTGGTGATGAGTTTCATCTTTGCCACATGTTCTCTTTCTTCCTGAGTGACAGGCATGAAACTACGCGACCAAGTAGGTGTATATTTCACCACGCTTCTGACGTAAGGTATCTGTTTACCGTTAGAATAACCTATCGCCATGCCGATGCCGGAATCTGGAATAGGAGCTACATAATCGACTTCAACGTCATCCATTTTACCCATTGCGTAGCCACCGTTATATCTCATGTTCTCAACGAAAATGTCGTCGTAGGCAGCAGCTGGATAGCCGTAATAAATCCACATGAAAGAACACATCTGGCACTTTTTGTTAGGAGCGAGAAGCTGAGTGTAACCCTCAGGAGTGATCTTTACAATCTCGCCAGGACCAATCCATCTGTCAGTCTTGTAATCCATATTGACGTAGCTGTGACTTTCTGTAGCGAGAGCATAGCCATCTTCATCTTTGCCAATTACGATAGGAGTACGACCGTACAAGTCACGGGCAGCGATGATGCCTTCTGGAGTGAGAATCAACATAGAACAAGAGCCTTTGATCTTATTAAAGACATTCTGAATACCATCGACGAAGTCCTTGCCCTGAGTGATGAGAAGCGCGACCAACTCGGTAGGATTTGTGCTGCCACCACTTAATTCTGCAAAATGCTGTTTGTTGTTAAGACATTCTTTTTCCAACTCTTTGAGATTGTTGATACGAGCCACTGTTACGATAGCGAAACGACCGAGATGCGAGTTTACGATGATAGGCTGTGCATCAGTGTCGCTGATGACGCCGATACCCATATTGCCGTGAAACTTCGCCAAGTCGGAATCGAACTTGGTTCGGAAATATGCACCTTCGATGTTGTGAATTGAACGATAGAAAGTGCTGTTTTCAACTGTTGCAAGACCAGCACGTTTTGTGCCGAGATGTGAATGATAGTCAGTACCATAGAAGAGATCAGAGATGCATGTCCTTTTTGATACTACTCCGAAAAATCCGCCCATTGTTTTTTAATTTTTAATGTTTAAAATCTGACAGCAAAAATATAAATTTTAAAAAAAACTGCATATAGAAAAATCAGTTTTTTTATCGTATATTTGCAAAAAAAGAAATAATCTAATTAAATTTTATTTATATGAAAAAGTATCTATTAAGCATTATCATGTTTTTGGCTGTCTGTAATTTACAGCTGAAAGCCGACGAAGGTATGTGGTTACCTTACTATTTAAGCAATCAGAGTCTCTATGAGATGCAACAACTTGGTTGTCAGTTGACAGAAGAACAGATATTTAACCTTAACCAGCCAAGTGTGAAAGATGCTATCGTTCAGTTCGCTAATGGATGCACAGGAGAACTCATTTCTCCTAATGGCTTGTTGCTCACCAACCACCACTGCGGTCTCGGTTACGTACAAGCTCTCGCTTCTGTGGAACACGACTATCTCACCGACGGTTTCTGGGCTTTGGATATGAAAGAAGAACTTTCATGCGACGGTCTTTATGTGTCTTTTCTCGCTAATGTTGAAGATGTTACAGATTTAGTTTTGAACAATGTAACAAAAGAAAATCGTGATGAAGTTATTAGTGAGAATATCAAGGCATTAAAAGAAGAACGTAAAGGCGACAGAGACGTAAGAATTGAAGTGGTTCCTTTCTATAGTGGAAATCAATATATTATGTTTGAATATGATGTGTATCGTGACGTTCGCCTCGCCGCTTGTCCTCCTTGGGGAATAGGTAAATATGGCGCCGACACCGACAACTGGACATGGCCTCGTCATAAAGGCGACTTCTGCATCTTCAGAGTTTATACCTCTCCTGACGGCAAACCTGCTGAATATAGCGAAGATAACATCCCAATGAAATCGAAACATTACTTGCCTATTAATATCAAAGGTGTTGAACAAGGCGACTACGCCATGATTATGGGTTATCCTGGTAGCACAGACCGTTATTCTACAAGCCGCACTATCAGCAACATCATCAACGAGGAAGGTCCTGCCATCATCGACTGCCGCACAACAAAACTTAACGAATATCGTAAGCACATGGACGCCGACCAAGAGGTGTTTATCAAATACGCTTCAAAACAAGCAAGCGTCTCTAACTATTGGAAATATTATATCGGTCAGGTGAAACAGTTACAACGTAATCGCGTATATGACAGACGTTTCGCACAAGAAGAAGCATTTAGAGCTTGGGTCAATGCCGATGAAAATCGCAAGGCTGAATACGGAACTATCTTCGATGAT
>JAZNVS010000051.1:0-19457 GCA_045592965.1 Bacteroidales bacterium | reverse complement strand
GCCTTAAACTTTAAACCTTAAACAAATATCGTGAACAAAATCTGTTGTCTGTTGTCCGTTGACTGTTGACTATTCTCAAGTTCTCCGTTTCAAGTTCTAAACAAGGGTTCTCTCTCCCACTCTTTCGTGAATCCCATGGCGTTGGTGTCGACTGATTTGTATGTCGTGAACAACATTTTCAAATCTTTCTTAAATTCATTAGCTTTTGATAGCACAAGAGTGTCGAGACAATAGACTATACAGCATAGTAAAGCGTATAATTTGTTCGGGTTGATTTCCTGATTTACTATCCATTGACCTCTTAGTTTTACATTAAGTTGCGGACTGGCATTAAAGAGTCTATTCCATAAACGTGCATGATGGGCGCAATAGTTTCTTAACAGTGTAAAACTTCTCAGCCAACTTTCTAAGACCACATGATTCGGAAGATTGAATTGATGTGCTATTTTCTTTTTTATTTTGTTGTCTGAAAAGTTGTAGTATAATTTCGACAATGTTCCGAAAGAGCATAGTTCTATCGTTTTCCATGCTGGAGGATAAGACGGTTGATCATATTTAGTGAAATGTTCAATGATAAAGTCTTCCTTTGAACGTTTTATCTCTCGAATTATACTGTTATAGTTATCTGTATATTTTTCCTTATCTCTGAATAGTTTTTCGTCCATAAACCAGAATGGACCATAATTGATTGAGAAATTTTGTATTACTTTTGCTCTAATTGCGACTTCAATATGCTGAAGAGCATTGAATATAATCTTCCGTAATTCTGAATCGAAGTTGTATAATTGGACTGCATTTTCAAAAGTCGAGTTTATCTTGAAATGATGGGTGACTTTATCGTTTTCCATCGGACGTAAATATGCAGCAAAACGAAAGTAGCTTATTTCGCCTAATGTCTTTTCAGCAAAAGGAATGTCATCGATGACAAGTCCTCTTTCTTTCAATGTATGAATCTGTTCCGAAATTGTAATCGGAGGTTTCGTATAATTTTTTGGCATATTGGTATAAAATAAAAGACCCGCCCTGGTTCGCTGTTCCTCGGGAAGCGTGGCGGATTCTGTTGGTGCAAAGATACAACTTTTTTTGAATCTGAGAATCTCCTTTCTCTTTTTTACCGCAAAAAGGAGAAACAGAAAAAGCTCGCCGCTGCGGATAAATCCGCTAAAATTATGATTCTTTCGCTAAACAAAAAGAACTCGCTGCGCTCAGACAGCTTTTTGTTCTTAACGCTTCAGACTAATAATATCTTAACGCGATTTCTCCGAGCCGGCAGTCTGATAATGGAAAATTGAAAAATAACTTTCAGTTTTAACCTTTCAATTTTCAACTCAAAAAGTCCCGTTAGGGACGACAGATTATAGGCAGGTATGGAGAGCGAAGCTCGGAATTTTATACTTCTTCTAGTCTTGTTCTTATATCATCTAAGATTTCACCTTTGTAGGTAAAGTATTTTGCACCTTGATATGCTCCAGATGTGTTGCGTTTATCTTCTGGCATAAAAGTTCCTACGAATGGTGAGAGTTTGTAGAGTCTTCCTTCATATTCTATTTTATCATCATCTGCGACTTTGACATTTATTCCAGTTGGAACAAAGGTGAGAGTTGCTCCGATTGGGATGTTAACCATGCTAAATTTAAAACGAGGACGTGTTTTCTTGGCGACCTCTTCCCCATCGATGTTTTTCTTGAAGCGAGCTTCTCCGAGATACACTTCATCAATTTCAGCATCGTCTAAAGTTGTGGAAATATCTTTTAAAATATCAAGAGCTTTAGCTGGAGAAACATTAAAAAACTCTCTATTCTGACGGATACGCAAATCTGTGAGACGGTCTATTGTCTTATGAATCAGTTTCTCGACTTGTTCATACTTAACATTCTTGAGTGTCGCATATATCTCAAAAGGCAATGGTACAGCAGTGTTATCCAACTCTTTCGAGCGCACATCCACAGGGCGAGAACTCTTGCCAATCTTAACCCAGTCTTCTTTGAAACTAGGATTTGTCAGAATATAAACGTAACCGGCTTCTTTCATGATGATGAATTTATGAAGCAAATATAAGAAAATATAGAATCTGTGTTCTATCAAGAAAGTAAAAAAATCAAGTCTCTCAAACGAATATTATATTTCAAATTTGAGAGGCTTGAAAAATCAACGTCTACCAAATCACAACTTTATCAACAATTGCTTGCTGCTCACTGGCTGTTCGTCTAAGATATATTCTTGTAGTTTCGATGCTTTCATGGCCCATTAGATCGGCAAGTAATGCTATATCGTTAAATTTGTCAAGAAAGTTCTTTGCAAATCTATGTCTAAATGAATGAGGATATACCACCTTGGGATTAAGTCCATATTTATGTGCGAAATGTTTTAGCTGCATTGCTATGCCTCGAGAAGTGATTTTCTCTCCAAATCTATTCAGAAAGATGTATCCAGAATTGATTCCGTTTTCCTCTATCCATTTCATAGCTTCTTCTCGTAGTTTTTTAGGAATATATAACCTACGAATCTTTCCACCTTTGGTATACATATCCAAATAAGCGTGCAGGACATCTTCTACTTTAATTTGTAACAATTCACTGACACGAGCACCTGTTGCTGCAAGAAACCAAACCACAAAATACCATTCCGTATATCCATCACATTTTAACCTGTTTTTTAAAAATTTATAATCTGCATCGCTGATTACATTCTCTAAGAAGTTCTTTTGCTGCACCTTAACAAACTTTAGTTTCAATCTATCCTTCTTGATAAATTCAAGATACTTATTGATGGCCTGTAATCTCAAGTTCACAGTCTGTGGCTTGAAGTGTTCTACCAAGAATCCTTTGTAAGCAAGTAGATTCTCTTTGTTAAACTCGCCGTAATTAACGGTAAAATGATTTACTGTCCACAAGTACGAAGTGACTGTATTCTTAGCCAAGTCTGACTTAACCAAGAAATTTTCGAATTGTTTAATTCCCATAATTGATTTATATTTATTGATTCCGAAATAAAATAATGATATAAGTCACATTATGAGAACCTGCCTTTCGAAATACCAGAAAGTTGGGAGTGGACGACTCTAGGAGATTGTCTTTCACTCTCATCTGGAACAAATATTAAGGTTCGAGAAAGTGCAATTAAAGGTAGATTCCCCGTTTATGGAGGTAATGGAATCAATGGATATTATGATCAATATAATGTTTCTAATAAAACTATTGTTATAGGACGAGTCGGTTTTTATTGTGGTAGCGTTCATTTGACAAACACTGAATCATGGGTTACAGACAATGCACTTATAGTAAGTCACGATAACATGTGTGATACAAGCTTTCTTTATTATTCACTTATATGGCACAATTTAAGTAAGACATCTAACTCTACAGCACAGCCAGTTGTCTCTCAAAAAGGAATACTACCGTTGAAGACACCAATACCGCCAATGTCTGAACAAAAGAGAATTGTTTCTGCAATAGAAAAATATTACAAAGTAATTGATTCTTTTGAAAAAGATTCTGTTTATTTGCGCCATGAAATATCCTCTCTTAAGTCAAAGATATTAGACCTTGCAATATCGGGTAAACTTGTACCACAAGACCCTAATGATGAGCCTGCTATCGAGCTTCTGAAGAGGATAGATCCCGCCTTCCAGCCTTGTGATAACTCCCATTATGAGAATATAGAGTTTGATATTCCCAAAAATTGGGTTTGGGCTACGATTGGAGACATATTCGAACATAATACGGGTAAGGCCTTAAACGCATCAAATCCTAACGGTACTATGTTGGATTACATAACTACATCTAACCTATACTGGGATCGATTTGAACTATCTATTATCAAACAAATGTCTTTTACAGAATCTGAGATTGAGCGATGTATTGTAAGAAAAGGAGACTTACTTATTTGTGAAGGTGGCGATGTGGGACGAGCTGCTATTTGGGATTATGACTATAATATCATGATTCAAAATCATATTCATAGACTTAGGGGCAAGGTTGATATATGCACTAGATATTTTTTCTACTTGTTTATGCACTATAAATTGCATAATCTAATTGGGGGCAAGGGAGTTGCCATACAAGGTCTATCCTCCAGAGATCTACACAATCTCATCATTCCTGTTCCATCTTTGAAAGAACAGTACGACATAGCATCTTCAATAGATTTATATTTCTCAAAGTTAGATATGATAACAGCCGAACTATAATTCGGCTGTTATTGTGTTAAGTTGAGTGAAAATCGTTTCTATTGTAGAAACGATTTTTGTCTGCTCATTTATTGGTGGAATAGGAATTTGTGTTTCCTCAATGATATTCTTGCCAACCCTCTGCTGACCAACTACACCATTAAAAGTTCCCACACACTTGCTAATAAAATACTCTGACTTAAAAAAATATAGAGCATATTCAGGTACTACTACAGATGATCTAAATACATGTAATTCTGTTGTTCCTGCACCTATACCGTTCGGCAAATCTCTCAATACAATTGATTTCCTATTTTCAAGACAAGGTGAGATTTTTGCAACAGCAACATCTCCATCTGCAAAATGGGTAAACCCAGTTTTAATAGATCCCCATTCTCGTTTTTCGTAAGAGAACGTATTTGAATATCCATCATCTATGAGAGTCATTGGAATAAATCCAGCGATAGTATTATCTTCCGCTTTATTTCTCGGATTGATAGCGAACACATCTTTAACCTTTGCTAAACACCAATTTTCAGGTAAGTTCTCATAATGGGAGTTATCACAAGGCTGGAAGTCGGGATTTATCCTCTTCAAAAGCTCTATCGCAGGCTCGTCATTAGGGTCTTGTGGAACTAATTTACCCGATATTGCAAGGTCGAGAATTTTGGATTTAGCTTGCCTAATATAGGCTTCAAGTTCAACCTTTCTCCCTTCAATATCCGCTATAAAATCAAACCATTTTTCGACTTCAATGACGATTCTGTTCTGTTCGCCTAATGATGGAAGAGGAAATGGCAATTCTGAAAATTTACCTTTATTGATTATTGGAAGCGTCGTAGATGAAGAGTGTTCCAATATTTCTCGTTGCAAAAAATCAGAAGTTAGTGCATAGTACAAATATCTATAGTCAACAATGGTTGAAGGTATAATAGCATTAATCTGCTGATTGCATGCTCCTGCGACTCTAATTACTCCTACTTTCCCAATAGTTGCACCAATACAAGTAACCAAGACACTTTCTGATGGTAATTTTCTACATTGTTCATAGCCAATATCTGTAAGTGTATCTAACGCATAGTTTGTCATTATACCACCGTCCAGATCAGTCGGTTTATAGAAAGGAATATTGCCACCGTAATACTCCTTATTATCTTTAGGAGGTGTTGTGCCAGTTATTATTTCTCCAATATTACCTAATATTGTCCACACCCAACTTTCTGGTATTTCAAAGGGCACATTCTCATAATGTGACTTATCGGTAGCCGCAGACTTCTTGCTGCGCTTGATTTTGCCCTCCTTTATGAGTTGCTCTTTCTCGGCACGAATACGCTCGAGTAATACAGATGCCGGCTCGTCGTTTGGGTCTTGCGGAACGAGCTTTCCTCGGATTGCGAGGTCAAGTATTTTCTGTCGAAGTTTCTTGGTATCCATTTTACTCCTCGATATTAGCTAAAAGTTTTTGCAACTCGGCAACAGCCTTACTAATGTTATCACTCTTCTCCTGAATATTTGACATAAGTTCAGCCAACGACATATCGTTATCGTCGTCATTGAGCTTAATCCACGAGATATCAAGACTGGTCTTATCGCGCTTCATAACCTCATCGACATCATACTTGCGCCAACGACCATTCGGATTAGTTTCAGCGTTATATGTCTCAGTGCGGGCATTGATATTATCTGCCTTATAACACTCTACAAACTCATCAAGGTGATGGCGGAGCATAGGATTGGTGGCCAGTGTATGCTTTACACCAGTGCGGTAATCAAAGAACCAAATATCTTTTGTCGGAGTTCCCTTGGTGAAGAACAAAACATTCGCTTTAACACCCTGAGCATAGAATATACCGGTCGGCAGACGGAGAATAGTATGAAGATTAAAATTCTTCAACAACTCCTTACGAATGGTCTCTCCAGCACCACCTTCGAACAAGACATTATCAGGCAAGACAACAGCAGCACGCCCGCCATTCTTTAGCATAACCATCATATGCTGCAAGAAGTTGAGCTGGTTGTTCTTTGTTTCCACATAGAAGTCCTGACGGTCAATCTCAACGGAGCCTGCAGGACGAGTACCAAATGGAGGGTTTGCAAGAATCACATCAACCAAAGTTGAAGGTGACTTTTCTAATGAATCCTGACAAACGATAGGGCTTCTATCTGTGCCTATTCCATGTAAATAAAGATTCATTGATGCAAGTGTAACAACGAGTGGTGTGTTATCACATCCGTGAAGAGAATGGTTCCTCAGAAAATCTTGTTTCGCTTTGTCTGAAGACTGAGTTTTCATATAATCGTATGCTGCAAGCAAGAAACCACCTGTACCACAAGCCGGGTCACAAACAATTTCTCCAATTCTAGGAGATGCAACATCAACCATTGCTTGAATTAAAGAACGAGGTGTAAAATATTGTCCAGCACCACTCTTCTTATCCTGACCATTCTTCTCCAAGATGCTTTCATAAATAGCACCTTTAACATCACCATCCATTATCAACCAAGATTCTTCGTTGATAAGTGTAATGACTTTCTTGAGATATACTGGTTTATCAATTTTGTTCTGTGCTTTTGTATATATAGTTCCGATAAGATTATCTTGCTTGCTTAGTTCTTCAAGAGTGTCTTCATATTGTTTGACCAAATCAAAACCATCTAAATTTACCAGATCTTCCCAACGATAACCTTCAGGAATATCAGAGTCTTCACCGAATGTCTTTACATTTTCATCATCCATCTTCAAAAACAGAAGATAAGTTAACTGTGTAATGTAATCTGTAAAACCAACACCTTGACCTGATAAAGTTGTTGCGAGATTCCAAACCTTCTTGGTTAATGATTGTGTATTTGCTTGTGCCATATTTATTATGATGTTTTTCTATAAATCAAAAATTGTGATAATGAAGCAATATAATTATCAGCTTCATTTTTACCACCAAAAGCGTTAATTACTTGTGCTGCATACGATCTGTCTTGGTCACGAATAATATCGTTTATTGTACATGAACCATTTGATGCTATATATGAGACAATCTGTTTCAATAAATTAGACTGTTTTTCTGTAATATCTCTTTGCATTTGACCACACCAAAGATTGAAGAACTTATTGGCAGAAGTGCATAAACTATTGAGTGTTGTTATCTGATTGTAAGCGTATCTAACCAATTGGATAATATTGGTTATTGCCTCTTTTTCCTCATGCGTTGAAAATTTCACAACAGAATCCGGATTTATCAAAGCGTATGTATTCCACAATAAATGCGGATTGAATTTGTTGTTCTCAAATTTCAATTTATTCTCTAAATCTTTGAGCATGGCATAAGTAATGGATTCGCCATTATTGTTATATATTATGCGTAATGCTTCTATCTCATCTTTATGTTTTTCTACATATTTTTCAAAAGCTTGTGTTGTTTCTACAGCTTCTTCCAATGAAAAACCTTTTGAAATAAGAGAATCTTCTCCTGGTTGTAATATAGTGACAAAACCAGCATTAAGTATAAGCAAATATTCTCTTGCTTCTGGATTATTTATGAGTGCTATAACTAACTGCTTACGTTCATTATTGGGTTCGTTGATATTTACATAAGGAGGCAAAATATTCTTTTCCAATGCATTATAGATATTAACAATAATATCATAGATATCAGCACCTGTCAACTTGACAAACTCATTACGTTCGTCATCCTTACTCTTATTGTATATGCGTGATAATTTCGATGCTAACAAATAAAGAAAGTCGTCACATACATTACCATGGGTAATACGTTCTAACAATTCCCTCAATGTCATCGTTGGCTCTCCTCCTCCATCTCCAGGAATTGGAGTTCCTTTTTTATGTTCTGTCACACCTACAGCATCAACTAAGTAAAATAAATCTTTACTAAAAGCATTTGGTGTAACGTACCTAAGTTGGTCATCGCTAATGGTACGAACTCCACGACCTTTCATTTGGATATATAACGGTTCTGATTCCACATCACGCATGAACATAACCACTTCCAATGGTTTTATATCTGTTCCTGTCGCTACAAGAGTAACCGTCACTGCAATACGGAAATCTTTGTCATTGCGGAATTGTCTAATCAACTCATTACTATCACCTGCTGAATAAGTGATTTTCTGTATAAATTTATCATCAGTTCTGCCAAACACCTCTTTCGCTATCTTCACGATATTAGTTGCATGATCATCATTGAGAGCGTATATTAATGTCTTAGGCAAATAATCCATATTAGGTTCTCGCTGCGGATCTGTGAATAATTCTGTATATACAATATCACGATATGTTTCAAGTACAAGTTTAATCTGAGCAGGATTAATAACACTGCGATTTAATTCCTTATTGGTGTATGCTGTTAGCTCTTTTGTTTTAACATTTTCAATTTCACCTGTATAACGTGTGATTTTCTTAACGTTTTCACCTTCAAGAATAGCACCACCTTCTTCTGTCGCTTGGGTTTTGATTCGATATATTCTATGTGCAACATTAACCCCATCAGCAATTGACTGCTCTAATGTGTAGTTTACAACAATATTTTTGTCAAAGAAAGCTAATGTTTCAGGTACAGGTGTTGCTGTAAGACCAACCATTCTCGCACTATTAAAATATTCAAGAACTTTGCGCCAATTGCCATATATAGATCTATGACATTCGTCAATAATTATCATATCGAAGAAATCTGGAGGCAATGTAACATTTGTTGGCAATGTAATTTCACCAGTTGGTTCTTCTCCAAATGTTTCATCATCATCCTCATCGATTATCTCCTCCCCTTTGAGCAATGAAAATAATCGTTGAATTGTACAAATAACAACATTGCTATCAGAAGGAATCTTTGCAGATTTTAATCTATTAACAGAATATATGGTATTGAATGAATCGCCATTTTCAGTAAGACGGAACATTCCAAATTCACCTTCAGCTTGCTTACCAAGATTATTTCTATCTACCAAGAATAGAATCCGTCTTTGTTTCATTTGTGTATATGACAACATTCTGTACGCCACCATACAAGCGGTATATGTTTTTCCAGCACCAGTTGCCAAGACCATCAATGCTCGATTTTTTCCTTCACGGAAACTCTTTTCCAATCCAACTACAGCGTCTTTTTGACAATTACGCAATGCTTTTATCTCACGCTCCGTTAAAGATGGTAATCCTGCGAACTCATCTTCTATTCCTAATATCTTTGCTATTTCTTTAGGAGTATGAATATGATTTAACTTCTCATAATCAGAATATTCATTTCTATTATCTTTAAATACCAAAGTATTACCATTTGATTGATATATCAGAGGCAATGGATTCATAAATGTTTGATATCTACTAGGGACTATTCTTGTATAATTAGCAGCTTGCTCACATACATCAGGAGATAAAACATCAATTTCCTCACGCTTAGCTTCTAAAACGCCAACGGCTTTGCCATTTATAAAGAGAAAATAATCAGCTCTCTTATTTCCTTTAAGAAGACCTTCTTTTATTGCTACAGCACTCATGTTTGGAGCATAATGGTCTCTGTCAACCACTTTCCAACCTGCTTCACCAAACATTTTGTCTATTTTAACCCGAGCTTTCTCTTCTGGAGTCATATTCTGATAATTTTATATTATGAGAAGTTTATTTGCTTCAAAAATAGTTAAAATTTATTAACAATATAGAGATAATCTTTTAAAAATATTAACTACAATTAAACAAAAATGCTTGTTAATTTTTTATATAACAAATCTAAAAAGAAACACATGAACATTATCGAAAACCTAAAAGAAGTCACGAATGTATTACAAAAAGTCAAAAACGTTGATTTACATTCCAAACTAATAGAAATCAGCAACCAAGCATTGGAAATGCAAAGTAAAATTGAATTTTTAACTAAAGAAAATCATGAGCTAAAGAAAAAACAAGATATCGAATCTAAAATCAAAAGGAACGATGAATTGTATTTCACACTTGACAATGATCCTTCAGTATTATATTGCACTTACTGTTGGGATAATGAACAAAAACTAATTCAAGTTAGGAAAAACCACGGGAAATTCGTCTGTCCACATTGCGAAAAAGTTGGAATATATAATAGAGATGAATATTCAAAAACATATCCTAAAATTAGAATTATAGGAGGGCAATCATCATAAGCACAAAATCTATACAGAGAAAACTATTAAGAGATTATCTAACAATTATCCATTCAAAAACTCTAAAACGACTCTACCCAATTGCGAACGCATGCGTTCGCAATTGAACTTATTAACACATCTCTCCTGCTTTCCAACAACGCAAAAAAGTTCTTAGACAATCTCGGATTTTAGGAATTGAGGAAATTAAAATCCATTCCTAACTCCTAACTAAAACTTGTAGTCTTGTTGACTTAAAAAAACCTCTCGCAAAGACGCAGTGAAACGCAGAGGAATTATTCATCGCTCAAAGTTCACGGCTCAGAGCAAAAAACAATCCCTTCGACAGATTCAGGTTCATATAAAAAAACGCATCAATGTTTCCTGCTAATTGCAAACAAACACTGACGCGTTTCTATAAAAGACTGAACAAAGTCTGTTGTCTGTTGTCCGTAGTCTGTTGTCTTTATCACTCCACCATCGACTTCAAATTCGGAGAGATGATCAAGGTTGCTTCTGTTGCTGCTTGTACGTCTTCGACGGTAAACTCTGGGTGTATCTCCGTGAGTACGATGCCTTCTGGTGTTATCTCCATCACGCCCATCTCGGTTATGATCATATTGACTTGTCCCGATGCGGTGAGTGGTAATGTACATTTCTTCAAGATCTTAGGTGCGCCTTTCTGTGTGTGTTCCATAGTGAGGATCACTTTCTTTGCGCCTACTACTAAGTCCATCGCGCCGCCCATACCTGGTGCCATCTTGCCTGGGATGATCCAGTTGGCGAGGTCGCCGTGTTCATCGACTTGCAAAGCTCCAAGGAAAGAGACGTTGACATGTCCGCCTCTGATGATGGCGAATGAGGTGGCTGAGTCGAAGGTGCTACCGCCTGGCAATAAGGTGATGTAGCCGCCGCCTGCGTTGATGAAGTTCTTGTCTTCCTCACCTGCTGCTGGTGTAGGTCCCATGCCCATAGCGCCGTTCTCTGACTGTAGTGTCACTGTCACACCTTCAGGAAGATAGTTAGGAATCATCGTTGGAATACCGATACCGAGGTTGACAACGTCGCCGTCGTGCAACTCCTTGGCTGCTCTCTTGGCGATGACTTCTCTGATTTGATCTTTATCCATAATATTATCTTTTATATTTTACCTTATTTCATATTTCTCTTTACCATTTCTGCTACCACAAACGATGCTACGTCGTCGGCGTAGGTGTTCATGCCGAAGCCTGCATCGTAACCTAATTCCTTAGCGAGTTCGTGGGTGATACGTGCGCCGCCACAGACTAATATCATCTTGTCGCGCAAGCCTTCTGCTTCCATCAACTCAACGAGGTTCGTCAGGTTCTGGATGTGAACGTCTTTCTGTGTGACTGTCTGTGATACTATCAAAGCGTCAGCGCCGAGTTCGATGCCCTTAGCGATGAGTTCTTCGTTAGGCACCTGACTGCCGAGGTTGTAGGCGTCGATCATCTCATAACGTTCGAGACCGTAATGTCCGGCGTAGCCTTTCATGTTCATGACGGCGTCGATGCCAACGGTGTGAGCGTCGGTGCCTGTACTTGCGCCTACGATGACGACTTTACGTCCTATGTTTTCCTTGATAAACTCGTCGGTCTCGTACATATCCATCACGTTGCTTTCTACCTTAGGGACGTAGATGTTGGTGTAATCTACTGTATGTTGGCAGCTTCCGTAGCAGTTAAAGAATGTGAATCCTGGAGTCAGTTCTTTATAATAGACGACGCTTGGGTTTTCGAGTCCCATCTTTTTCATCATCAGCTTTGCTGCTTCAACAGCTTCTGCTCCGCATGGCACCGGCAGTGTGAAACTCATCTGCACCTTACCGTCGTTCATGGTGTCGCCGTATGGTTTTATCTTTGTTAAATCTAAGGTCTTGTCGAAATCCTTAGCTTCCATTGAATATAATCCTTCACTCATGGTTATATATTTTTTTTATTTTTTTACTTAATTAATTTTTACCTTTCATCAGTTCAACGAATGGGTTGATGTAATTCTCGCCTTTCATCGTCACGCCTTGAAGTCCCTTACCTCCGTTCATAGGACGTTTCACATCGCCGAAGATACCTTTTTCGAGGGCTGTGAAGAGACCTTCCTTATTGATGTCTTCCAACAAAGTGATGGTGTTGTCGAGGACTAACTTAGCGCGGTTACGGCAGATACCGTCGGCTTTGAATTCCATCTCGTCGCCGATGCTGCGCATATTGTTGAAGATATATTTTGCGTTTTCGATAGAGAGGTAACGGTCGCTCATGAAAGGAGTGTGGATCGCCTCTGTAGGCATACCGAGGAGCTGGATACCTTGGTTAGTCCAAATGCCTATCATGTTGAAGAGGGCGTCTTGGATATGACCGCGGAAGATGTTACCTGTCATAAATTTGGTTGGAGGCATATATTTCAATGTAGCCTTAGGGAAGATCTCGCGTGTCATCTGAGCCTGAGCGAGTTCATACAAGAATCCGTTTTCAAGTTCCGGATCCATCTCGAAGGCGTGACCGAGTCCCATCTGTTCTTCTTTAAGACCTGCTGCGAGAGCGAGTTGCTCGTTGATGAGGTCGGAAGCGAGGACTGTGTGAGCTGCTTCCACCGCGTCGGCTGTGGTGAGGTAGTTGTCTTCACCTGTGTTGATGATGACGCCAGCGAAGCCGTTGATGATACGTGACATATATTGGTCGATGAGCGTACGTTGCATATTGATGTCACGGAACAAGATTCCGTAGAGAGCGTCGTTGAGCATGACGTCGAGACCTTCGAGTGCGCCCATGGCTGCGATTTCTGGCATGCAGAGACCTGAGCAGTAGTTGCAGAGACGGATGTAACGTCCTACCTCCTCGCCTACTTCGTCGAGAGCCTTACGCATGATACGGAAGTTTTCCTGTGTAGCGAAAGTGCCGCCGAAGCCTTCTGTCGTTGCGCCGTAAGGGACGTAGTCTAACAAGCTTTGTCCTGTGGTTCTGATGACGGCGATGACGTCGGCACCTTGACGTGCTCCGGCTTGTGCCTGGATGACATCTTCGTAGATGTTACCTGTAGCGACGATGATATAGAGATAAGGTTTCGGTCCTTCGCCTATGGTGTTAAGATATTGTTCACGGCGAGCGCGGCGAGCGCGTATCTTGTTGATGTTCTCGTCGATGATTGGCTGCAAGGCGTCAGCGATCTGCTTGCTGTCTCTTGTCACGACCTTGGTCAAGTCCAATTCGCCTTTTGCCACGAGCTCTGCTATCTCCTGAGGTTTCTTGCCTGTTGCTATCATTGCGTTAGCGATGAAGAAGAGCACGCCTTCGCCGAGTACGCCAGCGTCTTTCAAAGTATCGACGACGACATTTGGAAGAGGCACCTGGTTTTCGTCAACGCCGTCGATGCCAATCAAACGGCACAAAGTACGTTCAACAGCGACGGTTGTGTATTGTTCCACGAAACCTTGTACATCGTCGGCGATGTTTTTCGCCAACTTACGAGCCTGAGCTACTTTTTCAAAATCTAAGCCTAATTTACTCATTACTTTAGTTTTATATTTGTTTATTTCTTTAATTCTTAACAGGTTAAAGATACATCAATATATCATTTGTAACACATTTATCAAATAATACAAATGATATTGAATAGCCCACAAATATAAAAATTTTTTTCTTTATTATTAAATATGGGAAGAAAATAATTATCTAATGCGAAAACGCTTTTTTAGAAACTGAAAATCCTAAAATCTGAGAATATGAAAATTTGGTTTAAAGTTTAAGGTTTAAGGTTTAAGACAAAAGACTATAGGTGAATTGAAAATTTAAGGTTGCAAAGTCATAAGGTCGCAAAGTGAATTTATAAAAAAATTACAGAGTCATTTTTAACCCTGTAATTTTTGTTTAGATGAAATTATGAATGGTACCTAAAATGACCGTCGGGCTCTTAAATGCCCGACGGAAATAAATCAAATGAATCAAATGAATCGGATGCGCTTCGCTTTATTCTGTGATAGGGCGTACAGTCAAGCCATCGATACGGTAGTTGTAGCCCACGCCCTCGCCACCATCGCCAAAGTCGAGGCTGTACGCGTAGTATTCGAGGCCGCCGTCGAAGTCGCCCGGAGTGGAACTCCAATAGAAGCCGCTGTCGTAGTAGAGCAGCGACGACTCGAAACGGCAGCCCGCAGGAGGAAGGAAGATACAGCTTCCATTTGGTCCTATAACCTTTGAGCCGTTAACGCCATTAACCTCTGTCCATTCCCATTCACAATAATCAACTAATTCCTGCATCTCTTCTTTTGTAGGCATCCTCCAGCTTCCGCCCCAGTTGGCAGTAGCGGCATCGTATTGTGCGTTGCCAGAGATGTCAGAATTAATTGTAGCTTCCCCATGATCACACCAACCATCTCCATCTAGGTCATTCCAGTGCAGATATGTATTCCACCAATATTCCGCTTTAGGGCTTGTCTCTCCCCATGCGAAGTAGTCGCCGTAGTCTTCAGGTGAAGATGCTCCAACGTTGCAGGTAGCCCATTTAACGCCAGACGGCAAGCCGAGGTCAACGTAGCCATGACCGGCAATATAGCCGTCTGGGTCGCCTTCGCCGTTGTTGCCACCATTGTTGTTATTGTCATCATCATCCGGGTTGCATGACACCATCATCGCTCCCGTAATATAGCCAAAATTAATAAGATTCTTTTCATAACTGATAATTTTAATTAATAATGTGTTTCCTTTTGTCTTTCGCCAATCCAAGCATGCAAGTTTACGAATTATTTCAATGCAATATCAAAATCACAGAAAATAAATTATCGTAACTGGGAGAGTAAAAACATGATTATCAATCAGTTAGATAACACTACAATTATCACTCGGCATTATGCTAACAATTTCAGGCTAAAATATCGTAAAAAAATATCACGGAAGTTAAAAAGTCACAAGGTTACGGTCTTTATGACTCTGAGTCCCTACGGCTTTTATTTCCCAACTTTAAACTTTAAACAAATATTGTGGACAAAGTCTGTTGACTGTTGACTGTTGTCCGTTGTCCGACACTCACTCCTCGTAAAACTCTTTCGCCATCTGAATCCATTGCGGGTCGATGCCTAGACTTTCTGCTATGTTGAGGGCTTCATGCGGGACTTCGCCTTCGTGGGTCTCTATCAGCTCGTAATTCATCTTGCCGTCGATAAGTCCTTTCACACGAAGACATTTGTTGTTATAAGTCCTTATGTTATAATGCGTCACTATAACAAGGCTCATCTCCTTCTCTTGAAGTAATCTTACCAACGAAGACACCAATGCCGTTCCTTCAGTTGGATTGGTGGTGCGGGCAGGTTCGTCGATCAAAGCGAGAATCTTCTTGTCGTGTTGAGATGCTTTGATAACTGCGTCTATGTTTTTCATCTCTGCCGCAAATGAGGACAGTCCTTTGTTGATAGATTGGTCGTCGGTGGTGAGACAGAATATCTCGTCATAAATCATCATGTCGGCTGCTGTGGCAGGAATACCGAATCCGAATTGAAGCAGATACTGACACATCGCTAATGTCTTGAGGACGATGGTCTTACCTCCCATGTTGGCTCCCATGATGATAATAGGCTTCAAGCCAAAAGTGATGTCAACTTTCTGATATTCTCTCTTTTCTTTTTCAAGAATATGCTTTACCTCCGGGTGGAAAATCCCTTTGTAAGAGGCTACTTTATCTGATGACAATGTCGGGAAACAAAGTCGCATTTCTTTAATCTGTAACGCTTTGGCGAGATTCAAATCAACGTCAGCAATGACATTCAAGGTCTTACATAAAAGTGATGCAAATGGTTTCAGTTCTTCAGAGAGTTTCGCTCTTATCTCGTCTTCTATTTCTGATACTCTATTGTAAATTTCTTCTTGGTAAAAGTCTTTATTTTTCAATTCCTTACGAAGCGAAGCGAGTTCTTCTGAATATGAATCGTAGATATAAAAAGTGGCAATACGAAGTCCGTGTGGATCTAAAATCTTGACGACATCTTCGAGATCAGGAATTTCAATGATTTTATCTAAAGAAATCTTTTCTAAAATATTTTTAACATCAGCGGAGAGAAGCGCGAGGTTCTTGACTTCAAAAAGTTCTATGTCATTGATGACCGCCGACGAAGCGAGACGAGATATTGAATTGTTAATATCTTTAAGATTACAAAGCTTAAATTGCAGAGTCTGAATTATATTCTTATTCTCGTCATTTTCAACAACTTTATAAAACTCTTTCAAAACGGAATACGATTTCTCGATAGAATTTTTGTCGTACATCATCGTGCTTTCAAGCAGAAGTTTTCTTGAATAACTTGAATGAGTGCATAGATTGTCAATCATGAATCGCAATCCGCATGGTGAATCTAAGAGTTTTCTCAGTTGCATTTTTTTAATTTTATGAACGGCAAATATAAGGAGAATTTGTTAATGATTTTGAGGTGGGAAATCAATATTTATTGTAACTCGGGATGTAATTCCAAATACATATTACGCAAGGGTAAACTCAACACAAAACACACTTCATTCATTGTAATAACATAGTCTTTTTCGATGCCATCAACAAGGATTTTACGAGGCGAACTATTATAGACCCAGTTTTTCATTCCAATAAACATATCATTATCCATAAGTGTAAAAAGAACTGCCAAAGCCGATTCTTCAACATCAAATGCAGTCTTCGGATTCTTATCATCTATACTCTTAATCAGTATTTCTTTATTTTTTGTCAGGAACTCTTCACCTTTGATGTCATTGAACAATTTAACACCCGCTTCGTTAAGTTCTCTCGGACTGTTCTTATGTAAGAAAGAGCTCTCAACTATAGGACTTTTTATGGTAAGAATAGTGCGTATTTCAACCAACTGTTCTCTTATATCACGAAACAGATTTTCATGTTTAGAACAAGGCAAAACATTCACCTTTTCTTCATTTTTCACAATACGATGATATAAATCGTCATGTTTTTCACATGGCAAATCTCCCACTTTCTCCTCAACTTTCATAAAACGATGATACCATTTCGACAAGAAAAAACCAAACAACACTCCCATAAACACCAATGCAATTATAGGACTCTTCTCCAACAAATAACCTAATACCTCTTCCATTATATCATCCTTTCTTTTATTGTTAGTTCGTTACAAAATTAAATATTATTTCAAGAACAAATATCCTGTTTTTTAAAAAAAATCATAGTTTAAGTAAAAAAAATACAATCCGATACAATTTTTAGGATTTTATGTTAATTTCCATTTAGAATTGCATAAAATATCGAATTATTTTTTCATCATCAACAGACTTTCGTCTTTAGACTTTTTTCTTTTGTCTTTAGTCTCTCTTCAAATCATAAACCGGAAGATTGATCGCTTCCGATAGGGTTTTACATAATTTCTCGGAGTCTAAGACGATGCCGTTGGGTGAGGTCGGGTTGACGCAGACTGCTATCAGCTTGCTTTTCTGTAACACAGTAATTTTACGTTTATTGTTGACAAAAGTGTTGTAAGTCATTGGAGTAAGAAATATCTTTGTAAAGTCGCGGACTACGATCTCCGTCTCGTTGAAGATTTTATTCTGTCTGATATGATTGATAAAATTATCCGTCAAGGCGCCACTCACATAAAGAGTCTTGCATTTCTTCAGACCATCGGTATTGATATTAATCGACAATGACGAAGCCACCTTCAAATCAACCAAATTAACCTCTTTCCAAGTTCCTCGTTCCCCGTTCCCTGTCCCCTGTTCCCAGTTTCCCGTTCCCCGTTCCCCGTTCCCCAAATCCTCGCTCTCATCAACAGCCCACACTCCGTTTCTTATATCAATGAATCTGTTATAGTTATCTTCTGAAGTAAGGTCGAGGTTAATCATCTGCACGACGAAAGCCGTCTTCTGAACGAGAGTGTTGATATTAGCGGAATAAGCGGCTCCTGTTGCAAGTATCATCGACTCGCTCACGGCAGGCGATGCGAGACTCAAACGCGACAAGGCTCCGTCTATTATAGTGAGGTCGATGTCGTATTTTTGCATCTCGTTCATCCAGCGACGTAATCCGTTGGTTGATGACGGTCCCGAAAGCAGCAGTTTTCCTGGAGTGAGCGCCTTCCCTATCACTATGTTACCGAGCGAGGTGTTTTCGTCGCTAATCTCAAGGAGTTCTGAAGTGAGCAGTTTTGTGAGATAATGTTTCTCCGATGTACCGAAATACATTCCTTCTCTCAGGAAAATCTCAGGTTTCGCGGTTTTGGTAACTTGGTCTGTCGTCTCGCCGTCGATGCCTATAGAACTCACCGCCACACGAATCTTGTCGAGTGGAAGTCGCTGCAAGACATAGTTGAAGCATTCCGTCTTGCCGGTGTTCTTCTCCAATCCCACTATGGAGCAGCTTTTATATTTTATGAGTTCCGCGATGAAAGGCATAGGTTTTAAGTCAACAGACAACGGTCAACAGACAACAGACTTTGTCCACTATTTTCCAAAATTATTTGTTTTGCAAATTTAAGAATTTTATGGTGATGAAATGATTTAATTATTGTTAGAATTCATGTATTTTTTAATTACGCGCTACGCCACCTGAGACTGAACCCTATAACCAAGAGCAATGATCATATCAAGATTATAGTGAGCGATATCTCTCTTCACCTGTCTGTTCCCCTCCTGACGAACTAACAAGAATTTCTTGTGAGTTGCCATTGACGACAATTCACCATCTTTATAAATGTTATCAATATGCTGACTAATGTTTTGTTGTGTCGTACAATAAATCTCAGCTAATTGCTCCTGTGTCAGCCATAAGTCCTCGTCGGAGAATCTCACCGACACTCTTGTTATCTCGTTATCGTCCTGATAAATAACAATTTTATTTTCATCTTTCATCATAACCTCCTTCTTTGCAAAAGTATAAAGAAAAATCTTCAGTTTTACAATTTTAACAATTTTTAACTTTTGACTGTACGGACGTGGCTCGCTGCGTCCATTTTTTTCTTTCTCCCGCAAAGGCACAGAGAAAACTCGAATAAACTTATCCGCCAATACTTGCCTAAAGGTATGGATTTCAATACAGTATCCGATGATTATATCAAATATGTACAGTATAAAATAAATCAGAGACCTCGACTAAAACTTAATTTCTCTTCTCCAAAGAAAGCTTTCTTTGATCATTTTTATTAATTTTGCACTTGCTGGTT
>JAZNVS010000050.1:0-27562 GCA_045592965.1 Bacteroidales bacterium | reverse complement strand
AGAGTAGTACGTTGGCTTCTTGTTTCAATGTCAACGCAAGGTGCATTCTGTTACGTTCACCTCCCGACAAGACGCCGGCTTTTTTCTGTTGGTCGTTGCCTCCGAAGTTGAACCTCGAGACGTAAGCTCTTGAGTTCATGGTGCGCTTGCCTAATTGTATCAACTCATTGCCGCCAGATATTACTTCCCATACTGTCTGTTCTGGATCGATGTCGGCGTGTTGCTGGTCGACGTAGCCTGTCTTCACTGTCTCGCCTACTTCAAACTCTCCTGAGTCAGGTTTTTCCAATCCCATGATGAGGCGGAACAATGTCGTCTTACCTGCGCCGTTAGGTCCGATCACGCCGACGATACCTGCCGGTGGCAGACTGAAACTCAAGTTCTCGAACAACAATTTATCGCCGTAGGCTTTGGTGATATTCTTAGCTTCGATGACTTTATTGCCGAGACGGTCGCCATTCGGGATATATATTTCTAATTTCTCTTCTTTCTCTTTTACGTCTTCGTTAAGAAGTTTCTCGTAAGAAGCGAGACGTGCCTTACCTTTGGCGTGACGTGCCTTAGGTGCCATTCTTACCCATTCGAGTTCGCGTTCCAAAGTCTTGCGGCGTTTGCTTTCTGTTTTCTCCTCCATCGCCATGCGTGCTGTCTTCTGGTCGAGCCATGAGGAGTAGTTGCCTTTCCACGGGATGCCTTCGCCGCGGTCTAATTCTAAAATCCAGCCTGCCACGTGGTCTAAGAAGTAACGGTCGTGGGTGACAGCGATAACGGTTCCTTTATATTGTTGCAAGTGTTGCTCTAACCAGTTGATTGCCTCTGCGTCGAGGTGGTTGGTTGGTTCGTCTAATAATAAGATATCTGGTTCTTGGAGAAGTAAACGTACCAATGCCACGCGGCGGCGTTCACCACCGGAGAGGTTCTTAACAGGAGTGTCGCCGTCAGGACAGTTGAGCGCGTCCATAGCTCTCTCTAGTTTGCTGTCCAAATCCCAGGCGTCGTGCTGTTCAATCAGATCGGTGAGCTGACCTTGTTCTTCAACGAGAGCGTTCATCTCGTCGTCGGTGAGTTCTTCCATGAAACGGGCGTTCACCTCTTCATATCTCTTCAAAATGTCAACGACTTCCTGAATACCCTCCTGAACGACTTCCTTCACGGTCTTGTTGTTATCCAATTCCGGCTCCTGATCTAACATACCAACAGAATATCCTGGAGAGAAAACGACTTCTCCGTTATATGACTTATCTTTGCCTGCGATGATTTTCAACAAGGTGGATTTACCAGATCCGTTCAGACCGATGATGCCTATTTTTGCTCCATAATAAAATGACAAATAAATGTCTTTCAAAATCTGTCTTGAAGGCGGAATGATCTTGCTCACACCTACCATCGAAAAAATTATCTTCTTGTCGTCTGCCATGTTTTTTTAGTTTAGAGTTTATGGTTTAGAGTTTAGAGTAGTTTTGAAGTTAAGAGTTATAAGTTCTAAAGTTATCTTTCTTCCTTAAACCTTAAGCATTAAACCTTAAACCAAATTATTTATATTTATTCAAATTTTCAACTTTCAATTTTCAGTTTTTCAGATTTTAATAAATTTGGGCGTTCCGGCTGTCGCCGTCGGGCTTTCCGCTATATCTTTTTCCGCTGCGCTACAAAAGGATGCCGCTTCAATCCCTAACGCATTAGAGGCGGAAGTGATTTTTTCAATTTTCAATTTTCAACTTTCAATTTTCAATTTTCAACTTTCAATTTTCAACTGTAACCTCATTGCCTCTTCCATAATATTCGTCGCTTCACCCCAGTCGTAGACGCGATGTACGAAGTCATATCCGTTTTGCGCCAAGGCATCAGCTTTTTCCTTGTCTGTCAGAAGCGTGATGATATGTCTTGAGAGTTCTTCTGCGTCGCCTCCTACGAGAATCTCCTTGTCCTTTTCTGCCTGAAGTGACTCGTTTGCCAATGGGGTGGTGATGCAAGGCAGGCTCATCGACATCGCTTCTAAGAGTTTGTTCTGCAATCCTGTTCCTATCCTCATCGGTGCGATGAAGATCTTGCTTTGTGCGTAAGCCTCTCTTATGTCGTCTATCCAGCCGCTGATGATTATCTTGTCGGAAGCGACTTTCTTCACGCGTGGGTCTGGCGATGCTCCAGCCACATATAACTTCGCATCAGGAATTTCTTTCCATACCAGAGGCATGATTTCGTACGCCAGATATTCCACCGCATTGACATTGGGCGCGTATGCCATATTACCAGTAAAGACGATGTCGTATTTCTTCTCACGTTGCATCGGACTGTAATATTCATGATCCACGCCATTAGGAACGATGAGAATATCTTTCTTATCAGGGTGATCTATGAACTCACGGTCGGGAATACTTATTATTGTCTTGACATCGAACTCGTCGAATATAACGCGTTCATAACGTTTCAGGCGTTTGTATTCCATATTGAAGAACGGCTTGAGATAGAAAGGAGCGATGTCGTATCTTCTCTTCATTCCCATAGAGAAAACGTCTTGATAGTCTATTGTCTTTGGCGTTTTCTCGTGACGGATATATTGTGCCACTCTCAGAAGCTGACCGAAGAGCATATCTGGTTTGTGCTTCTTGATGAGGTTTTGTATTTTCTTATTTGCTTTTTTGTTGTAGAAATAACCGCATTGAAAAGGTATTCCTTTGAAGAATGCAGCAAACGTGTTGAATAAGACTGATGTCTTTTTTATGTCGATGAACGAGATAGACACGCAGTAAGGCTGAAGTGCTCTGAAGGCTTCTTCCTTGTTGACTTTGCTTTCTGCATTTAAAGCGCATAACACGACCTCGTTGTCCTTGGCGAGCTGCTTTATCTGGTTGAACGCTCTCAGTTTGTCGCCTTTTTCGAGTGTCCAGGGAATTCTCGGTAACAATACAAATATCTTCATGGTATGTGCTTTAGTTGATGTATGTTATGTCTTTCTTGGTTTTGTTTATCTCGTCATAAAAGATCAGCAGTCTATCGATAATCTTCTTGTTGTCGTAAATGTCTTCCACGAGTCGGCGTGCGTTTTTTCCTATCCTCATGGCATCCATAGGGTCTTTCAAAAGTTTACAAATAACCTCTACCATCTTCGCAGGGCTGTCGGCGATGATGATGTTTTCGTATTCCGAATATTGTATTCCTTCAGCGCCTACCATTGTAGTCACCACCGTTCTTCCCATCGCCATCGACTCTATGATTTTGATTCTTATTCCGCTGCCAGAGAGAAGCGGCACTACTGCTATGTCGTTGTTCTTGATAAACTCTTTTGCGTCTGGCACTTCGCCCAAGACATTGACATTCTTCTTCTTCAGCTTAGTCAACCATTTAGGCATGTGACGTCCCGCTAAATTAAGGACTACGTCGGGTTCTCGCTTAGCTACTTTATCCCATACGTTTTTCAGGAACCAATATATTCCTTCATCGTTAGGCATCCAATTCATTGAGCCTATGTGATATAAACTTGGTTTTTCTTTTACCTCGAATGAAGGTGTGAAGTCTTCTGGATTTACGCCGAAGGGAATGTCGATGACTGGGACAGCAGTCTCGCCTCTGAAAAACGCTGCGTCACGGTAGGTGATGGCGGCTATGCCATCGACTTTGTTGATGGCATAAAGTTCGTAGTTCCTTAAAGTGCTCACTAAATGATTCAAGTACCAGCGTTTAGGTAAGAACTTGGTTTTCTTAGCTATTCTTTCCCAAATGAGATGTTCCACGTTATGAGCACGCAGCACTATCTTGGCGTCGGAATGTTCTCTGATGGTCTCGATATATGGAGCCATATAAATCATCTCCAACTGAACTATGTCGAATTTTTCTTTCTTCAAAATCTCGACGAGCCTCTTTTTGAAGGCGTCGGAGATGAAGCGTTCCACGTGATACGACTTATCGCTAAAAAGATTCTTAAAGGCTTCTATAGGTTTGATTCTCAAGTCGACATCAACTAATTCGATGCCTGTTTTCTCTTTGTATGATTTAGGAATATCTTTTCCCTTGATGTGATATTTCTCGCTATTGACGGCAAGTATTTTAACCTTATGACCTACTTCTGTCAGTCCGTTGACAATGCTATTCATTGCCATCGGCCCACCTTCACTTGGCGGATAGGGCGACTTGTTACAAAGCATTAAGATATTCATAATCTGTATTTTGTTTTATTTCTTTCTAAATATTTTGTTAAAAAACTTCCTCCAGCTCTCGCCGTCGAGTATGCTGGAATCGCTGGTAGCTTTGGCGGTTAAGAAGATACCTATAGGCAAAATTATTATCGACGACAGCCATACTCCCAAGAATACCGAAATATTGCCTGCTATCGCGATGCGTTGACTCGTGATGGAGATGACGTAATATATCACGAAGAAGACGACGCTTATGACGATAGGCAAGCCAAAACCTCCTTTGCGGATGATGGCTCCTAACGGCGCTCCTATGAAGAAAAACAGCAGGCAGCCTATGCTGAGCGAGAATTTCTCATGAAGAACCTGTTTGTGTTTCCTTATGTTTATCTCTTGACGTTCAAAGTCTCTGATATTTAATTCTATGTTGTCTATCTGGTTTTTCGTTGATGAGATAGCCATATTGACGATAGACTGTTGTTCATTCTTGCTGAAGTTGTCGAGGAGAGGCCACTTGAAAACGGTGATGGTGTCGAGTTTAGCTTTCTTGCTTTTCTCGTTGTTGCTTTTCATATCTTTTGTCGACAAGTGTTGCATCCTGTGTTTGAATGAGTTTTTGTAAGAGTTGCGTCTATCGGCGACGTTGACATTAAGTGAGTCGATGGCAGTAACCAGCTGGTTGATGTTCAACATCGACTGATGTCCTTTGATGTTGCTTCCATCGCTTTCGTTCATGTTGAAGTCGGAGATGTCGAAGCTGATGTATTGACGTTTGAAAGCCATCGTCTCGAAAGGTCGTTTTGCCTTATATTCCTTGTCGTCGACGACCTCGTTGTAGTTGGTTCCGTCATAAAGCGTGAATATTATCTCTTTCATGTTTGGCGAGAGTGCCATCGTTGCGGAATCGGCGGTGGTGACTTTTATATTGCCTTTGTATTCAGTGTGATCGTAAATCATGAGGTCGTACAAGGTGTTGCCGTCAGTCCCTTTCTTTCCTGCCCTGATGGTGTAGCCGTCGATACCTTTATAGAATCTTCCCTCAGGTATGTCGAACGACATCTTCTGTTTTCTTACATCGGCCAGCAGTGATTTCGATTTTAGCGTTGCTACAGGTAGGACGTTGTTGGAGAAGAAGAATGCTACAAAACTTGTTACTATGGAGAAGATGAGAAGCGGACGCATGATTTTCCATACCGAGATGCCAGACGCCTTCATCGCAACCAACTCGTAAAATTCACCCATATTGCCAAAACACATCAGAGAAGATAATAATATCGCAAGAGGCAACGCCATGGGAACGAAGGTGATAGAAGTGTAGAACATCAGCTTGCCCATAACCTCAAAACCTAATCCTTTGCCAGCAAGCTCATCAAGATAACACCACAAAAATTGCATAAGAAGAATAAATACGGCAATGAAAAACGTGAAAAAGAACGTGCCGATAAACGAACGCAATATGTATGTGTATAATTTCTTCAAGATTATTCTAATTACGTTTGCAAATATAACACTTTACCTCTATACTTTGTCAATTATTTTTTTTACAAAAACGTATTTTTATTGACAAATATTTCTTTTTTTTGCATAAAAAAATTCACTCATGGAAAATAACATTTTTGATTTCTTCAAAGAAATAAATGTAAGTATAACTATCTCTGATACAGAGGGTAATGTTATATATATGAACGATAAGTCTAAAAGTGTCTTCAGCGATATGGTTGGAAAAAATATGATGGCGTGTCATAAACAGTCGTCGCAGGAAACCATAAAGCGTCTCATCAACGAGAAAGCCACCAATGTTTACACCATTCAGAAGGGTGAGGTGAAGAAAATGATTTATCAGACTCCGTGGTATGTTGATGGTGAGATAAAAGGTCTGATAGAATATTCTATCATCTTGCCTGATAATATGCCACATTATATAAGATGAAAGTTGAAAATTGAAAGTTGAAAATTGAAAGTTGAAAATTGAAAGTTGAAAATTGAAAGTTGAAAATTGAAAGTTGAAAATTAAGAAATGACAAAGCATATTCCTAATTCGATAACCTGCTGTAATTTATTGTCGGGTTGTATATCTATAGTCTTGTCGTGCAACGGCATGATGGCCGCTGCTGGCATTATGATTTTCGTTGCTGCCGTTCTCGATTTCTTCGATGGTTTTGCAGCGCGTTTGCTAAAGGCGTATTCTCCTCTTGGAGCTCAGCTCGACTCTCTCTCCGATGTAGTCTCTTTCGGTGTTGCGCCCTCGTTCATAATGTATCATTATCTCAGCGATGTCGTCGACGTTCAGGTCTCTGGAGTTAACGTCCTTCCTTTTGCAGCTTTCTTCCTAGCGATATTCTCGGAGCTGCGCCTCGCAAAATTCAATATCGACGACCGTCAGACGAGCTCGTTCATAGGACTGCCAACGCCAGCGATGGGGTTGTTCGTGGCGTCGTTGCCTTTCACCTTGGGAAATGAAAGACTCTCCTTCATGGATGCTCTCATGACGAGTCCTTATTTCCTTTTCGCTGTGGTGATAGTATTCAGCTTCCTAATGGTGAGCGAGATTCCTTTCTTCTCATTGAAGATTAAAAACATAAGATTTAAGGAAAATCTACATATCTACATACTCGGCATTTTCGCTGTCGCTGCTTTCATCTTCTTGGGTTTCGCAGCGATACCTTTCGTGATGTTGTTCTATGTGATAGAGGCGATGGCTCTCAGAGTTTAGAGTAGTTTTAACTTTGCGCATAGAGTCTCTCAGCAAATTAGTAACTTAGCAACTTCTCTTAGACTCAAAACTCTTTCCTTCTTAACTCGAAGTTGGTTCCTAAGTAATGAGAACGTACCACTTCGTCGTTAGCGAGTTCTTCTGGTGTTCCTGCTTTAAGTACCTGTCCTTCGAAGACGAGATATGCTCTGTCGGTGATAGATAAGGTCTCATTGGCGTTATGGTCGGTGATGAGGACTCCAATGTTTTTGTTTTTCAGTTTTGCCACTATGCGTTGGATGTCTTCCACAGCTATAGGGTCGACGCCGGCGAAGGGCTCATCTAATAATATGAACTTAGGGTCGACGGCGAGAGCGCGTGCTATCTCTGTTCTGCGTCGTTCGCCGCCAGAGAGCTGTATGCCCCTGCTTTTTCTGATATGCTGCAGTCCGAATTCGTCAAGCAGCGACTCTAGCTTTTCTCTCTGCTGTTCTTTGCTCATGCCCTTCTTGAACTGCATCACGGAGGCGATGTTGTCTTCAACGCTGAGTTGGCGAAACACTGATGCTTCCTGAGCTAGATAGCCTATTCCAAGCTGAGCTCTCTTATACATCGGAAACTGCGTAATGTCTTCGTCGTCGAGATAGACATGTCCGGAGAAAGGCTTGATGAGACCGACAGTCATATAGAAAGTCGTTGTCTTGCCAGCACCGTTAGGCCCGAGAAGACCCACTATCTCACCTTGTTTCACCTCAACACTGACACCTTTCACAACAGTACGGTTGTTATATTTCTTTACTAAATTGTCGGTTCTTAATATCATGTTTTTAAAGTTTAGAGTTAACAGTTTAGAGTTTAGGGTAGCTTAAAAGTTCAGAGTTAATTTCAATTTTCAGCTTTCAAAGTATTCCTTCTTTTATAATATCGTGTATATGAATCATTCCAATGTATTTGCCGTCTTCCATCACGGGCAGTTGAGTTATTGATTTGTTTTGCATGAGTTCTAGTGCGTTGACGACGAGGTCGTTTTTCTCTATTGTCTTAGGGTTGCGTGTCATGATGTCGGCGGCTTTCACCTCTTCTATATTAGGATGTTTCATGAGCATACGTCTGAGGTCGCCGTCTGTGATTATTCCTATGAGTCTGTCGTCGTCCATCACTGCTGTAGCGCCGAGGAGATTTTTTGTTATCTCGAGTATCACTTTTGTCATGATGTCGTTTTCAGTCACTTTAGGCACTGCGTTTTTGACGCACACGTCACCGACTCTGAGGTAGAGGCGTTTTCCTAGCGCGCCGCCTGGATGGAACTTGGCGAAGTCCTGAGCGCTGAATCCGCGGCATTTGAGGAGAGCTATCGCGAGGGCGTCGCCCATAACGAGCTGAGCCGTGGTGCTGGCGGTAGGGGCGAGGTTGTTAGGACAAGCCTCATGAGGCACGGTGGTGTCGAGGACGTAATCAGCCTGCGTCGCCAGAAACGACTTAGTGTTGCCTACTATGGCGACGAGTTTGTTCTTCCTTATTTTAATGAGAGGGGTGAGTACTTTTATCTCTGGCGTCTCTCCGCTTTTTGATATTATGATGACCACGTCTTCGTCTCTGATGATGCCTAAATCGCCGTGAATGGCGTCGGCAGCGTGCATGAAAACAGCAGTGGTGCCTGTAGAATTTAAAGTCGCAACGATTTTTTGTGCGATATTTGCACTCTTTCCAATACCCGAAACTATCACATTACCCTTTGAATTTAATATCAATTCGACGACTTTAGTGAAATTGTCATTTAAAAGCTCCTTTAATCTTAATATGGAATCAGCTTCTGTGTCAATGACTTGTAGCGCGATATCTTTAATATTTTCCATAGTCGTAAAAAAAAGTAATTTTTTTCTTGCTTCTTTAAAATTAAAAATCATAACTTTGTCAAAGAGACTTAAAGAAAAATTATCTCTGAACAAAACTTTGCAAATATAATTAAAATTTCATTGAAAGAGATTATGGTAAAAGTTGATGAAAAAAGTTTGCACAAATTATTGAAGGACGTTTTTGGTTTCGAGTCATTCAAAGGAAACCAAGAAGACATCATAAAAAGTATCCTTTCGGGTAACAATACTTTTGTTTTAATGCCAACTGGCGGAGGCAAGTCTTTGTGTTATCAGTTGCCGGCTTTGTTGTGTGAAGGCACAACCATTGTGGTGTCGCCTTTGATAGCCTTGATGAAGAATCAGGTCGATATGATCCGTAACTTCGGTGCCGACGGCGGCATTGCTCATGTTATGAATTCGTCGTTATCTAAGGCAGAGCTGCAGCAAGTGAAACAAGATCTCGTCAGCGGCAAGACGAAATTGCTCTATGTAGCTCCTGAGTCTCTCACAAAAGATGATACCGTCGAGTTCTTGCGCAGCTTGAAGATTTCGTTCGTAGCCATCGACGAGGCTCACTGTATCTCAGAATGGGGTCACGATTTCCGCCCTGAATATAGACGCCTCAGACCTATTATCAATGCTATCAACCCAAAACTCCCTGTGATAGCACTCACCGCGACAGCAACGGTCAAGGTGCAGAAAGACATTATGAAGAATCTTGAAATACTCGATGCAAAAGTCTTTAAGTCATCTTTCGATAGAGCTAACCTTTATTATGAGGTGAGACCTAAGACCAAGGACGTGGTGAGAGACATCATCAAATATATAAAGAGTAATCCTGGCAAGTCGGGTATTGTTTATTGCTTGAGCCGTAAGAAGGTTGAGGAACTCGCTGAAGTGCTTGTCGCCAACGGAATACGCGCTCTCCCATATCACGCCGGACTCGACAGCCAGACACGCCGCGACAACCAGGATAAGTTCTTGATGGAAGAAGCAGAAATAATAGTGGCAACGATAGCCTTCGGCATGGGCATCGACAAACCTGACATCCGCTTTGTGATACATCACGACATACCAAAGAGCCTCGAAGGTTATTATCAAGAGACTGGTAGAGCAGGCCGCGACGGAGGCGAAGGAAAATGTATAGCATTCTACGATTATGAGGATATACATAAGCTCGAGAAATTTAATAAAGGAAAAGACGTTGCAGAACAAGAGATAGCCCGAGAACTACTAAACGAGACTGTGACTTACGCTGAGTCGTCGGTATGTCGTCATAAATTGTTGTTACATTATTTCGGTGAGAATTATGAAAAAGAAAACTGCGGCTCATGTGACAACTGCGTCAATCCTAAAGTACGCTTCGATGGTCAAGAGGATGTGAAACTCGTGCTGGAAGCTGTCATGGAAACAAAACAATTGTTCAAGACGAAACATATAGCTGAGTTCCTCGCTGGTAAGACAACAGGCGACATCATCACAGCTAAACACGACACCCTCGAATTGTTCGGCGCTGGTGATGATAACGACGAGAAATATTGGACCTCGATAATACGTCAGACCATAGTGAATAGACTCCTCAGCAAAGACATAGAAGAATACGGTGTGTTGAAAATCACAAAAGAAGGTAAAGACTTCATGAAGAAACCACATCCTGTGATGTTAGTCAAAGATCACGACTACGACCATCCAGAAGAAGAGGATTTCGATGAAGAAAGAATAGCCTTTGGCAAAGACAGCGGTACCGACAAGACTCTGTTCGCTATGCTGAAAGACCTCCGTAAGACGATGGCTAAGAAAATGAATCTCCCTCCTTTCGTTATCTTCCAAGACCCATCGTTAGAGGATATGACAATACAATATCCTATCACTATGGACGAACTCACTCAGATTGTCGGTGTGGGACAAGGTAAGGCTCAGAAATTCGGTCAGCCTTTCTTAGACCTCATCAAAGAATATGTGGAAGAAAACGAGATTACTCGCCCTAATGATATGGTGATTAAGTCGTCTGTCAACAGATCGGCTCTTAAAATAAGCATCATTCAGAATATCGACAGAAAGATTCCGTTGGAAGATATCGCTCACTCCAAGAATATGGGCTTCGACGAACTTCTCACTGAGATAGAAAGCATAGTGGCAAGCGGAACACGTCTCGACATCAACTATTATATCGAAGATAATATTGACGAATATCACCAAGAAGACATCTTGGAATATTTCCGCGAAGCCGACTCCGATACTGTAGAAGACGCTCTCGACGCTCTCGGTGTTAACGATTACGAAGAAGAAGAGGTACGTCTCATGCGAATTAAATTTTTCTCCGAAGTTGGTAACTAAAAACTTAAAAATATTGACATTATCTGTGTTGTTACTTCTGTTGTCGTGTGGCAATAAAAAAACAGAAGTGACAACGCCATCTGTCTTGTTGTCAGAGGCTCAGATGGTGGAAGTGATGACAGACGTACAGATAATGGAGAATGCCATAAACCATCGTAAAGGGAAAGGATATAAGACCTCTAACCTGAAAACCAAAGGATTCGATGCTGTGTTCGCCCACTACGGCATCACCGATTCCATCTTCATGGAAAACCTGGATTATTATAACGAAAATCCTGTCATGATGAAAAGAGTCATGGACTCGGTAAATGTGAAACTAAAGAGACTTCAAGAAGAACTTAAATAGAATCTTAGATTCTGAGATTTCAGAATCTAAGATTTTTTTACTCTGTAACCTTATTGTGGGAAATTCATCGTCACGTTAATCTTGCACTCGCTACTCAAAGTCTTTTTGACAGGGCAAGTCTCTGCCGATTTCTGAAGCAGTATCTTCTCTTTATCGGTGTAAGTCTGAGTGAAGTTGACTACGATGTTTATCTCTCCGATTCTTCTTGGAGCATCTGCCATAACTTTGTCGACTTCCACGCTCATGCCTTCAAGGTTGATACCTTTGCTTTCGGCGGTATATGCCATCATCGCCATCATGCATGCTCCTAATGAAGCCGCTGTCAAGTCGACTGGTGAGAAACTCTTTCCATGACCGTCGACGCTGATTTTAACACCTGATTCATTGTGAACAAATTCACTGCTCAAATTACCTAAATATTTTCCTGTTATTGTTGCCATAGTAATTTTGTTTTTTATGTTAATAATATTAATGTATATATGTATTTTAAGTCTAACAAAGATACAAAAAAAAAAGTTTTCCCTGTACCTTTATTTATAAATTTCTTCCCGATTTTTTTATCATAGCTGAAAGCATATTGTTGAAGTCTTGTTTCTCGTTAAGAGATTCAAGGCTTTGATGCATCTTATAGCACCAGTGATTGTCGGGGTCGGCTGGCACGTTAATCTGTTCACGCTGCGTCTGGTCCCAACGATATTCGCCGTCCATCGCGATAAAATCTTGAATAGGTAGGATAACCCACATCGAAGAAGAGTCGAGATGTTGTTTTATGATTTCTTGACATACGTAAGGCTCGGCAAAGAAAGGTGCTCCTTCTTGATGACCCAACATCTCTCTGTAGAAACGGTTTGTTGTCTCGCCGTTTTCTTCCCACCATCCTCTTAAAGTAGAAGTGTCGTGTGTCGATGTGGTATCGACGCTGAGATAATTGTTACGCTGCGGATTGACGAAAGTCTCGCTCGGATTCTTAGGCATTCTTTGTACTTCCAAACTGAGAATACCGAGCTGCTGCATCACCTCAGGGACGCATCTCGGAACCATGCCAAGGTCTTCGCCACACACCATCATATTGCTTGAATCTAATAATTGAGGAAGTTTCTTCATCGCTTCTTCTTTCCAAAGCTCCTCGTTACGATGATAGAAATAATCGTCATACAATCTGTTGATATAGTCTTTTTCCTCGTTGGAAAGTTCATTATATGAATGTGTGAATTGCAGCGCTATTCTTGGTCGGTAGGAGTTTTCCTTTTTATCGTCTTTCAAGAAAATGACTTCAGCACATAAAGAGAGAAGTCCTTTTTTAATCTTACCTTCTTTCTCTGGGTTATCGAGATGGTTTTTTGAGAAATAATCAGTTATTTTCCTCTGAGTGTCGAACTCTGGCTTCAATTCAAAATAGCTGAAAGATGTCTCAATGAGATATTTCTCTCTTACCTCATCGGTGAAGATGTCGAATATTTCATTAAGGAAATGTCCTCTTATGTATGGCTTTGTATATCTGTCAATCTGATTCTTGTCGAGATGAAGCTCCAGGCTTTTGTCGGGACTGAAATAACCCATCAGACCTTGTGTGTTGCTATAAGGTATTTCCCAAATTCTGAAGAATCCTAAAATATGGTCGATGCGATAAGCGTCGAAGTAGCGGCTCATCTGAGTAAGTCGTTCTCTCCACCATTTATAGTTGTCTTTTGCCATAACCTCCCAGTTGTAAGTTGGGAAGCCCCAGTTCTGACCTTCAATGGCGAAGCTATCTGGTGGAGCGCCAGCCTGAGCGTTGAGGTTGAAGAGTTCTGGCGAAGTCCATGCTTCCACGCTATGACGTCCTATTCCTATAGGGATGTCGCCTTTCAGAGCAACGCCTTGTTCGTGCAGATAACGAACTGCGTCTTTAAGTTGTTTGTCGAGATGATATTGAAGAAAGTAATGAAATTCTATCTTCTCGCGGCATTTGTCGTTCTGAGCGAGACGTTCTATCTTTTTTTTATCGAAGACGGAATAATCCTCCCAGAGTGAGAAATCGCTTGTCTGATAATGAGAACAAAGGAAGCAGAAAGCGGAGTAAGGCACGAGCCACTCTTCATTTTCTCTGAAGAATTTTATGTAGTCGAATCTGTTTTTCGTTTCGTGCCACGACTGTGAGAACAGTTTCTCGAAGAAGAGGTTTTTTATCTTCATCACTTCGGGATAATCGACAAAGTCTTTAGAGTTAAGGAGTCTGCGTTGTTTCTCGAAATATTCTTTGTCGCCTTCGTCGTACAGCGTTCCCATCGACGTGAGGTTAAGATATATCGGATGCAAGGCTTTCGTCGATATTGCCTTATATGGGTAAGAGTTACTCCAGGAGCCGTCGGTGCGAGTATCGTTGATTGGGAGAATCTGAATCATCTTCAGTCCTACCTTGTGGCACCAGTCGGCGAGGAGTTTCAAGTCGTTGAACTCACCTGTTCCGAAGTTGTTATCACTTTTCAGGGAAAAAACAGGCACCGCCACTCCGGCGGCTTTCCATTTGCCTTCGACGAAAGGTTTCTCGCCGGATAAAACATCGGTAAAAACCTTGGTGTTAAAAACGACTTGTCTCATAAATCTCGATCCTTAATTAAAAATCAAAAGCTCAGGCGATGCTGTCGATTATCTTGCAGATGTTAGCGAAGATGTCTTCAATTTCGCCGATTCCATTAACGTCATGGAGTACATTTTTGTTTTGGTAATAATCGAGGACGGGTTTAGTTTTTGTGTTATATTCTATGAATCTGTAACGTATCGATTCGATATTATCGTCGTCGCGACCGCTTGTCAATCCGCGTTTCAGCATTCTGTCGATGAGCATCTCTTCTGGGACTTCTAAGCTAAGCACGCCGTCCAATTTCATATCATATTTACGAAAGAGTTCGTCGAGTATCTCTGCTTGTCGTGTCGTTCTTGGGAATCCGTCGAAGAGGAATCCACTGGAGTCGCGATGGTTGACGATGAATTTCTCTATGATGGAGGTGACGATTTCATCGGAGGCGAGACCGCCTTTGTTGATGATTTCTTTCACATGCAGACCAATCTCTGTTCCAGCTGCCATTTCTTGGCGCAGTATCTGACCTGTGGAGATATATGTTAAGTCGTAGCGTTCTTTGATGAAAGTCGATTGAGTTCCTTTGCCAGCACCTGGAGGTCCGAAAATTATTATGTTTAGCATTTTTAGTTGAGATTAACAAAATTTGATATTCCTATTCAATGACCTTATAAATCGAGCCATAGTTTCTTCCATGTTGATTGTAGTCGAGGCCGTAGCCTACGATGAATTCGTTGCCTATGTTCATTCCGATATAATCTATTTTATAGTCGAATTTGAATGCGTTAGGTTTGAATAACATAGTAGCGACTTTGACGCTCGACACTTTCATCGACTTAAGTTTTTGGAGGAGGCAATTCATGGTGAAGCCTGAGTCGATGATGTCTTCAACGATAACCACATCGCGACCTTCCAGGGAGGTATTGAGTCCGATGAGTTCTTTCACTTCGCAAGTGCTTTGAGTTCCGCTATAGGAAGAATATTTTACGAAAGAAGTTTCACAGTCGATGGTGAGTTCTTTGAAAAGTTGTGAAGCAAACATGAAAGCTCCGTTGAGCATCACGAGAAACAAAGGACTCTTATCTTTGTATTCCTCATTTATTTGATTTGCCATGTCTTTGATGACATTTTCTATATCTTCCTGAGGTATATAAAGTTTGAACTCTTTATCAAGCACTTTTATAGTGTCCATATCTATTTTTATTGATTGTGAAAATAAAATAATATCGAACGCAAATATACGAATTTAATCTATTGTATTAAAAAATACTTCTGTATTTTTTAATGACAACAGACAACGGTCAACAGACAACAGACTTCCTGCACTTATACCGTCCCCGTATATTTGAACCTTTTCTCCTTATCGTTGTTTCTGTGAGAAAAAATATAAAGCTTATGGATTCAAACAAAACAAAATCTATCGCTAAGCTAAGTGTCTTCACTATAGCTATCATGAACGTGACGGCGGTGGTGTCGTTGCGCGGACTTCCTGCCGAGGCTGAGTATGGGCTCAGTTCGGCGTTTTACTATCTTTTTGCCGCCATAGTGTTTCTCATCCCTACCTCTTTGGTAGCGGCGGAGTTAGCTTCTATGTTTTCTAACAAAGAAGGCGGCGTCTTTCGTTGGGTGGGCGAGGCTTTTGGCAAACGTCTCGGTTTCCTCGCGATATGGCTTCAGTGGTTTCAGAATACTATATGGTATCCTACCATTCTTACCTTCGGCGCGGTGTCGCTGGCTTTCATTGGTATGAACCCCACCGCCGACATGGCGATGGCTGACAACAAAATTTACACCTTAATCGTCGTTCTCGTGATTTACTGGCTCGCCACCTTCATCGCTATGAAAGGTCTTGGCTGGGTCGGAAAGATCTCTAAGATTGGTGGCATGATAGGAACGATTATCCCAGCCGGTCTGTTGATACTCCTTGGAGTATATTACGTAGCGACCGGCGGCAAGATACAGATGGACCTCAGCGGCAGCTTCCTCCCCGACCTCGCCAAGTTAGACAACCTCGTACTCGCATCGGGTATCTTCCTCTTCTATGCCGGTATGGAGATGACCGGTGTTCACGTCAAGGAGATGGACAACCCGAGCAAGAGCTACCCTAGAGCTGTCTTCATCGGCGCTGCTATCACGGTGCTTATCTTCGTACTCGGAACTTATTCGCTCGGCTTCATCATCCCTAAAGATAACATCAACCTTACGCAGAGTCTCCTTATCGGATTCGACAACTACTTCAAATACATCAACGCCTCATGGCTGTCGCCTGTCATAGCCATAGCTCTCGCTTTCGGCGTCCTTGCCGGCGTTCTTACATGGGTGTCGGGCCCTTCTAAAGGTCTGCTCGTAGTGGGCAAGGCGGGCTATCTTCCTCCTTTCTTCCAGAAGACAAACAAACTCGGCGTACAAAGCAACATCCTGATAATACAAGGTATCATCGTCACCATCTTAAGTCTTCTCTTTGTGGTAATGCCATCAGTACAGAGTTTCTATCAGATCTTGTCGCAGATGACTGTATTACTATATCTTATAATGTACCTCTTGATGTTCGCAGCGGCTATCTATCTACGCTACAGTATGAAAGACGCTGAGCGTTCATTCAGAATCGGCAAAAAAGGCAACTTCCTAATGTGGGTGATAGCAGGACTCGGTTTCGCAGGTTCTTTACTCGCCTTCGTCTTGAGTTTTATACCGCCAAGTCAAATAGCGACGGGCAGCAATGCTGTGTGGTTCGGCGTGATGTTCGGAGGATGCATCGTCTTCGTGGCAGTACCGTTCATAATATACGCGCTGCGGAAACCTTCATGGCAAGATAAAGACGCTCAAATTCAACCTTTCCATTGGGAAAAGTAAAGTGCAGAGTTTAGAGTTTAGAGTTAACTCTAAACTCTAAACCATAAACTATAAACTATAATAAGCCGCCACCTCATCGAGGATGGCAAAGACTTCTTCAATCGTCTTAACTTCCATCAGCCTCATTTTGAACTGTTTGAAGTTGACAAACCCTTTGAAATAAAGTCCCCAGTGTTTGCGCATCTCCATGATGGCATAAAACTCGTCTTTCTTATAATCCAGAGAATCTGACAGATGTATTTTCGCCACTCTCACTCTCTCGTTCACATCAGGTGGCGGAAGTATCTCTCCTGTCTTAAGATAATGTTTTATCTCTTTAAAAATCCATGGATTACCATAGGTGGCACGTCCTATCATCAAACCATCCACGCCATAATTATCTAAGAAATGTTTCGCCGAAGGTCCATCGACGACATCACCATTACCGATGACAGGGATCGTCATGCGGGGATTATTCTTCACCTCTCCTATCAAAGTCCAGTCGGCAGGCTCGCCCCATTTTGTGGTTCTCAATCGTCCGTGTATCGTAAGCGCTCGTATTCCAACATCTTGCAGACGTTCAGCTATATCAACGATTTCCTTATGTTCGCTGTCATAACCAAGACGAGTCTTCACCGTAACGGGTTTCTTTACTGCCTTAACGACAGCTTCAGTTATAGCAACCATCTTTGGAATATCATTAAGAATACCAGAGCCAGCTCCCTTTGAAGCGACTTTTTTCACCGGACATCCAAAGTTAATATCAATAATATCAGGATTGTAACGCTCTGCATAACAAGCCGCCGCAACCATAGGCTCAACGCTGTTACCAAAAATCTGAACTCCAAAAGGACGCTCCTCTTCAACGAAACCCAACTTTCTCACACTCTTGACAGCATCACGAATGAGTCCATCAGAGGAGATAAACTCAGAATAAACAACATCAGCGCCTTGTTCTTTGCATGCATGACGAAACGGAGGATCGGTAACGCCTTCCATCGGAGCCAACAACAAAGGAACGTCAGCAAATTCTATATCAGCAATTTTTATCATCGAAAAATTATTAATAATGGATTGCAAAAATACTAAATTCGCCTTATCAAAAAAAATATTAAATTTGCAAAAAATAAAACTTCGTTAATATGACTTTTCCACTCTTCAAAAAGGTAAGTACAGCAGAAAAAACATTCCTTCTTGCAGCATTACTCATCATAGGACTCATTATATCAGTTATTATTGGTGTTGTAATAACATTAGCTGCAGGTAACATAAGCGAACTTGGAATCTTACGAATATCTCAAATAAGCTCACAGATATTTACATTTGTGTTACCTCCTTTGCTCTATGCTTGTTTTGTTAACGAAAAGCCTATGAGTTCGCTAAGTTTCAAAAAAGCTCCATTGCTATTTTTCATCATTGGTTTTGTCATGATGTATGCCATCACTCCTCTTAACAACGTCTTTGCCGAGTGGAACGCAGGATTGAAATTACCAGAATCCATGACTGCTTTAGAAGAAATCATGAATAATTTACAGAAGTCTGCCACTCAACTTACTGAGAAAATGTTGAATATCAGTAATTTCGAAGGATTAATAATCAACCTTATCATGATAGCTGGCTTAGCAGCTTTAGGCGAAGAGCTTCTCTTCCGTTCTTTATTACAACCTTTCTTAATAAAAATTTGCAAAAACGCACATATAGGCATATTCCTCGCATCGGCAATTTTCTCTTTTATTCATTTTGAATTTTACGGATTCTTGCCTCGCCTTGTCTTGGGATTACTTCTTGGCTATATGTTCTTCTACTCAAGAAGCATCTGGGTACCAATGCTTATGCACTTCACAAACAACGCCACTGCTGTGGTAATTTATTACCTTAACAATAAAGGTCTCACCAACATCGACGTGGAAAATTATGGCGACACAAATGTATCCTATATAATATTAAGTGTCGCTGTGATGATTGTTTTGTTTTGGCTTACAATTCGTATCAGCACGAAACAAAATGAAGAAAACACATAATATGATATATCAGACGAAATAATATGTTACTTACATTCTCCTGATTTATCTTCTTCATTTAAAGGCATCACGAAAATCAATAAGGAGTTGAAGAATGCGAATAAAGTTGCTCCTACCTGTGTTTCCAGCGTATCTTCTGTAAACATAGAAAGAGCCATAATAAACAAGAAGATGAAATAGAAGTAGTTACGATACTTCTTATCTGATAGGAATGGATAAAACAACGAGAACAAGAAACATAATAATCCAATAATACCCAAAGCAACTGTTATCGCAAGGTATTGATTATGACTGCGGAATCTATTTTCTGGTCTTAGTTTTGAATTAGTCGTTTCATAATAATCTGCAAAAGCATCAACAATATCTCCTGTTCCAACTCCAATTATTGGATTGTCTTTTATAATCCCAAGAGACGCCTTAACAAACTCAATACGTTGAAATACAGAGCTTTCGTTAGCATTTCCACTTTTAGCATAATTATCGTACGACACCATAATCTTCATGATACGTGTCTTTAGGCCAGGGTTTTCTATATAATTATAATTGGATATTCCATTTTCAATATTTCTAATATCTTCATCGGTAAGCATCGAAACACCTTCAGCATCTTTTCTTAAATCTTTAGATGTGAGATAACGCACTAAAGAATGATAAACCCTGTCTGTTTCTTTTGTTATTTTTTTATTACTTCTTTTATTCCATGCATCAAGCATCTCCTTTTTCGAGAGATATAACCCTACATAACGCCCGTCTTCTATTCTGCTATTTATCGTATCAAAAACATATGGATTTCCAAGTTTTGTATGTGTATCTAATTGTTCAACAATAATTTTCTCTGGATTTCGATAGTCATAGATAATCTTATATGGAACATACACTACACAAAAAACCACTACTACAATAGATACTACCGAAAAAATTTTAACATATAAGCTCTTGCTCTTAAAAACAAGATATAAAATCAAGGTCAACGACAAGAAAAATATAATCAAAACACCGATAAAAGATTCCCAAATTGCTATCTGCCATAAAAACCATGCGATAAGAAATACTATTACAGTTTTAACTATTGGTTTATAATTTCTCCTGAAGAAATAAAATACTAAAATAAATATTGAAAAAACTATACATAACGACACTCTGATATGACTTACGAAAACCGACAATTCTCTAATATCGACAAAGTCGCGGCGAAAATACTTCACAGCTCCAAGTACAGTAACGAAGAAAACAGAGCTAATGAAAAACCATAATATTGTATTGAATTGTTTGGAGTTCAATGGTTTCATCGAAGACATTATTAGAGGGAAAACTAATAATGGCAATTTAATTCTTATATCTTTAAATGCATATTGAAAGTCGGAAGTGTAAATCAAACCTACAAAATGAATGAGATACATCAAGACGATAGCCAGAGCTACCTTATTGTGGATAAAGACGTTGAAACGTGTTTTAATATTATACCAGATACCTTCAAATGAAACTATTACACGAGAGAATATCCTACTAAGAAACGGCTTTTCAGGAAACATTTTATTGATAGAACGCATATCGAGACCGAGCAGCAGCCACAACGCCAAAAGATAAAATTGTGACACACTCAAACCAAACCTCGATGTTGGCAAGAAAACTCCTATCAGAATCAATCCAACGAGATAAAAATATGTTCCAGTTTTGCCGTATTCAACCTTCATAATCAACTATAAAATGTGTCATCCTTCAATGTCAATTGTTAATTTTAATTGCTAACTCCTTTCAATAAAGTTTCATACTCATTTTGACCATTTGAATTAAGGAGTATCTCAACAGCACGATTCAACTCAACATCATCTTTCAAATTTGAGATAATCTTTCCTTTTTGGAAATAATAACGACCGACGATTTCCATCTTAAGTATCTCTGAAATCTCTTTTTTGTTATTAATCAAGTCGTTATTTTTATGACTTTTAAGTTCATCTTCCAAAACATCTAACTGAGATTTGATATTATCGTAGTAACCTTCTTCTTTAGCAGTTTTAACTAATTCGGCAAAGTCTTTCTCACTTTCAGAAGTATATTCAAATTTATTGTCTTCCACGAATTTAACGAAGTCGTTATATATCTCATCTGTTATAACGAACTCCGATGGAGAAGCTATCGATTTATGTTCTCTGTAGAACTTATTGGCATATTTGAAAATCATGTTTTGGGCGTAGAGATGGACTGTTATTGTAGATAACATTTCAGGTTCAATCTTCACATCTGGCTGAATGCCATGACCTTCATAAACTATTCTTCCGTTAGCAGTTCTGAACTCTGGTCCGAGGGTATCGTTCTTAGCGAGAGTATCGTTTTTAGTTTTTTTCGAGTAATCAATCTCTTGTATGCAGCGTTTGCTTGGAATATAATATTTCGACACTGTCACTTTCATCTGGGTGTTATATGTCATTGGAAGTATGTTCTGTACCAAGCCCTTACCGAAAGTTCTTTGGCCAACTATCACACCTCTGTCGAAATCTTGAATCGAACCCGATACAATTTCACTTGCCGATGCACTTGATTCATTAACGAGAATAGCAAGAGGTATTTCAGTATCTTCGGCTTCTTGTTTTGTGTAATAGTTTCTATTTTGCTCAGCTGTCTTTCCTTTAGTATAAACCACGAGTTTATTTTTTGGCACGAAGAGATTGACAATATCAACAGCTTCGTTGAGCAAGCCGCCTCCATTACCTCTGAGGTCGATGATGAGACCTTTAAGTTCTTGCTGTGATTTCATTTCCAAGAAAGCTTCCTTCAGTTCTTTAGCAGCGTCTTTAGTAAACTGATTCAGAATGATATAAGCGATGCCGCCATCCAGCACAGTATAATAAGGAATATTATCGATTTTAATTTTCTCGCGTACGAGGTTTTTGGTAAGGACGTCTTTTTCTCCTTCGCGTCTGATTTTAAGAGTCACATTAGAGCCTGGCTGACCTTTAAGGAGTTCGCTCACTTCGCTGACAGACTTCTTTTCTGTATTAACTCCATTTATTTCAATAATTGCGTCGCCGGGAAGCAGACCTGCTTTATGAGCGGGGAAATTTTCGTAAGGTTCTGAGATATGAACATTATCGTCATAATATTGAATTATTGAACCTATTCCGCCGTATTCTCCCATGGTAAGAAGTCTTACATCTTCAATCTCTGACTCAGGGATAAAGACCGTATAAGGATCTAACTCTCTGAGCATGGCTTTGATAGCGGTCTCATTAAGTTCGGCAGGATTAATCTCATCGACATAATTCATGTTGAGATACCTTAGCACATTATTATAGATGTCTAGGCTTTTAGAAATTTCAAAGTTGTTTTGTTTTTCCTGAGCGAATGTGGCGATTGGGAAAAACAGCAATGCAAATAACAAGAATCTAAATTTGTTCATAACAACACTCCTTAAAATTAATCAGACGTGCCAATTACATACATCAATAATTCTTTATGGTGTAATTGACGAGTCTCTACTATGGAACGGGATCGTAACCGCTACCGCCCCAAGGGTTACAAGATAATATTCGTTTAATTGTCAACCATCCACCTTTGATGGCACCATATTTTTTTATTGCTTCAATTCCATAGTTAGAACAAGTAGGTGTGTATCTGCAGTTTCTGCCTATAAAAGGCGACAGTGTCAGTTGATAGATGCGTATGAGCAGTATCAGAAATTTAGCTGGCAGTTGTGCTATTGTCTTCATCATGGAAATAATCATTTTTCAAACGCAAAGATAGTTGTTTTATTTTCTTTTCTATCTCTTCGTATGACAAAATTGTTGTAGCAGTATAAACAAGTGCGAAATCGAAAGTGATTTTCTGTTGTTCACATTTAACAATTATTTCTGATTTATTTTTGCGCCATGCCTCTCTGACGAGTCTTTTCACTCTGTTGCGTTTGAAGGCATGATGGAAGCGTTTCTTAGAGACGGAAACGATGAATCGGGGTATTGAAGGCTCGCCTTCTTCGGAGGCATGTTTATAAACAACAACTCGGAAAGGGTACAAGTTGAATCCTTTACCCTTTCCGAATAGTTGTTCGATAGCTTTTTTCTTGTATAAACGCTGCTCTTTCGGAAGTCCTTCGTTCATTGAGAATTATCTTTTCTTAGCTTTTTTAATCTCGTTGTTGATAAACTCCTCAATAGCCATATTCATCGATGGGCATGAAGGAGTTGGTGCACTGAAGTTCAAGGTGAAACCTGCATCGGTGATAGCCTTACAAGTCGACTGTCCGAAACCTCCGATGGCTACGTTTTCTGTTTGAACGAAATCAGGGAAGTTTGCTTTAAGTGAGTCGATACCTGCCGGGCTGAAGAACACCAACATATCATATTTGTTGATGTCGACATGCGACAAATCGGACGACACCGTACGGAAGATAACAGCTTTAGTATAATCCAACTTAGCAGCTGTCAACATACCATCATGATCTTCAGTAACCAAATTTGAACTAGGCAAGAAGAACTTTTCCTCTTTATGTTTCTTCATCACCTCAACCAAATCGGCGAAAGTCTGTTTGCCGTAGAAAATCTTTCTTTTTCTGTACTGTATATAACGTTGAAGGTAGAGGGCTGTAGATTCTGACACACAGAAATATTTCAAGTCTTCAGGTATAGTATAACGCATTTCCTTTGCGATGCGGAAGAAATGGTCGATAGTGTTACGGCTTGTGAGAATCACTGCAGTAAAGTCGGTGAGTTTAACTTTCTCTTGTCTTAATTCGCTTGCTGAAACATCTTCCAACTTGATGAATTTCTCAAATTCAATATTGACGTTGTACTTTTTAATAATGGCTTCGTATGGGGTTTTTGCCACATCAGCAGGTTTAGGCTGCGACAAAAGGATTGATTTTATTTTCATCTACTATCTTTTTTATCTTTTTTCAAATTCTAAATATTTCACTTCTTCTTAATAAAATCAAAATGATTATCAGTATTTTACAACACTTTAAGAACCATCTTAAAAATTACCAAAAGCGGTAAAATTTCGATTGTGCAAAGATACAAAAAAATATTTACAAAATTCAATTTTGTCAACATTCGGAGTTCAATTAATAATTTAGCGAGCCGTATTATCATAAATATTAACAAAAGCACTATTGCTATAGTAAACAGGAATTTATACGGATAAAAAAGAAGTGCCATCATGATTGGAATTAGGAATACGTTAGCCGTTGCCATTATAGAGACGCGGAGACTCACGTAGAGCAGCGGCATCGCATTAGCCCTGAACATCCAGCCCAAAAACGCCGCCATGAGATAGTCGAGGATTATTATCAATGTGACAACCGAACTGACATCCAAAAAGAAATTAAAACTATCGCGCAAGTCGTCATTTCCTCCATAAATAATGAAAAACTTCTGTATCAACAAGGAAATTATCAGTATGAAAGAAACGATTATCGAAAGTGAAATAAAATTAAGAAACGAATGATTCTCGCGTACCATCTTGTCGCCACCTCCACTCTGAAACGGCATGGTAATTATTGATGCAAAACGCTGTGGAGCAAAAAACTTGTTCAATGCGATAAGAACCATCATAACAAACATAATCGTGAAGTTCCAACCAGCACTCACATACAACACCTCTCTCTCCTTAGAGCCTTCAAACACGCCACTACTCTCTGTGATAAACTTAAAATCCTTATACTGATTCAAAGCTTCCACAACAGTATCGGCACTTATCTTTCCGATAGTGTCTGCTGCCATATAATTGATAGTGTCGTTCATTTCAAATCGTTCGGGTTGCAAATTTACATCTTTGTTTTTTTCTTAACAAATATTTAGATTTTTTTTTGAAATTTATGAATAGATTATTACCTTTGTAGTCTAAAACATTATTAAAAACAATAATTGCAACAACATGGATCTCATAGAACAAATAAAACAAAACGCTCGTGAAAACAAGCAACGTATTGTGCTTCCTGAAGGTGACGAAGCCAGAACATTAAAAGCAGCCGACCAACTCTTAGCCGATGGCATCGCCGATGTCATCCTCATCGGACCAGCACAAACAATCAAAGACATGGCAACTGAGTTTGGATTAAAGAACATCGACAAAGCTACTATCGTCGACCCTAAGAACAATCCTAACAGAGACAAATACGCCAACTTACTTTTTGAACTCCGCAAGAGCAAAGGCATGGCCTTAGAAGAAGCTCAAAAACTTGCAGAAAACTTCATGTATCTCGGCGTACTCATGCTCAAAGCTGGTGACGCCGACGGTTTGGTAAGCGGCGCTCGTAGCACGACAGGCGACATGTTACGCCCTGCATTGCAAATCATCAAGACTGCTCCCGGCGTATCGTGCGTATCAGGCGCGTTCATCATGTTCCTGCCTAACGACAAATACGGCACCGACGGCAAGATAGTTTGCGCCGACTGCGCCGTGACACCTGTACCAACAGCAGAACAACTCGCTGAAATCGCGGTATGTACAGCCGACACAGCAAAGAACATCGCCAAGATAGATCCTAAGGTAGCGATGTTGAGTTTCTCTACAAAAGGCTCTGCAAAGCATGAAGACGTCGACAAAGTCATCAAGGCTACAGAATTAGCAAAACAGATGCGTCCTAACATATGCATCGACGGTGAGTTACAAGCCGACGCTGCTATAGTCCCATCTGTTGGCGCAAGCAAAGCTCCAGGTAGCGAAGTGGCAGGAAAAGCCAACACATTGGTATTCCCTCGCTTGGAAGTAGGTAACATCGCTTACAAACTCGTCCAACGTCTCGCTGGCGCCGAAGCTGTTGGTCCTATCCTCCAAGGCTTCGCTAAACCATGCAACGACCTCAGCCGCGGCTGTTCTATCGACGACATCTATAAATTAGTCGCCATCACTTGCAACCAGGCGATAGCGCAGAAGAATTCATAATTCAATTCATAATGCATAATTCAATTCATAATGCATAATTCATAATGCATAATTGTAGAGACGTATCAATGATTCCTATAAGATTAAAAAGCATTGATGCGTCTCGATAAGAATCAAGATATAAATTCAATAAAAAAATAATCAAATGAAAATTTTAGTCTTAAACTGTGGCAGTTCTTCTATCAAGTACCAACTCTTTGACATAGATGACAATCAGCATACAGTCTTAGCAAAGGGTCTCCTCGAACGCATCGGATTAGAGATGGGAGAATTCACACACAAATGGAATGGCGAGAAATATTACGAACAACTTCCTATTCCTAATCATACAGCAGGTATCAGCATCGTTCTTAACGCTTTGTTAGACGAGAATCACGGCGTGATAAAATCATTGGATGAGATCGGCGCAATAGGTCACCGTTTAGTTCACGGTGGCGAGAAATTCACCAAGAGCGTCCTCATCGACGACAGCGTGATGGAACTCATGGAAGAACTCATCGACCTCGCTCCTCTTCACAACCCGGCTTGTATGGCTGGTGTGAAAGCCGTTACAGAGCTGCTTCCTAACGTAAAGCAAGGCGGAGTTTTCGATACCGCATTCCACTCGACAATGCAACCTGAGGCTTACCTCTACCCTATCCCTTACGAATATTACGAGAAATACCGCGTACGTCGTTATGGATTCCACGGCACAAGTCATAAATTCGTGGCAGAGAACGCTGCCAAATTCTTAGGTAAAGACTGGAACAACCAGAAAATCATCACATGTCACCTCGGCAGCGGCGCGTCTATAGCTGCGGTACAAAACGGAAAATCTGTCGACACCTCCATGGGATTCACTCCTGTTGAAGGTCTTATGATGGGCAGCCGCACCGGCGACCTCGACCTCGGCGTATTCATGTACATAGCTGAAAAAGAAGGCTTCGACATGAAACAGATGAATACCCTCGTAAACAAGAAGTCGGGTCTAATCGGCATCACAGGCGACAAACAAGATATGCGTGACGTGAGAGCAGGCAAAGAAGCCGGCGACGAACGCGCGACATACGCTTTCAATATGTTTAAACACCGCGTAAAAAAATATATCGGCGCTTACGCTGCTGTTATGAACGGAGTTGACATCATCGTAATGACAGGCGGAATAGGCGAAAACGCTTGGTTCATGAGAGGTCCTATCTTACAAGATATGGAATATCTCGGAGTGAAGATTGACATGAGCATCAACGACGGCTTGATGGGCGAAGCAAAAGTCATCTCAACACCTGACTCTAAAGTCACCGTCGTAGTATTCCCAACCGACGAAGAATATATGATCGCTAAAGACACTTACGACCTTGTGAAATAAGACGAAAGTCTAAAGTCTAAAGACAAAAGTTAAAGACGCTGCTTCATTCGAGGCAGCGTCTTTTTTTTAGCATTATTTCACCTTTCGACTTTAGACATTAGACCTTAGCCTATCGTAATAGTCTGTACCGGCTGTGAGTCTTTCTCATCTAAAACATGATATTGATATTTCACCTTCGCGAAGTCTATCTCCTTCAGATCTATCTTTCTGATGGCATTATTATAAAATGTCTTATAATAGACTTCCTTGTTGGTAAGATCGATGACAGAAGTCCATTGTGTTGCACTCGGTAAATCAGGGATTTCGTTTTTAGGGAAATTCATACCGATAGGGATGTCGAAGTTGTTCAAGATATGGAAACATTGGAGCATTGTCTCTCTTGGCGTTGCAAGAATAGGAGCCGTCGCCTTAAAGAATGCCGCTCTCACAAAACGTGACGGAGGCGTGAAGTCGCCAGGAAGTCCCAAGAAACCATTACCATGACCTATAGGATTTACCTTGAATTCGTACATCTCCTTTGCAGGAGGATTAACTGGAGTAAGGTTAATGTAGTTACTTAAGTTT
>JAZNVS010000049.1:0-11107 GCA_045592965.1 Bacteroidales bacterium | reverse complement strand
CTGCTTCCGCTGTCAGATAGACCCATGTCTCTCCTATATTCTGCTCCACCTCTATAAATGTCGCGAGGTTTCCTTCAAAATACAGCTTTGCTCTATCCTGCTCATTGATATTCTCCGGTATTATCTTCAGCAATGCCATCGCATAGTTATTGTCGTCATAATGAACTGGTATCGTGATACAGCCTTCCACCTCGTGAAAAGAATCTTCTTTAACTTTAAAAGTATCAGACTGAGCGTAAACGCATATATTGACAAGCATTAACAAAAATAAGACTAAAGATTTCTTCATCGCTATAAACTTATATTATTTGGTTTACAAAGATAGGGAAAAAGTTGAAAGTTGAAAGTCGAAAGATAAAAATCTAAAGAATTTTTATCAGAAACGCGTATTCCAAAGCTATCTCTTTGATGCTCTCAAAACGTCCGGAGGCTCCGCCATGACCGAAGTCCATATTGGTCTTGAGATATAACGGGTTGCTGTCGGTCTTCATCTCACGAAGCTTAGCCACCCATTTGGCAGGCTCCCAATATTGCACCTGACTATCGTGCAAACCCGTCGTCACCAACATGGCTGGATATTCTTTTCGTTCAACATTATCGTATGGCGAATATGACTTCATATAATCATAATATTCTTTAACATTAGGATTTCCCCATTCGTCATATTCTCCCGTGGTGAGCGGTATCGATTCGTCGAGCATAGTTGTCACCACATCGACGAAAGGCACCTGCGCCACTATGCCACGCCACATCTGCGGTGTCATATTAGCTACAGCACCAACGAGAAGACCGCCAGCGCTGCCTCCCATGGCGAACATCTTTTTATTATTGGTAAAACCTTCTTTCACAAGATATTCTCCACAAGATATAAAATCCAAGAAGGTGTTTTTCTTCTTCAGCAGTTTTCCGTCTTCATACCACCGACGTCCCATCTCCTCGCCTCCTCTGATATGTGCTATCGCCCATACGAAGCCTCGATTCAGCAGACTCAACCGCGGCGTAGAGAAATACGCGTCCATGCTGCTGCCATACGAGCCATAGCCGTAAAGCACCAAAGGATTGTCGCCGTTCTTCACGAGACCTTTCTTATAAACCAATGAGATAGGCACCTTGACGCCATCGTGTGCAGTGGCATAATGACGCTCCGTGACATAATCCGACGGCTCATAACCTCCTACTATCTCCTGACGTTTCAAGAGTGTCGTCGTGCGTTCTTTCATGTCGTATTCATACAAAGAACTCGGCGTCGTCATGGAGTTGTATCCATATCTAAGAGTATGAGAGTCGAAGTCGGGGTTGGCAGAAGTGTAGGCTGTATAAGAAGGCTCGCCGAAGTCGAGATAATAATCCTCTGTTCCGTCCCATGTCGTTATCCTTATCTTCACCAATCCTTCATAACGTTCTTCTATGACGAGATAATCGGAGAACAAGTCGAAGTCTTCTATCAGCACGTCATCGCGATGCGTCATCAGCTCGACCCAGTTTTGTTTCTCCGTCTTATCAATAGGCGTCTTCATAATCTTGAAGTTCTTTGCTCCGTCGGCATTAGTCAAAATATAGAAGCTGTCGCCATAATGACCTAGTCCATACAACATATCATGCTGACGTTTTTGGAAAATCTTAAACTCGTCGTAAGGTCTGCCGGCATCGACGTAACGCACCTCTGAAGACAACGTGCTTTCCGACACTATCATAATATAACGTCTTGACTTTGTCTTACCTACATAACAGCTGAAGGCTGTGTCTTCTTCAAAATATACCAAGACGTCTTTTTCAGAATCCTCGTTCAGACGATGACGCTTAATCTTACATGAACGCAGCGACTCATCCTTCTCGCTGTAGAAAATCGTCGCATTGTCGTTAGCCCAGGTCATGTTACCCGTAGTGTTTTTTATCTCATCTTTATAGATCTCGCCCGTCTCGATATCCTTAATATAAATATCATATTGGCGTCGGCTGACAGTGTCGATGCTATAGGCGATGAGTCTGTTATCTGGACTAATGCTATATGCGCCTATGTCGAAATAATGATGACCTTCTGCCATTACATTGCCGTCGAGGAGAATCTGTTCAGGGTTATCCATATTATCCTTACGGCGGCAATATACAGGATATTCCTTACCTTCCTCGTAGCGAGAATAATAGTAATAGCCGTTTCTTTTCAGAGGATAAGACACGTCATCCTGTTTGATGCGTCCCAATATCTCATGATAAATGTCGTCTTGAAGTTGTTCGGTATCTTTCATCATCGTCTCTTGGTAGAGATTCTCTTGTTCAAGATATTCAATCACTTCAGGATTCTCGCGTTCGTTAAGCCAATAATAATTGTCTATACGAATATCCCCGTGAGTTATGAGTTCACGGGGACATTTTTTTGCTACAGGTTTTTCCATATTTAGAATGATAATGTTAATCCGAGACTTGGCATCAGAGGCAGCTGATAGATAAACTCTGCCGACACCACGTCGATATAGAATATGTTGCGTCTGTCGTAAATATTAGTGATGCTGAAGTCAGCCTCGAGCAATACTATCTCTGTGAAGTAGAACTTACGTTTCACGTCAAGGTCGAGGCGGTGATATGTTGGAAGCTGGCCCTGGTTGAGATCGCCATATAACAAACCGAGGTTACCGCTTTCTGTGTAAGGGTCGAAGTATATGTTATCGTAAGGAAGTTCCTCATAGAAGCCAGTCACCATAGTGAAAGGGAAGCCTGTACCGAAGTTCCAGCGAGCGCTGAGTTCCCACTGACTCTTCGCGCCTGCTGTATAAGTAGCGATAAGATTCACGTTATGACGGCGGTCGTAGTGTGTTCTGTAAGTGATTATTTGTCCTTCAGCGTTCTCATAGTCTCTGTTGACATACGCCAAGGAATATGCGCCCCAGAGATACCATCTCTTATCTTCATATTTTATCGAGATGTCAACGCCGTAAGCGTCGCCTGTCTCAATCATAAAGTCTTTTTTCTCAATCTGGGGTGTTCCTGGGGGAGCGTCTTGTTCGCTATAAATCTGGTTTCTGTTCATGCTTGTCAGCTGGCGGAAGTCTTTATAATAACCTTCCACGTTGAGAGTTGTATTGTTAGCCACATCGAACTCTGTTCCGAGTATGTAATGAGCAGCTTTCTGAAGTTTTGTCGTCACTTTTTCACCATTGAAATATGTAGGGATATTAGACTGTCCAGAGAGGAATCCGTAGAAGAGGTTGACGACGTCGCGGTCGCTGTTGGCTGCGATGAGGTTTTGCGAATACAAGCCACCTGCGGCCTTGACGCGGAACCAGTCGGTGACATTATATTTAAGAGCGAGGCGAGGCTCTGGCGACACTTCCGAGAGAGAAGCGTATGCCTGCACTCTGAAACTCGGCTCCAAGATAAAATCGTTGAGCTGCGCCTTATATTTAATGTAAGCACCTAACTCCGTTGTATTTTCTACCTGACTGATATTGATTCCGTTCGACTTGGTATAATCGAAGACCGTCTTGAATCCAAGCATCTCGACACCATATTTAAGGGAGTTCTTTCCGATGAAATAAGTGAATGCAAAGCCAGCGTTGAAGCCATTGATAGAACTCGATCTGTTAGGGTTGTTCTGTTCTTCGAGTACAGCCTCATAATCGGAGAAAGCTATATTACCTTCGATGAGCACTGGCGACTTTCCTGGGATAACGACGAAGTTGACGCCGCCACCATACGAATCCCAGCCGAATGTCGATATTGACTTATAATTATTCACGTCGTCGGTGAAGTTAAATCCGAAGAAGTTGACCTTACTACCGTTAGAAGAGTTAAGGGAAATTTTTCCGTAGAGGTCTCTGTAGTTATATGGCAGCACCTCGCCATCGAGTATGCCTTTGTAAACACCCTTACTCGTCTGTTCTAAGTAAGAGTTCTTTGCCGACAGTATGAACGAGACACTCATATCTTCTGGATTTTTGGCTTTTTTAATAGGGCCTTCGAGAGTCACCTTAGCGCCGAAGGTACTAGCACCGACTTTGCCAGCGATGCGTTTCTTGTTACCGTCGCGTGTGGTGATGTCCATCACCGAAGATATACGTCCGCCATATTCAGCGCCGAAGCCTCCAGTATATATCTCAGCGTTTCTGATGATGTCGGTGTCGAATACCGAGAAGAGACCTATGGAGTGGAAAGGATTATAAATCACCATTCCGTCGAGAAGCACCTTATTTTGAATGGGCGAGCCGCCTCTGATGTAAAGCTGACCGCCTTGGTCGCCGGTGAAGACGACACCCGGAATAACCTGAAGATATTGTGCGAGGTCGGCTTGTCCTCCCATAGAAGGAATTTTAGTGATGGTCTTTGGCGTGATATTTACGACTGAAGTCTTAGTCTCAGTTCTCGCCTCAATCTTATCGGCGGTGATGTTAACAGCCTGAAGCAGAACCGTCGATTCTTCGAGATAATATTTCTTGTTTAAAATCTCGTTATTTTTCAGGCTTATATTATCAGCGATTGTATCATAGCCGAGATTGGTGATGAGAAGCTGATAGTCGCCGTCAGGAATCTTCGTTATGTTAAAGAAGCCATTGATATCCGTCGAAGTACCTATGGTTGTTCCTTTGAAATATACATTACAGAACATCATCGGTTCGCCTGTCGACTTCTCATAAACGAAGCCTTTGACGTTGTTGTTCTGCGCAGAAACAGCACTATTAATAAGGAATAAAAAGAAGGTTATGATAATGGTTGTAAGTCGTAATTTTCTTTGCATTCTAATAAAAAATATAATGAAGTATTAAGGACGCAAAGTTAATTAAAAATAGTTATAAAAACATTGTTTTCCACACAAAAAATACGACACTGCAAAATTGCGACATCAAACCATCTTTTATGTATCTGAAAGAGCAGATAATTTATTGTTGAGCTTGCGCTTCCTTTATCAGTTCCAATTCTTTTTGCGAGAAATGTTCTGGCAGGAGTATCTGTACCTTAAGCAGCAACGAGCCTGCTCCTTCTTTGCCATAATGAGGCATTCCTAGTCCTTTTAATCTTAACGTGCTGTTATTTTGTGTCTGCTGTTTTATCGGGACATTGACATCACCTTTGAGAGTATTGACAGTTATCTTGCCACCGAGTATCGCGGTATACACATCAATATTGACATTTTTTATTAGGTCGTCGCCGTCGCGTTGATAAGCGGGATCGTTCATTATTGCCACCTTTATCATAAGGTCGCCGTTGTCGCCACCGTTTCTTCCCGGGTTGCCTTTACCTTTGATACGCAGCACCTGACCGTCGCGCACTCCTGGTTTTATCGAGATTTTTATGGTATTGCCGTTAAGGTCGAGAAGTCGCTGCGAGCCTTGATACGCTTCTAGGAGAGTCAGGTTTATTGCGGCGTTAAGATCGCTGCCCTTAGCTGGACGCGTAGAACGACGGCCGCCACCCATGCCGCCCATGAAGTCTCTGATATCGAAGCCAGCACCGCCTTGTGCGCCACCAAAAAACATATCGAAGAAATCGGAGAAACCGCTCGCATTAAATCCTTGTCCTCCACCGAAACCAGCGTTCTCATACTGCTTCCAGTTAGCTCCGAGTTCGTCATATTTCTTGCGCGAATCGGCATTGCCTATAACTTGATACGCCTCCGAAATCTCCTTGAACTTCTCCTCTGCCACCTTGTCGTCAGGATTCTTGTCGGGATGATATTTCACAGCCAGCTTACGATATGCCTTCTTTATCTCATCTTGCGAAGCAGAACGCTCAACACCTAAAATCTTATAATAATCTTTATATTCCATATCTTTTGTTTTAGCATAATACACAATTCACAATGCATAACTCATCGTGCGCAGATATAACAATTAACTTTCTTAAAAGTTTTTTATTTTTTTGTTTTAATTAACCGACATGTTAAAAAAATGGACAATGTCTGTTGACATCAATATTTATAAACCTTAAAATCCGAAATGGCTCCATTGAAATGAATGTCGACGACATTATCAGCTGTGCGGTAGTTCGGTGTCTCATAAACATTCGACGATTTCTTATCAAAACCTTCGAAGTCTTTGCTGCTCATCACCGACTCACATTCGATACGACATCCAGAACCTGATGGAATTCCAATTCTCAGGTCAGAAACGCCTGTCTCAATTTCAACCTTCGTCTTGTCATGAAGTTCTCCAAGTTTAAGTTCAATATTACAAGCTCCGCTGTTGATGTCGATGTCCGATATTTTATAATCGCTGAAGTCGAAGTTCATTCCACAAGCTCCGACATTGACCTCAAAATCATATATTGGATTATCATTTAATGCAATATTAAAACGATTAGAGTCGACAGTCTTTCCTTTTACAGAAATATTATCTTCTCCTCCAAAACAAATATCGGCATGATCTCCATTATATCTCACCGAAAAATCCTGAACATAGAAATCACTTGCATTAGAAGCTTTTACAAGCTCACTAACAGGAGCGTTGAGACGTAAAGAGCCAGCGCCATAATTTATCTCAACCTTAGCTGTTTTTATATCATCTCTATAAGGCTCTGCAAATTCCTGAACGTTGATGTCTTCATTATTTGAATCATAATAATAAGACTCTTCTTCATATGAGGCCTCCTCATTTACAGCATTATAATAAAGGATACAAGATAACAATATTGTTATTACAACCAATATTGACTTTATTATTTTATTTATAGGCAATATAGACAATCCGAAAATTATGATGAAGACAGGCCATAACTTAGCCAATTCCGCCCAGTCTATAGTAAAATCGAAGACGGTAACCATGAGTGCTATCACGCCTATCGTTATGAGCACGATACCGTTGATTAAACCATTGTCTTTGTTATTATCCTTACTCATTGTCGGCTCCTTTCTTGCTTGCATTAACAATCATCACCACACCGATGACAACCAAGACGAGAGGCCATAACTTCCATACCCACGCAATAGGAACGAAGTTGTTTATCAAGAATATCAAGCCTATCAAGATGATGAACATTCCAGCGAAGAGAGTTGACATTTTCTTTGAGCGAGGGCTTTCTTCTGTTTGCCGGGTGTCGTCAGAGGGCTGATGAGTTTCGTTGTTTGGCGGAGTTTGGAAATTGATGTCTAATTTATTTTCCGGGAGGACTATCCACAAAATGATATAAAGCCAGAATCCGAAGCTGGCAAATAATGCAGCGATAACGAAAGCCACCCTGACAAGAGCGACATCTAAGTTGAAATAATCTGCTAATCCAGAACAGACGCCACCAACGACTTTATTCATCGGATTGCGTTCAAGTTTTTTATTTTCAGTCATTTTGTATAAAAATTATTAGTTACTAATCATAATTTAATTGCATTTTCAAAAATAACAATTATTATTCAAATTCGATTATGTAACGAATAAAATTTATAAAGTGCTGCACCTTTATTCAATTTATAGTTGACAATTTACAATTAACGATTGAACTCAACTCAGCAACCCAAGAACCTCTTCAACATTTTTTCCTTCTCTTCGTCGCTGCTGTCTTTCATAAGCATAAGAAGTTCCGATTCTGGAATGTCTTTGAATGTCAGCAGAAGAAGTCCGTCGAGAGTATCGTTAAAATCATGGTCTATGTTAAAGCACAAGAACTTCGACTGCATTTTGAGATATTTCTTGAAGAGCGTCGGCAAGCGATAATCTCCATTGCTGAGTTTCAAGAGATAACGATCAAATTTCTCGATAGAGGAAGTGTTATTCTCCAACAAGGTATCAGGGTCTGTTTTTAAGAAGTCTGCAATGAAAGGAGTACACGCACTTACCATGCCGGCGTATGGACTCGGAAATTCATTTACGATATAATGCACCATCAGGCTCTTGTAAAACTTCGGATACCAATTGCTGATACTCACTGGACCTATAAAATAATCGACATCTTTATATCGATAAGCCACCATCATAAGACCTTTAAGCAACAACATCAAAGGAAGAATATCTTTCTGATAACCGACAGTAACGAAAGAGCGACCGAGTTCAATAGATTTAGAAAGCACATCTCTGAAGGCGTCTTGTATCTCGAATAAGGAACTGATATAGAATCCATCGATACCTTTTTTCTCGACAATATCTTTTCCTATTCCAAGACGATAGCCGCCGACGAGACGATTCTCTTCCTTATCCCATAAGATAAGATGCTTGTAATAAGTATCGTAATTGTCGGTATCCAATTTTTTGCCGCTGCCTTCACCTATCGCACGGAAAGCCTCTTCGCGCCGCCGACCCACCTCGTACATGATATTAGGAATATCGTCATAGTCGGCGAAGAAGCACTCATATTGTGCACAGTCAAAAAGGAACGACTGCTTACGAATCTTATTCAACTCGTTGACCATCACATTAGATTTTAACGGTGGTGGCAACGATTCCATTTTTGTGTTAGGACATTTTATATCGTCATTATGAATATTTGCTTCGAGAGCGTACGAGCGTGTACGCAGATAAGCAGCTAATTTTTTGTAATCGGTGTAAGGTTCCAACTCGGAAGGTGTGATAGGTTTACCTATCTTCATCGTTATGTGTCTGTTGCGTTTATTAAGCAGTTCATGAGGCAACATCGCTGTTCCAAATATTGAATTTAGTTTTGCGAGACGATAAAATTTCCTCGAGTTGGTTCCATCGAAATAAAAAGGGATGACAGGCACGCCGCTTTTCTTTGCCAACTTTGCTATCGTTATAGACCAATCGAGATCTTTTGGCTGTTGGCTGTCGTTATAACACCTCGACACTTCCCCAGCGGGGAAAATGCCGAGACCTTTACCTTCGGAGAGATGTTGCATAGCAGCCTTGATGCCACCTACGCTGCTACCCCATTCCGGATTTTCGGTGAAAGGATTTACAGGGATGAAAACGTTTTTAAGATTCGGGATATAAGAAAGGATGAAATTAGCCATCACTTTGAAATCGGGACGCAAGCGAGCTATTGCATCGTAAAGGATAATGCCTTCAATAGCACCAAACGGATGATTACTCACGATGATGAAAGGACCTTCTTTAGGTATGACATTCATCTCCGACTCGTTTTTGTCGTAAGTGATGCCGTAAATATCAAGCATGTGCTCAGTAAAAGACAAGTCCTTCAAATCAGCTGAAGGGGAATACAATCTATTGATTTCGTTAAAACCTAAAACGCTCATAGCTATAGACGCCAATGCGTTAGTAAAGATATTATCCTTACCAAGTATTTTGATAATATCCGACTTGTCAACTACCTTTTTCATCTTCTTTATATTGAACAGCAAAGATAAGATTTTTTTAAAAAAAGATTTGCTATAACAAAAGAATTTGTTACATTTGCAATCCTGTAAAACAAAATCGTAAATTTAACAACAAAATCAAATAATAACAGATGAAGAAGATTTTATTACTCGGAGATGAAGCCATTGCACAAGGCGCTATAGACGCTGGTCTCTCAGGAGTTTATGCATATCCAGGCACACCATCAACAGAGATCATGGAATTCATCCAAGGCTCAAAAGAAGCTAAAGAATTAGGCATTCGTGCTTTATGGTCAGCCAACGAAAAGACCGCTATGGAGAGTGCTATCGGCATGTCATACGCAGGCAAGCGTTCACTCGTATGCATGAAACACGTCGGTGTCAATGTCGCAGCCGACCCATTCATCAACTCAGCAGTCACTGGCGTCAACGGCGGTATGGTAGTCCTAGCTGCCGACGACCCATCGATGCACTCATCACAGAACGAGCAAGATTCACGTACTTACGCTAAGTTCGCTCTCATCCCATTGCTCGAGCCTTCAAACCAACAGGAAGCTTACGACATGGCTCGTTATGCATTCGATCTTTCAGAAAAGATTGGAACTCCAGTTATGTTACGCGTCACCACACGTTTGGCTCACTCACGCGCAGGCGTCGTATGCACCGACAAACGTCAACAAAACGCTTTGGCTCTCCCTTCAAACTTACGTCAATTCGTGTTACTTCCTGCAATAGCTAGAAGACAATACAAACAACTTCTTGAAAAACAAGCTGTCATGGAACAAGATAGCAACGAAAGCGGCTTCAACAAATACTTTGAAGGAAACGACAAGAAGTTAGGTATCATAGCATGCGGACTTTCATATAACTACTTGAAAGAAAATTACACCAACGAAACAATACCTTATCCAGTACTTAAGATAAGCCAATATCCACTTCCGATCGCTATGATTCAAAAAATCTACGACGAATGCGATGAGATATTAGTTATGGAAGAAGGTTATCCTATCGTTGAAGAATTATTAAAAGGCCTCTTGGCAACAGGCAAGCCAATCCACGGGCGTTTGGACGGCACATTGCCACGTGACGGCGAACTCAACCCTAACATCGCAGCTAAGGCTGTTGGCAGACCTTTCGAGACAGGATCACCTATCCCTGAATTAGTACAGGCACGTCCTCCAAAATTATGCGACGGATGTCCTCACTGGGATTCTTTCAGAGCTCTCAACGAAGCTATGTCACAATATGAAAAAGGTAGAGTATTCGGCGACATCGGCTGCTACACACTCAGCGCCACACCTCCGCTCAACTCTATCAACAGTACAGTCGACATGGGTGCAAGTATCACAATGGCTATCGGAGCTTCAGAAGCAGGACTCTATCCAGCAGTAGCTTGTATCGGCGACTCTACATTTACACACTCAGGTATGACGGGCCTACTCGACGCCGTTAACAACAATAATAACATCGTCGTTATGATTCTCGACAACTCAACAACAGGTATGACAGGCGGTCAGAAGTCATCAGCTGAAGGTCGTTTGGAAAGCATCTGTAAAGGTTTAGGTGTCGACCCTGACCACGTAAGAGTCATCAAACCTCTTCCAAACCAACACGAGGTTAATGTTCAAGTCATCAAAGAAGAGTTGGCATACGAAGGTGTTTCTGTCATCATTCCACGTCGTGAATGTATTCAAACATTAAGTAGGAAGATGCGAGCAAAGAAATCAGCAAACTAATAACGTAAAAACAAGACAATCATGAAGAAAGATATTATATTAGCCGGTGTCGGCGGTCAGGGTATCCTTAGCATCGCATCATGTATAGGTATAGCTGCTGTCGAAAAAAACATGTACCTTAAACAAGCTGAGGTTCATGGCATGAGCCAAAGAGGTGGTGACG
>JAZNVS010000048.1:0-21501 GCA_045592965.1 Bacteroidales bacterium | reverse complement strand
GCGCCGTGACTTTTCCCTTTCCCTTTAGAGCCAATTGCCATCCTGACTTTACGTAAGCCAACACCAATCTCAACGCCTGAATTAGGGTTTATGATTAGTTCTTTCTGTAAAATCTCTAAATCATTTTTAAAAGAAGGATATTTCTTTGCTAATCGTTTGGCTTCCTTTAAAAAAGATGTGCTTGGGATAATCCTATAATTCATCGATGAGCTGTTGAAGCGTTATACCTTCTTCTCCATTCTGGCGGCGGCGCTTTATCTCCAAAAGTCCGTCCCTGATGGCATCGAGGATCTCCTGCTTCTCAATGTATTCCTTTTCTTCTTTCATAATTTGATTTTGAAATTCTTCATTTTCCTGACGCCATTGAATCGACGTCGCTACGTTTAAATTTAATGCTTTCATATCTTCTGGTTTTAAAGTTTAACACTGCAAATATACAATCGTGAAAGTCGTTTGTCAAGTTAATTTTTCATAAAAATTTTTAACGTTTTGAGCTGAAAAAATATTTGACTTTTTTTTGAAAAAAATAATAACTTTGTAATTGAAAATCTTACCTTATGAGTGACGAGAACAAAATAGAAGAATGGATTCCTGATGTGGAGGAATATAACTTAGATAACAAATATAAATTCAAATGTTTACTTGAATATTTTGTTACTCATCTGGAATATATAATCAATAAAGATGCAAATTTTGTTGGCTATGAAGAATATCTTAAGTCTTTGGTAGAGACAAATGTGTTTAAGGAAGCAGGGCAGGGACATAAAGGGCATAATATTCAGAAACAAATTGAGAGATGGAATAATTATAATGGCAATGTTATTTGTATAAATATTTATGCGTCTAATCCGCAAAGTAAGGCTACGTATCTTAATTGGAAGTCTTCATGGTATAATGTAAGGGCTGAATTTAAGAATGAACATGTTGATTCTCTATATATAACAGAGGAAGAGCACAAAGATGCAAAAAGTGAATTGAAATATTCAGTCGATAAGTTGGGCTTATTTTCTGGCTTAAGTACAAATGAATTTAATGAGTTTTTTGATAAATACATGAGTTATATGAATTTAAACCAAACTACAAACAACAATAATAAATACCAAGAATATATTGACATTTTAGAAGCTAATAAAAACCTTATTCTTAATGGCGCTCCTGGAACGGGAAAGACTTTCCTCGCAAAACAAATTGCAGCAGGAATTATATATGGTAACAATGTGCCAAAAGAATTTGAGAACGATATTACTTTTGAGACTCAGTGTAAGTTGGTGCAATTTCATCCTTCCTACGATTATACCGATTTCGTTGAAGGCCTTCGTCCTATTGAAAAAGACGGCAATGTCGGATTTGAGAGAAAAGACGGTGTATTTAAAGAGTTTTGTAAGACGGCGATAAAAAATAGTAATGATAATTCAATAGAATCTGTATCGGGAAATGAATCTGAGAGTAGATGCAATTCTACATTACCCTTAGATTCGGTATCTAACTCTGTATCAGATGATGAATTTGAATGGAGGTATAAACGACTGCTTAACGACATTGAATCAAAGAAAGATGGGTATGAAGCATATTCAACGGATGGAGCATATTATCCTACATCGATAGACAATGGTAATATTCGTTTTCAACTCCCAAGAGAATTTAAAATTATACAAAAGGACGATGTAAGAAAAATTTATTGTAGTGATGAGATTCGAGGAAAGACTCCTTACGATATTAAAGATCTGAAAAAAGAAGATATAGAAAAAATATATGAAATAAACAACGAAGGAAATAAAAAGAGCCTTAATTATACATTGGTTAGATGGATTTTGGAGAAAATTGCTGAATATAAAATAGAGAATCAAAATAATATTGATGTTTCTGAAAGTAGCAATTCTCCTACAAAATTCGTCTTCATAATCGACGAGATAAATCGTGGGGAAATTTCAAAGATTTTCGGTGAGTTGTTCTATTGCATAGATCCTGGTTATCGTGGTACCCAAGGTCGTGTCTATACTCAATATCAAAACTTGGTTCCTGAAGGGGATGTGTTTGAAAATGGTTTCTATGTTCCTGAAAACGTTTATATTATCGGTACGATGAACGATATAGATCGTAGCGTGGAGAGCATGGATTTCGCTTTCCGTCGTCGATTTGCTTTCAAAGAGATTGAAGCCAACAAGAATCTGGATATGCTGAATGATTTGGGTGAAGATTTGTCTGGTAAATCTAAAAGTAGGTTAATTAATCTTAACAATAAGATTTCTGAGATTGAAGGTCTTGACTCGTCGTATCATATCGGTGCTAGTTACTTCCTGAAACTTAAAGATTATCAAGGTGATTTCGGTAAACTATGGGAATATCACTTGAAAGGTCTCTTGAGAGAATATCTGCGTGGGATGTCGGATGTGGAAACTAAGTTAGAATCTCTGAAAGTTGCTTACGACAATGAGTCTGTTTCAAATAACTGATAATCATGATTGGAAAGATTGTAGGTCGTTTTTTATAGATGACAATTGTTCTGATGACGACATACAGAATCTTCGAAAAATTGCTGATGTTAAAATTAAAGATCTGTCGTTTGAAGATAATCCAAATCTGTTGATTTTTCCTCGCGACTTGAATTGTCACGGCGATAAGATAAGCGAGAGTAATATCATCTCCATGAATCATCGTGATGAGATTTCTACATCTAACATCATGGGATTCATCGGTATAAACGAGACACAGATTGATATTAAATCGCGTTTTGCAAAAGACGACGGTGCGGATTATTTTTTGCATTATATGTTACAGAAGGTTTTCTCAATAAATCTTTTCGATATAAAACATTCTTCTAACAAGGAAAATATCTTCGACTTTCTTGTTTATCTGTTTCCTTATTTTTTGAAAAAAGCTCTTGCGCAAGGTGTTTTTAAGAAATATCAGAAGAATGAATATAATGATGCAAGAGTCAGAGGTTCAATAGATTTTCAACGTCATATAAAGTATAACATTCCATTTCGTGGAAATGTCGCTTATAACGTAAAAGAGCATTCTCACGATAATGAACTTACACAATTGATTCGTCATACGATAGAATTTATCAAGACAAAAAGGCATCTTTCTTTTATTCTGAACAATGATTTGGAAACTAAAGAATGTGTCGCTCAAATCAATATGGCTACTCCTTCTTATAATATGAGAGAACGTAACTTTATAATAAATAAGAATTTACGTTTGTTGTATCATCCTTATTATTCGGCTTATACTGCATTGCAGAAAATATGTCTGCAAATTTTAAGACATGAGACGATAAAATTTGGAAAGGAAAAAGATAAGGTTTATGGCGTTTTGTTTGACGGTGCTTGGCTTTGGGAAGAGTTTCTTTTTACGATTCTTAAGGATTATGGTTTTAAACATCCTAAGAATAAAGACGTTAGCGGTGGATTTAGAATGTTTAAAGATGCTAAATCTGATGATGATATAGATGATAATTATCGTAGATTATATCCTGATTTTTATAAGGACGATTTTGTCATTGATGCAAAATATAAGCATCTTGAAAGCGGTGTGGGACGAGAAGATTTATATCAACTCGTGACTTATATGTATTGCCAAAAAGCTACTAACGGAGCGTATATCTATCCTTGTAGAGATAAAAATATCAAAGCCTCCAAATTCCAACTTGTAGGTTATGAAGGCTTTATCAGTGTTATGCCGTTTTATGTACCGCAATCGGCAAACTCTTACGAGGAATTCGTTGATTTAATTGACAATTATACCACAATTAACAATTAACAATTAGCTTTAGCCAACAGCCAACGGCTAACAGCTAACGGCTAAAGTTATCATTGATGTGTGTCTCTTAATAAGTCGTTCACAGTCTTCACTGGGTTGAATGTCAAGATTGGAACTTCGACGAAGATGTTGATCCAATCTGCCATGGCACCGTTCCATAGTCCTGGCAACTCTAATGCTTTCAGGTCTTTGCCGTCTTTCGATTTCTTGGAGATGAAACCTGTGTTGACATCAATATAGTCGTTTAAGTTGAAGCTGTTACCTTTGAAATCTTGTGTGGCGCATACCAAATCGACAGGGTTGAAGTGTGTCGCGGCTTGGAAAATAGCTTCTTGTTTTTCGTCATTATGATTCATCTGCGACGACTCTACAATCTGTAAGGAAATCTCATCGTTGCTGTTTCTCACCCAGTAAGGACCGCCTCCAGGCTCGCCTTCGTTTTTCACCATACAACAGATACGCATCGGACGGTTGAGCTTGCCATATAGAAAGTCAATCTTTTCTATTTCGTTATATGTCTTATAATAATTAGGTATGTCTATCATTAGCTTCTCTTTGGCAAAGGTTGCAATCATATCTATCTCATCATTTGCTAAACAACCTTCGTCTAATAAGTTAAGATATTCAAATTGTTGTTGTTGTAATTTAAACAGATAACCTCCTAATACTTTCTTATAATCGTATGTAGTTTGTTTTAATCTGTCGGGAACAACGTTATCTATGTTCTTTATGAAAATGATTTCTTTATGTAAGTCGTTGAGGTTCTGAATCAGAGCACCGTGACCTCCTGGACGGAATAATAAGCTGCCGTCATTGTTGCGGAAAGGCTCGTTGTTCATATCAACGGCGACAGTGTCGGTAGATGGTTTTTGAACGGAATAAGAGATGTCGTAACGTATACCGAATTGTTCTTCATATCGTGGGACGACCTCTTCGACAACTTTCTTAAAAATATTTAAGTGTTCTTGTGAAACGGTGAAATGTAACTGAGCAACGATGCCTTCTTCTGTCTCTGATGTGCTATATTGAGCAGTTTCAACCAAATGTTCTTCAAAAGCGAAACGTGAAATCTCTTTGTATCTGTGGAATTTAAGCAAGGCCTTTGGCAGCTTTCCATATCCGAGGCCTTTGTTCTCAAGGAGAAACTCTGCTATGTCAGTGAGTTTGTTCTCGTTCAGAAGTGTGTTGATGTCTTTGCCATGCTCTGCCATATTGTGTTTGAGGTCATCGTAAAACGCAAAGTCTCTTATATTAACGAAGAAAAACTCTACAGAATCGGTTTTTATATTTTCCTTATGTAAGAAATCTTGTGGAATTTCCTTGCCTTCGTATTCTTCAACAAAAGAGTAAAGATTTTTAAACATACGGCTTGCAGCTCCTGATGCCGGAATAAACTTTAATATATCATAATATTGTTTGTCTTCATCGAATTGCTTTATAAGTTCCTGAACTTCAGTGTCACTGAATTTTATAATCCCGTTTCCTATAGTTGCAGGCGCAATCAAATCACTATATGGGAATCCGGTTCTGAACTGATTGACTTGTCTCTCTACTTGTTCAACTGAAATATTTAAACCTTCAAGTTGTTTTTTGTCGTTTGTCGATAATTCTAACATAGGCGTTTATATTTGGAAGACACAAAGATAAAAATTTATCTTTATGTTCATAAACTTTTTCAAAAAATAATTGTATATATTTGCAGGAAAGAATAAAAAAACACATTAAACGTTAAATTATATGATTAATAAAAAGTTACAAGACGCTATCAATGCGCAGATAAACGCTGAGTTATGGTCGGCTTATCTTTATTTGTCGATGGCTACAAACTTCCATGAAATGGGTTTGGGCGGTATCGCTAACTGGTTTGAGGTTCAATTTAAAGAAGAACAAGATCACGCCATGATTTTCTATAACTACTTGGTTTCACGTGGCGGTCGTGTCGAACTTAAAGCTATCGACGCTGTCAAGACTAAATGGGAATCACCATTGGAAGCTTTTGAAGACACACTTCAACATGAGCAGAAAGTTACTTCTTTAATCAACGACATCAATGCTTTAGCTGTTGAGATGAAAGATTACGCAACACAAAATCGTCTCGTATGGTTCATCGACGAACAAGTTGAGGAAGAAGAGACAGCTCAAAAGATGATCGACAGTCTCCGTATGATTAAAGATAATCCATACGCTGTCTATATGTTCGATAAAGAATTGGCTGCAAGAACTTACACAACGCCATCACCTTTGGCAACATCTGCTGAGTGATGAGACATCTCGCTATCGCAAGTGCCCGTTCTTTTTAATAAATAGCAGGCACTTGTGATAGTGAAAAAATGAGAAACCAGAACATAATAATGAAACTTTTATTTATTTACTATGCCGGAAATTAGCAGATTTTTTGGGATTGTTATCTATATGTATATTGATGACCATAATCCTCCACATTTTCACGTTTGGTATAATGACTACGAAGCAATTATCACAATAGAAGAAGGTGTCGTAACAGGTTCTTTGCCGAGACGAGAATTAAAATTAGTTTATGAATGGTTAGATATTCATAAGGAAGAGTTGCTGGAAAATTGGAGATTGCTTTCAAATAGCGAAATTGCAAATAAAATAGATCCTTTAAAATAATTATGAATGATTTTATCTTGAAAATAATAAAAGCAGAATATGTCAGAGATTATATTTTAAGATTGACATTTAATAACGGGGAGGTTGGATTGATGGATTTTACGCCATTGATGGATAAAGGAATATGTCAAAAATTACGTGATATAGACTACTTTAAATCTTTTACCTTAGACCATTTTACTGTCGATTGGAACAATGAAATTGGTTTTGCTCCTAGATTTTTGTATGAAAGAATCTTAAAATCTTAAAGTCACAAGGTCGCAAAGATATTTAAGGTGACTTCTATAAATTCCACGTTTTAATATTTTTAGTCATTCGCAAAATAAACTTTTTCGAGATTTATGTTTTTTGTCGGAATCTTTTCGTCTTTCTTTCAATCACATAGCTCGCTATGCTCTTTCGAGAAATACAAAAATCTTCTCAGATAAAAATTCATAAATCTTTCGAAAAGCAATTTATAGAAATCACCTTAAACTCTGCGACCTTGCGACTTTAAGACCTTGTGACTTTGCGGCCTTACTATCTCTTCCTCACAATTATCTTCTGCAATTCTAATCCTAACGGTTCCAAAGGATAGCATTTCTCAGCTTGATCTAATCTGAAAGTGTTTGTTCCTTTTTTGAGATTCATCTTGCCTACATATGAAGTCTGAATCATTTGGTCAACACCTGGAAGTGTGTGGTCGATTTTATTTTCGCCGCATTCAAATGAATATTTCTTGTCTAAATATTGTGGGAGATAGACGATGAAGACATCGTAGATTCCGTCTTCTTCAACTTCCATCTCCCATGAACGCCATGAATCGACTTGTGTACTCATATATCCTGTGCCGTCAATCTCGGCGTGCATCATACCATTGTTGTCGGTAAGTTCAAAGGCGTTATTCTCTGATTTAACTATAGTTTTGTCTTTATAACTGACTTCTATCTTATCTAATGCGTCAGGATTTTTTCTGAAATAATCGCCTATCAATGTCAGGACTTCTTTCTCATAAGGAATGACGTTACCGTCGCCATCAGGACCGATGTTGAGCAAGAAAACGCCACCATGTTGTACGGTACTGAATAATCTTCCTAACTGTACCCCGACTTGCTCAATAACTTGAGGACGGTTGATCCACGACTTGTATCCCCATGTTCCGTACATCGAAGCTGGGTTGTCCCAGAAGATGTTTTCGTATCCAGCCACGTCACCGTTATCAGGTAAAGTCATGTAGTCGCCTTGGTTGTTCATGATTCTTCCGTTGATGATACATTTAGGTTGAAGCGACTTCACAGTCTCACGGAAACGTTTGCTTTGTTCTGGTGTTACGAGTCCCATGTCGAACCAGAGAGTGTTGATATCGCCGTAATTGGTAAGTAATTCTGTGACTTGCGCTACGATATAATCTTCCAATTCTGGAGTTACTATTTCAAGAGGAGAATAAACTTGGTTTACATATTCGTGGCATTTGGTTGTAGTATCAGGTTCCAAGCGAGGTATTCCGAGAGGATAATGCCAATCTGGGAGTGAGTAATAAAGACCGAATTTCATTCCGTGACGTTGGCAGGCTTCCGACAATTCTTTCACCACGTCTCTTCCGAAAGGAGTGAAATCGACGATGTTATAGTCTGTCGTTTCGGTGTGGAACATACAGAATCCGTCGTGATGTTTTGAAGTCATGACGATATATTTCATGCCAGCGTCTTTAGCGAGTTTCACTATCTCGTCGGCGTTGAAGTCTTTAGGATTGAACTCTCTTGCCACTGCCTCGTATTCATCAATAGGGATACGGGCGTGATTCATGATTTGTTCGCCGTAGTAAGGAATCTTTTCGCCTTTCCACCAGCCGGCGAGTTTTGAGTAGATGCCGAAGTGTATGAACATTCCAAAATGTTCGGAACGCCATTCCTCGAGAGCCTTTTGTGTTACTTCATCGACCTCAGGTTTTGAAGCCGTTTCATTTTTTGTTTCAGATGTTGAAGATGTGCAAGATGACATAAAAATCATCGCGATAAGTAATAAGCTAATAGTGTGTTTCATTATAATAGATTTTATTGATTTCAATTTTTGCAAAGATAAGAAAAGGCTAAAGACGAAAGACGAAAGACGAAAGATTTTTTTATGCCTTTATGAATTAGATTGCGAAATTATTTTTACTTTTGCCAAGCGAAATGCGGATGTAGCTCAGTTGGCAGAGCGAAAGCTTCCCAAGCTTTAGGTCGCGGGTTCGAGCCCCGTTATCCGCTCTAAGACAAAAAAAGCCTCTGAAATAATATCAGAGGCTTTTCACTTATGAAGTGATTTTTCAATTATTCACCTTTAGCTTCTTGAGCTTCCATTTTTTCTTTCAATTCTGCGAAAACGTCTAAGTCACCTAAAGTAGTGCGTTCAACATTGTCGTTGATTTGTTTTACAGTGCGTTTTGTTGCTTTTGCAGCTTTTTCTTTAACTTCTGTTTCAACTTCGCGTTCTGCAGCTACTTTGTCTTCCCAAATACGTGAGTGGGAGAGGATGATCTTCTTGTTTTCTTTTGAGAATTCGATGACTTTGAAGTCGATTGTTTCGTCCATCTTAGCATTTGAGCCGTCTTCTTTCTTGAGGTGACGGTTTGGACAGAAACCTTCAACGCCGTAAGGTAATGAAACTACAACACCTTTATCGCTTGAGCTGATGATTGTACCTTGTTGAATTGAACCTACTGTGAAGATGCTTTCGAAAACATCCCATGGGTTTTCTTCAAGTTGTTTGTGGCCTAAGCTAAGGCGGCGGTTTTCTTCATCGACGTCGAGAACGACTACATCGATAGTATCACCGATCTTTGTGAATTCTGCTGGGTGTTTGATTTTCTTTGACCAGCTGAGGTCTGAGATGTGAATCAAGCCATCAACACCTTCTTCGATTTCTACGAAGATACCGAAGTTAGTGAAGTTACGAACTGTAGCGGTTTGTTTTGAACCGATAGCGTAACGTTCTTTGATGTTTGCCCATGGATCTGGGATGAGTTGTTTCATGCCCAAAGACATTTTGCGTTCTTCGCGGTCTAATGTCAAAATCTTAGCTTGTACGTCGTCACCGATCTTCAAGAAGTCTTGAGCTGTACGTAAGTGTTGTGACCATGACATTTCTGAAACGTGGATCAAACCTTCTACGCCAGGAGCGATTTCGATGAATGCGCCGTAGTCAGCGATGACAACAACTTTACCGCTAACAACGTCACCGACATTGAGGTTAGGATCTAAAGCGTCCCATGGGTGAGGAGTGAGTTGTTTCAAACCGAGAGCGATACGTTTCTTGTTATCGTCGAAGTCGAGGATAACGACTTTGATTTGTTCGTCGAGTTTAACGATTTCTTCTGGGTGGTTGATGCGGCCCCATGAGAGGTCTGTGATGTGGATCAAACCATCAACGCCACCGAGGTCGATGAATACACCGTATGAAGTGATGTTCTTCACGATGCCTTCGAGAACTTGACCTTTTTCAAGTTTACCGATGATTTCCATCTTTTGTTGTTCGATTTCATCTTCGATAAGAGCTTTGTGTGAAACGACGACGTTTTTGTATTCTTGGTTGATTTTAACAACTTTGAATTCCATGATGCTGTCAACGAATACGTCATAGTCGCGGATAGGTTTGACATCGATTTGTGAACCTGGCAAGAATGCTTCGATTCCGAATACATCGACGATCAAGCCACCTTTTGTGCGGCTCTTAACATAACCTTGAACGATTTCTTGTTTGTCGTAAGCTTCGTTAACGCGATCCCATGATTTCAAGATGCGAGCTTTTTTGTGTGATAAAACTAATTGGCCGTTGATGCCTTCTTGGTTTTCTACGTAAACTTCGATCTTGTCACCAACTTTTAAGTTAGGATTGTGACGGAATTCTGCTACTGGGATAACACCATCTGATTTGAATCCGATGTTGACAACAACCTCACGTGATGTCTTACCAACGACTGTACCTTCAACGACTTCATGGTCAGCAATTTGACTCATTGTCTTTTCGTACATAGCTTCTAATTGCTTGCGTTCTTCTGACTTGTAGTTGTCAAATTTTTTGTGATCGCTGCTCCAATCGAAGTTAGCATCTGGAGTTGGTTTTACTCTTACTTGTTTTTCTGCTTTTTCAACAACGTTTTCGTTGATGATGTTTTGATTTTCGCTCATTATAATAATGATATTTAATTGTACTCAATAACCACTTCGATAAATTATCAAGGATTGTTAAACTAATCTGCTGTTTTAAGTTATTGATTTATATTTATAAAGTCAATCTCGAAGTGAACTTAAAAACGAGTGCAAAAGTAATGATTTATTTTTGAAAAAACAAGAGTTTTTTTATATAAATCTCAGAAATTCAGAAACTCATAATCTCAGAATTTTCTGAGAAGATATAATTATGTCGTGAACAAAATATGTTGTTCGTTGTCAGTTGACTGTTGACTTGAAAAATATTATATTTGCACCCTTAAATAATGTAATGTCATGTTTCTTAAACTTTATCCCGAAAATCCCAATCCTCGTTATATAAAGATGATATTGGAGTGTCTTGAAGACGACGGCGTGATTATATTCCCGACAGATACTATTTATGGTATTGGATGTAGCATTAATAGTAACAAAGCTCTCGAGCGTATCGCTAGAATCAAAGGTATAAAGAAGGAGAAAGCTAACTTCTCTTTTATATTTCATGACCTGAGTATGCTGTCGGATTTTACACGACCTATTAATAACGATGTCTTCAAAATGATGAAACGTAACCTTCCTGGTCCTTTCACTTTTATAGTCGAAGCTAACAATAATGTGCCGAAAATTTTTAAGAATAACAAAAAAACTATAGGTATCCGTATTCCTGACCAGCCAATAATTACAAACATAGTCCGTGAACTCGGATGCCCGATTTTAACGACTTCTATCGTAGATGAGGATAAAATTTCCGGTTTTATGACAGATCCGGAGGAGATAAACGATGCTTATAAGGACAAGGTTGATATAATTATTGACGGAGGTTTCGGTGGTAAAGAAGAAAGTACTATTGTAGATTGTACTGAAAATGAAATAATTATTATTCGCGAGGGGAAAGGAATTTTGGATTAAAAATTTTTTTAATTTTTTTTTGAAAAAATGTTGGAAGTGTTAAAAAATGTTGTACCTTTGCACTCGCAAACAAGAGGATGACTCGCTAGCTCAGTAGGTAGAGCATCACACTTTTAATGTGGGGGTCCTGAGTTCGAGCCTCAGGCGGGTCACCAAAACTAAGGGTTTCGAAAGAGACCCTTTTTTTATTGTAGCCCTCCGCGTTAGGGATTGGAGCGGCATCCTTTTGGAGCGCAGCGGAAAAAGATATAGCGGAAAGCCCGACGGCATAGCCGGAACGCCCAAAGTCAGTTGACAATTAACAGTTGACAATTAACAATTAATAGATGATAATTGGGGTGGGAATTTGGGAAAGTGTTGAATAAGTTTATCGTGAATTTCTGAATCGTATGCAAAAGTCGTTCAATATAAAAGGTCGTCAGATAGATTGCGAAATAGTTCGCTCGCAGAGAAGGACTGTCGCCATTCAGATTCATCCCGACAAACGCATAGAACTGAAAGTGCCTCTCCTTTATAATATTGATGAGGTGGAACCTTTTCTCGTAAAACATCATAGATGGATTTTCAATCGCCTCGACGCTCCTGAAAAGAAAAGTCGCGAACCTAAGAAATTTGTCGATGGCGAAATGCATTATTTCCTTGGAAAACAATATCCATTAAGAATAATTATATCTCCTGAAAATACTGTTGAGTTTCGTGATGATACAATAATAGTTAATGCAAAATATAACGTGTCGGATTTGATGGCGGTTTTACTTGAAAGATGGTATTACCAGCAAGCGCATCAAGTTTTTCAGGAAATATCAGTTCCTCTGATGAAACAGATGAAGAAATATAATGTCTTTCCTAAATCTTTTACGATAAAGAAGATGAAGACACGGTGGGGAAGTTGTTCTTCGAAAGGAAGTATTAATTTAAATTTAGATTTGATAAAGCTACCAGAGGGTTGTATAAAAGCTGTGATTTTACATGAGCTTTGTCATCTTGTCCACATGAATCATTCTACGGAATTCTACGCCTTGATGACTGCGGAAATGCCTGATTGGAAAGTGTGGGATAAACAACTGAAATTCTTATGATTAAATGGAAGTTTCTTTTTATCACATATTAGGAATCATTTTGTCTGTCGTTTTGATAGAAGTAGTAGGAATATTGTCGTCGAGAAAAGTGAAGACGGCTGCCGACTTCTCGCACGCAGGAGGCAAGGCAGGTACATGGGTCGTCTGTGGCACCATCATGGGAACTTTGATTGGCGGACAATCGACTGTCGGGACGGCGCAGCTCGCTTTTACATACGGATTGTCGGCTTGGTGGTTTACTCTCGGCGCAGCTCTAGGATGTGTCTTTTTAGCAATAGGTTACGTCGTGCCTTTGAGAAGAAGCGACTGCACGACGCTTTTGGAAGTCGTCTCTAAAGAATATGGAAAGAAGGCTGAGGTGTTAGGTTCTGTCTTGTGTTCTATTGGAATGTTCGTCAGTGTAGTGGCACAAATATTATCTGCGTCGGCACTTCTGATGACACTTTTTCCTATGAAGTTTTATCTTGCCGCCGCATTGTCGTGTCTTATAATGATGGCGTATGTCGTCTTCGGCGGCTTGTGGAGCGCCGGTATTGGCGGAATAGTGAAACTCATACTATTATGCGTATCTTCTCTTGCTGGAGGTGTTATAGTTCTTTCTCTTACCGATGGCTATCATGGACTTATGACTTCCATCGAGGAAATGATGCATGCAATTAAGACGCCACTGTTTGATCAGACGCCACAGGGTGACGTCTCTACATTCGTTTCAAAACAATATAATAATCTCTTGTCGCGTGGAGCGGGCAAAGACATAGGCTCGTGTCTGTCTGTGATACTCGGCGTTTTGGCTACGCAGAGTTATGCTCAAGGTATTTGGGCTGCCAAGACCGACAGCGTTGCTCGTAAAGGAGCGATGATTTCTGCTGTGCTGACGATACCTATCGGAGCGGCTTGCGTGCTGATAGGTCTTTATATGAGAGGACATTACGTCACAATGGAAGAGGTGGAGACTCTTGCCGTCGTCGGAGAGTCGCTGCCTGAAGATGTAGGAGTTATGGCGACGACGGCGCAGGCCTTTCCTCTTTTCATAACGCATCATATCCCTGAGTTTCTCGGTGGTATCGTACTTGGAACATTGCTGATAACTATAATAATAGGTGGCTCGGGACTTACTCTCGGAGCATCTACGATTCTTGTGCGCGACGTGTTTACAAAGATAAATCCTTCTTTGAACGAATCGTCAAAGAATCTGAGAGTCTCCAGGATGACGATAGTCGGGATTTTGTTGTTGTCAGTCGTTTTTGCCGCAACATTCTCAGGCTCGTTCATCAACGACTTGGGATTCCTGTCGATGGGACTTCGTGCCACGGCGGTATTTATTCCTCTGACATTGGCATTGTTTTTCTCAAGAAGAATTAAATCACAATGGATTTTAATTTCCATTATTGCAGGAACGACTGCACTTATCATCGCACAATTCATAAAACTTCCTGTCGATGGAATCTTCGTCGGATTAGGAGTAGGAGCGATTTGCTGTTTGGTGGGAGTGAGGAAAATTGAAAATTGAAAGTTGAAAATTGAAATCAGTTTAAATAAAAAAAGACTAATAAAAAATATCTGTAAATTGACTGTAAAAAATAAGAAACTATTATTATTAGTGATAATTTTGAAAATGAAGTTTTAGGACATACATATACGTCACAAAATTACCATTGGATTATTGCAAAATAAAGATAGAGCATAAACATGGATATGATTGATGCTCTTTTAGTTTTTTATGTTGAAATCACATTATTTATTGAAGCAACTATTTCTTCACGTTTTGAAGAGCTAATCACAAAAATACGATCACTTTTTGTTTTTACGAGAAAACATTGTTCTCTGTGAGTAACAAAACACCTCATCTTTCCTAACCTGTTATGTTTAAAATGGCCTAAAATGCCGTACATTCCTCCGCTGCCGAATCTCCTTTTGCCATTGTTAAAAAACTCATCACTGTCTTTTATAATCACACATGATTTAATATCAGAGACATTAATCTTAACCCATCCGCACAATCTTATGACTCTCAGCTCTTGATCAGTGACTATGAGACGAATAGGCAAAAATAAAATCGGTATTATTATAAAACATAATGAAATGATTTCAAAAGCAAGGACTCCGGTCTGAAAAGCGTCCCATACACAAAACACAAATAAAGCGTTAAAGACTATGGTTATAATACTTATCAATAAATCCCATTGAAAGAATGACTTTATCTTCATAATATTAACTATATTACATATTATTTAACGTGAGTTCGATATAAAATAATTTACTAAAAATGAATAACATAACGATATTTTTTTGGATCTTTAAAGTGCTAACAAAAAGAACAAAACCTTATGTTATCCGATAACAAAGTTATTGAAATTTTCTATATGGCAGACGACTTCTGCAAATTTTTTAATGAAACAGTTAAAAAACATTCAATCGAAGATGGCAAAATCAATTGACCTTATTCTAATCACTTACAAGCAGTCCTGTAGGGACGGCAGAACTCTGTCGCGCCTACAGCGCTTTGATTGCTCTCGGCTCATCTTGAGCAGAGATTACGCTGACGCTTCATCGTCTGCCTGCTTATCTGTAACCCTTACAGGGTTCAAGTTTATCTGATGAAGATTATTCCTTGATTATTTGTAGTTCCTTATATCGAACTCACGTTAATTATATAAATACTTACAATCTAATTCTCTCAATATAGGAGTTTTCTGTATTACTAGTATCTCTTTTCCTTTTTAACTGATACAAATATCCTTTATAAATAATCATCTTCCTGCTCAACATACTATTCGCATTGACTTTTGATGTTGTTTTGCCATTTATCACGTCAATCTCGTTAAGTGTTGTTCCGAAAAACGTATAAAAAGTTCCCCACGCTCTGTCCTGATAAATAGTATGCCGCCAGAAGTTTTCTTTCATCGGATACGTAATATCACAATAGCGTATCAGATTCAATTCCTCATCGTATGTTTCAATTCTTCCATCAAGATGATTAAAATAATATAAGGTGTCGCCAACATGACCAAGATACGCATTCTTCGACTGATACCACGCCTTTGATATGAAATTCTCCCATTCGTTCGGCTTAGGACCTAATTCCATTACCTCATCTTTCCCGACAATAACCTTAATCCTATTCTTTCTATGAAACTCCCTCTCCTTCTTTATCTCTCTAAGTTTGTATGAATCATCACTCGAAAAAATCTTATTGTTTTCTCCAGTATTCACATTTGCCCGATAAAACTCAATAGCATATCCTTTTGACTTTTTCTTTTGATAATAGACGTAGTCATCTGTCGTAAAATTATAAACCTTCATCACTCTCATATAATAATCTGTCTCAACAGGATAGCCGTAAAAAGTCTTGCCATTTTGTTCAAAGACAATATAAACAGAATCTTGTCCTACAATCTGGCATTGCTGAGTAACAACATCAAAGTAAAGATTGGTCGGTTTTATTCTTTCGAGCAAAGGTACTGTGTCGTATGGTTCAAAAAACATATCAGTCACAAGCACTCTGAAATCTTTTGTCGTTCTTTCTTTTCTTTGAAGAATATAAAATCTGTCATCGGCAATTTCAAAATCTATCATTACATATTTCTCATCTTCATATTTTGCAACTCTTTCTGCACTCACGCCAACTGCTTCAAGCATATAAAAAGTTTCCTTCATCTTGAAGTTAAGACTTATCGTATCTCGATTAGGGACAATACTTACCAAAGTATCTTCGTAACCGATACACGAAAACAGCAAACCAACTTGTTTTTCTGTTTTCGGAAGCATCATAATAAAATCGCCATTGTTGTCGGAACTCACTCCAAAGTCGGTATTGATAATCGAAATGTTTACATTCTCTATTCCTACGTTTCCTTTAACGACGGAGTAATTATTTTCCTGAGCGAAAGTCATTATCCCGCAGAGGAGAAGCGTTATGGTTAGTAGTAGTTTTTTCATAATGTGTTATTTTTTTTGCTGTGAGCCATGGGCTATGAGCTGTGAGCCATTCTGATTGCTCAAAGCTCGAGGCTCATTGCTATAGCTCAATCCTTTCAATATACGACTCGAACATTCCCATGGCGTTTCTTTTTTTCGTAACGGCATAAAGACTTCCTTTATAAATGATTATCTTTTCTGTAATCCATTGATTCGCATTTGCTACAGAAGTAGTCTTTCCAGTCGTGACATCAATTTCATTTACAACAGAACCAAATATCGTATAGAATTTTCCGAATGCTTTGTCTTTATAAACCTTATGTTGCCAGAAATCTTCTTCAGTAGGATAAGTAATTTCACATTCATTAAGAAGATTCATGCCTTCATCGTATGTAAGAATCTTGCCGTTAAAATGATCGAAATAGTACAAAGTATCATCAATTACATCAAGATGATTGTCTTTGGTATGGAACCATGCAACTTTCACAAACACAGCCCATTCTTCTGGTGTTGGAAATGCACCACAAAAAGTTGGAGGAAGTTGCTCAAGATATTCTTTATGCCATTGTTTTTCCTCTCCAATATTACGATAAGATTTCGTATCGTCGCAAACAAACATCATTTCCTTTTCTTTCGATTCCTTCCCAATCCTGAAAAATTCTGAATAATATCCGTCAATCTTCAACTTATTGAAATAAATATATTTATCAGTAAAGAAAATTATATCTTTCAACACTTTATCATAACGTCCTTTCTCAGTCGGAAACATCAATTCGTATGTATCATTATTTTTCACCACCTGATAGACGGAATCCGTTCCTATCAGCTGACAACTTTCCGTGCAATCGACTATTATCTTTTCTGGTTCAATATGATTGGGAACAATAATCGTATCTATCGGGTCGAGCCATAAATCTTGAACCAAAATCCTACATTCTTTTAATGTATTTCCTTTTCTCTGAAGGACAAAAACCTTATCATCATAAATTTCGAAATCATACATAACATAACTTGGTTCGCTGTAACGTTTTATCTTATCGGCACCAACTCCTATCGCTTCGAGCATATACGTAGTTTCCTTCATCTTGAAGTTGAGATTTATCGTATCACGATTCGGAATCACGCTCACCAAAGTATCTTCATAACCGATGCAAGTAAACAACAGACCGACTTGCTTTTCAGTCTTCGGCAACGCCATAATAAAATCTCCATTGTCGTCAGAACTCACGCCGAAATTGGTATTGATAATTGAGATGTTTACATTCTTTATCCCTACGTTTCCTTTGATGACGGAGTAATTCTGCTGGGAGAAGCAAATTACATTAATACAAATAAGCAATATTGTACTTATAATTTTTATCATTTTGTACATGTATTATTATTTAAGGAGGGTCCTATTTATTATTAATTCTCCTACATCAATGGATAGAACCCATTTTTCCACATCGGTAGTTTGATTTATTTCTTTAAAAATAACTCTCAATAAATGCTATATTCATCGAGATATACGTTTTATGAACTTGTTCTTGCCTAAAATTCGTATGTCGTTTTTCTTATTCTCCATATCTTTTTTTACTTCTCTATTATGTTTTGCAAAGTTTATATTTTTATTTCAATAATCCAAACTTCTTTAAATATTTTTTTAAATAAATCGGGGGGTAACTTGTTGATTATATAATATTTAATTCATAATCCAATCGGGATGATACCTCTTTATCTGAACCAATCTGCACATATTATAGACCAGATTTGTGAATCCGATGTTACCATTCCGACTCCTCTGAAGAAACAGAACCTTCAGCATGAAAACAGGATCAATAGGCTTGCGACCTGCATTGTTCTTCTTGCTGTCGTTTGCAAAAAACTTCTCAAGTTCATTCCTAAACTGTTCAAAATCAGCAATCTCTTTCAACAGTACAAGAGGATTCCCCATCTTAGATAACGATTCCATCGTATTTTCCTGTTCGAACAAACTCATTCCTGTTTTCTTCTGAAATTTCATATATTTTTAAATTTATAGCAAATATAATAAAAATATCAATATAACCAGCTGATTGTCACAAATTTAATTTGTAGAAATCCCCTAAATTTTCTACTATCATGGGTACAATAAAACAAGGTATTCTCGCATTCGTCTCCGAAGACGGAACACTTGTATCAGACTCAGAGTATGTTGGAGGTGAGACGATCGAATAAGCCACGTCCATACAGGATTTCATCAAGCAAAAAAAATCTTTAGACTTTTATCTTTATACTTTAGACTTTTTTCTATCTTTACAATCTAAATTATTATAATCATGAAAAGAGGTTTTGGTAGCGACAATCATTCTGGTATTTGTCCAGAGGTTTTAAAGGCAATTTCTGATGCTAATGTAAATCACGCTCTTGCGTATGGCGACGACGAATATTGCGCGAGGGTGGAAAATATATTCAAGGAGAATTTTGGAGAGCGGGCTTCTGTGTTTTTCGTCTTCAACGGCACAGGTGCCAACACTTTATGTATCGACGCTATGTGTCGTTCGCATGAGGCTGTGGTGTGCGCGGAGTCGGCTCATGTCAATGTAGATGAATGCGGTTCAGTGCAGCGCGTGGTGGGCTGTCGTCTTCTCACGGTAGCGACGCCAGACGGAAAACTCACGCCTCAACTTGTTAGGACGCAGCTTCATGGATTCGGCTTTGAACATCATTCTCAGCCTAAAGCGATAACGATAACGCAGTCAACGGAGCTAGGTACCTTATATACATTGGAAGAGATTAAAGCGCTCGTCGAGCTCGCTCACGAATATAATATGTACCTTCATATCGACGGAGCTCGCCTCGCAAATGCTGCTGTAGCTCTCGGCTGCTCCTTCAAAGAGATGACCACCGATTTAGGTGTAGATGTTATCTCCTTCGGCGGAACGAAAAACGGTTTGATGATAGGGGAGGCGATAGTGTTCCTTAATCCTGAACTTGCGAGAGATTTCAAATACCGCAGAAAACAAGCGTTGCAGCTTTGCAGTAAGATGCGATTCTTGGCGGTTCAGTTCGAGGCTTATTTCAAAGACGAACTTTGGAAAAAGAACGCTGAGCATTCTAACAGGATGGCGCAGATGTTATATGACAAAGTGAAGGATGTTCCGCAGCTTAAGGTGATGTATCCTGTGCAGGCTAACGGCGTCTTCGTGCAGCTGCCTCGCGAGATATGGACAGAGTTGCAGAAACATTATTTCTTCTACGACTGGGATTATGACAATGACGTAGTGAGATGGCTCTGCTCTTTCGACACCACAGAAGAAGATATAGAGGCTTTTGTAGAGAAGGTTAAAGACCTGACAATTAAGAATTAACAATTGAAGTGACGTGTCAATGATGCCTTTGAAAACAAATGCACATTGATGCGTCCTGATATGTTTGAAAATTTGTAAGATGTCTGGCGAAGTCTTCAAAGAGAAATAAGCATAAAAACACTTTGCGTTTCTCTGCGTCTCTGCGAGAAAATGTGTGTGGATGCTGCGAGCACTTCGACAGTCTCAGTGCCTATAGATCATAGCTCAAATAAATCTTTAGACTTTAGACTTTCGTCTTTAGACAAAAATCTCCTTCACATCCAAATTCTCTCCCTTTACCGTATATTGCGCTTTTTCGTAAAACGGCATGCGCTCGCCATAATGCCGCTCCACGTATTCCAACAATTGTTCCTCGCTTTTGCCTTCGATGAGCGGTCGTTTCTTCTTGGAATTGAGCAGCCTGACGACGGCGGTCTTTGTCGATACCTTTAAAAATACAGTCGTGCCATTGGCGTTCATCCAATCCATATTGTCGTAAAAACACGGCGTGCCTCCGCCCGTGGCGATGACGGCGTGTTCATATTTCACCGTCTCTTTCAACAACTGCGACTCTAACTTACGGAAAGCGGCTTCGTCGTATTTATGAAAGAAATCCTGAACCGAAATCTTATATCTTTCTTCGAAAAGATGGTCGAGGTCATACGTCTCCCATGAAAGCAACTTGCCTAACTGCTTCAGAGCCGACGACTTCCCCGAACCCATATAACCGACGAGATAGATTCTTGGGCTTTGAGCAATGAGCAATGAGCTTTGAACCTCTTCCATAACTAACAATTCTCAATTCTAAGACGCACCAATTACATCGTGTTTATTTCAGTCGGTGTAATATGTCACGTCTCTACATTAATTTTCAACTTTCAACTTTCAATTTTCAACTTCAGAAGTACAATATTCTCCACATGGTGTGTATGAGGGAACATGTCGACTGGCTGTACGGCTTTCACTTCGTATTTTGCATCGAGGAGCTGAAGGTCTCGGGCTTGTGTGGCTGGGTTACAGCTGATATAGACAATTTTCTTAGGTTGTATCTTGAGAAGCTGTTCCACGACTTTCTCGTGCATACCTGCGCGTGGCGGGTCGGTGACGACTAAGTCGGGACGTCCGTTGCTTTCGATAAATTCGTCGGTAAAGACTTTCGCCATATCGCCGGCGTAGAACTTCACATTATTAATATTGTTAAACTCGCTGTTAATCTTAGCGTCAGCGATGGCTTCCTCGACATATTCGACGCCAACGACGTTTTTTACGAATCTCGCGAAATATAATGCTATCGTTCCTGTTCCAGTGTAGAGGTCATACATCAGCTCGTTGCCTTGAACATCGGCGAGGTCGAAGGCTGCTTTGTAGAGTCGCTCGCCTTGATAGACGTTAGTCTGGAAGAACGACACAGGTCCGACTCTGAACTTCAAGTCGTCGTGACCTTCACGCGGTGCTTTCATCGTCTCGATGAGACATTCTTCGCCATAGACGTTTTCAAAAGGAAGGCCGGTGATGATGTCGTTGAACTTGTTGTTGATGACCAACATTATCGAGATGATTTCAGGGAAACGTTTCTGTAGTTCAGGAATCATCACGTTTCTCACCAAGTCGTTTTCTTCATTGATGACGACGATTACCATGAACTCGCCTTTGCCGTTGCAACGAATCACTACGTTACGCATCAGACCTTCGTGAGCGCGGACGTTATAATAAGATAATTTATGT
>JAZNVS010000047.1:0-4820 GCA_045592965.1 Bacteroidales bacterium | reverse complement strand
TACAGGGAAAATGAACTTCTATCTCGCGGCATTAGATAAATATGTTAAACTTCCTGACGAGAATCCTTCTATCGGAATAATTTTATGTAAAAGCAAAAATGAGGAAATCGTGGAATTGTCTTTCTCCGATACTTCAAAGCCAATGGGAGTTGCAACATTTAGGACTTCGCAAGAACTGCCGGAACGTTTCAGGAAGGCTTTGCCAAACATGGAGGATCTGAAGAAGTTGTTGTAACTTTGCGGAAGAGAATTTTACCAAAATTTATGATGATATGGGAAAACATTTACAGAATTTCAATGAAATTGAAAACAATCTTGCTATAAAGATTGAAAGGATTATTCGTGATTCTCGTCAGGCGGCTTATCGAGCAGTTAATTTCACAATGGTGATTGCATATTGGAATATCGGTAAAGTCATTGTTGAAGATGAGCTTCATTGGGAAAGAGCCGAATATGGCAAAAGCATCCTAAAGAATATATCCAAACGTCTCACCAAAGAGTTTGGGAAAGGCTTCGATGAAAGCAACTTGAGATATATGAGATTGTTTTACAAAACATTCCCGATTTGTGACGCACTGCGCCACGAATTGAGTTGGACTCATTATCGTAGTTTATTAAGGATTGAAAACAAAGATGCTCGTATCTGGTATATGAATGAAGCGGCTAATTCCGTTTGGTCAACTCGACAATTGGACAGACAAATATCCACTTTGTATTATGAGCGTTTGTTAAGCAGCCGTGACAAAAAAATTGTAATAGATGATGCTAATGAAAAGTTGCAGAAGTTAATTCCTGAGGATATAATAAAAGATCCTTATATTTTAGAATTCCTTAATCTGAAGGAATATCCTGCGTTAAGAGAGAATGATATTGAGAAGAGCCTTATAAATAATCTACAAGAGTTTCTTATGGAATTGGGCAACGGATTTTGTTTCGTCGCTCGACAAAAGAGGATGCGATTTGAAGACGAGGACTTCTATGTTGATCTGGTATTTTATAACTGTAAAATAAAATGTTATGTCTTAATCGACCTTAAATTAGGCAAATTGACTCATCAGGATGTCGGGCAGATGGATAGTTATATAAGAATGTTCGATGCATTGACAAAACAAGACGATGACAATCCCACTATAGGTCTGATTCTATGTTCTGAGAAGAATGAGGCTATAGCAAAATATTCGGTGCTAAATGATGCCAAACAGATCTTCGCTTCCAAATATAAATTGACTCTGCCTACAGAAGAAGAGCTGCAGATAGAATTAAATAAGGCGAGAAAGCGATTTGAATCGGAATCTTAACAAATCTTAACATCTCTCCCACTCTTTCATTAACATTTACGTTAAAAATTGTTAAAATCATATTTTAATCCATCAAAATAAAACGCACCAATCACACAGTATCTCCCTGCGTAATTGATGCGTTTAATATCATGATAATCTCACAATTGTACTCAACAATTATGAATTATGCATTATATATTATGCATTATTTATTGTGTCTCTCGTGACGTTTAATCTTAGATGGCTCGATGTTCATCTTCTCGCCTTGTAACAATGAAATCACGCCGTCAACAACGATGTCCTTACCTGTGAGGTTGTCTGTTGCTTCTTGTGCTCTGCGTTTCTGACATTCTGGACAGTCACAGTCGTTGTGATATTCTGTTGGCTCTGTATAAGTTGTGATGACGCCTTCAAAGTTACGCAATACAACTTTACCTGGAGCTTGTGAGATGACATATTGTGGCATGACTGGTGTCTTGCCGCCACCACCTGGAGCATCAACGACAAATGTCGGCACTGCATATCCTGAGGTGTGACCGCGTAAGCCTTCGATGATCTCGATACCTTTTGAAACTGGTGTACGGAAGTGTTCCAATCCCATTGAAAGGTCACATTGATAAATATAATAAGGTCTTACACGCATCTTAACCAAGCAATGAACGAGTTTCTTCATCACGTGTACACAGTCGTTTACACCGCGGAGCAATACGCTTTGGTTACCCAAAGGAACGCCGGCGTTAGCGAGTCTGTTACATGCCTCGATAGCTTCTGGTGTGACTTCATTTGGATGGTTGAAGTGTGTGTTGATCCATATTGGATGGTATTTCTTCAACATCTCGCAGAGTTCTGGAGTGATACGTTGTGGACATACTACAGGAGTACGTGTTCCGAGACGTACTATCTCGACATGAGGGATAGCGCGTAAACGGCTGATGATATATTCCAACTTAGCATCGCTGACCATGAGAGCGTCGCCGCCTGAAAGAAGGACGTCGCGAACTTCTGGTGTTCTCTCGATATATTCTAATGCTTTTTCTATTCTGTCTTGTGGCGACTCATCGTCTTTCTGTCCTGCGAAACGACGGCGTGTGCAGTGACGGCAATACATCGAGCACATGTCGGTGATGAGGAACAGAACTCTGTCTGGATAACGGTGTGTCAATCCTGGGACTGGTGAATCTTCGTCTTCATGCAATGGGTCTAACAAGTCAGCATTAGCCTTGTGTGTCTCCAATGCTGTAGGGATACATTGACGACGTACTGGGTCTTTTGGGTTGTTAGGATCGATGAGACTTAAATAATAAGGTGTGATAGCCATACGTAATGTCGATAAAACACTGCGCACGCCGTCTTCTTCTTCAGGAGTGAGCTGAACGTATTGCTTCAACTGATCTAAAGTCTCGATACGGTTTTTCACCTGCCATTTCCAGTCATTCCATTGTTCGTCGGTGACATTAGGAAATAATTGTTTTCTTCTTGATTCCATGTTAAACAATTTAAAAAAGAAAGTCGAGAGACATAAGCTCTCAACTTCCTACTATAATTTATGCGTATAATTCTTCAAATATCTTACGGAGTTCTGGACATTCGCGGAGTTCTTGTAATGTGAACTCAGCGTGGCCTTTAGTGTAACCGTTACCGATAATCATATTGACGTCTGAACCGATACCTTCTGCGCCGAGAGCTGCCTTTGTGAAGCTTGTTGCCATTGAGAAGAAATAAACGACGCCGTCGTCTTTTGTGCAGAGAACTGCTGTCATCTCTTGGTCTGGAACATTGACACAGTTGATTGTGACGTCAGCCATCTTACCGTCGGTGAGTTTGTAGATAAGTTCATAAACTTGAACTGGTGTCATACCAGCGACGCTTTCCACTACATCGCAGAAACCGAGTTCCTTAATACGGTTGGTACTCTTAGGGCTGTTAGCCAAACCGATGACCTTACCTGTGACGCCGACGCGTTTCTTAGCTTCGTAGCAGCAGAGCATACCTGACTTACCGCCAGCGCCGAGGATAACGACGTTTTGTCCGTATTGGCACAACTTAGCTGTCTGTGCTGGAGCGCCTGCTACGTCTAATGCTGAGAGAGCTAATTTCTCTGGCATGTCGTTAGGAATCTTAGCGTAGATGCCGCTTTCGAAGAGGATAGCCTTACCTTTGATATCGACTTGGTCAACGTCTTTGCGGATTTCGATGATTTCGTCGATGCGGAGAGGTGTCAATGACAATGAAACTAATGTTGCGATACGGTCGCCTTCTTGTAAGTCGATTTTGCCTTTCAAAGCGTCACCGATTTTCTCTACCTTACCGAGTAACATACCGCCTGAGCCTGTTCTACGGTTACGGTGTTTACCTTGAAGTTCAACGTTGAGGAACATTTCCTTCTTCACTTCTTCAAGAATACGTTCGTCACTTGCGCCTTCGCCAGCTTGTTGAACTGCATAGTTGTAGATGTCTGTAAATGATGCTGAGTCGATATTTAAAGTCTGGACGTCGATGAGGATTTCGTTATCCCATATTTCGTCCATATTGTTATCCAATTTGTTAGCTGGTTGTGGAAGAACGCCAACTGGTTCAATCACGCGGTGTGTACCGTATTTGTTACCTTTTTTTTGCATAGTATTTAGTGTTTTTATAGGTTAATTATTCTTTTAATTAAAATATTCACAAATGCTCGCAAAGATAATAATAAATCTTTTAAAAACAAAGACAATGTTAATTCTTTTTTTGAAGGAAAATTAACAGAAAAAACAAGTTTTTTTTTAAAACTGAGAATTACAGAATCTGAGAATCTGAAATTTGGTTTAAGGTTTAACGCTTAAGGTTTAAGGTCGAATTTCGATAAACTTTAAAACTTAAACTAAAAAAATCTGTTGACTTTCAATTCCTAACTGAAAAGTCGCACGGCGGTGCGGCTCTACTTGCGGATTCAGCAAACCCCTCAATTATGCATTGTGAATTATGCATTATGAATTGCCTTTGGGCGTTCCGGCAAGCCGTCGGGCTTTCCGCTATATCTTTTTCCGCTCCGCTCCAAAAGGATGCCGCTCCAATCCCTAACGCGGTCTTTAAGTCAATAAGACTACAAGTCAATGAGTAAATGAGTAAATGAGTAAACTGTTAATTGTTAATTATTAACTGTTAACTGTCAATTACCGTCTCTCCTATTTCATATAAAAATTCCGGAGCGAAGTCGGCACCATTTTCCCATTCTATAGTGTTAAACTTAATAGTAAAACGCTTGAAGTCATCGATATTTCTCAAATGAGTAAAAGCCTCTCCATTCAATGAGTTTGACAAATCCACGACTTTAACAACATTATCGTTAAACCTCAGTTTGATTTTATAATCCATTAAATATTCAGCTTTTACAACTTCTAAAAACATATCAGTTCATTTTAAAGGTTCTACTTTTTCCAAAAAATTTCCACATTGAGAACGATACCAATTCTCCATCAATTCATCACGATGCAACTCCAACCATTCCAATATCAACTTCACAGCTCTTCCTGGCATCTCACCTTTTACAACACCATCCTT
>JAZNVS010000046.1:0-25763 GCA_045592965.1 Bacteroidales bacterium | reverse complement strand
TCAAAGGTAGCTCCAAAACACATGCTCGGTTTATGTCAAGGTTTGTGGTTAGGTGCAACAGCACTCGGCAACCTCTTGTTATGGATCGGACCTCTCATGTATAACGCTTGGCCAATCTGGCAATGCTGGACAGTATTCTTGGTAGTATGTCTCATCTCTATGGGCGTTATGTTCGGCATGGTAAAATGGTTAGAGAAAGTAACTCAATAAGAAATTAAATTTTGAGACGTCGTTATATAACGTCTCTACATAAAGAAAAAAGGTTCTCGAAGTTCGGGAACCTTTTTTTATGGCTAAAGTCAAAAGGCTAAAGTCAAAAGTTAGGTAATTTTCTCAGGTTTTCAGTTTTTCAAGTTTCCAGATTTTAAATAAACTTATTGTCTCATTGTCTTATTGACTTAATACGAAATCCTAAAATACTCCATCATTAATTTGTAGTTGTCTTGTGCGCTGAGACAGGTGTCGCGGAGATAGCCTTTTACATGAAGCCATTCTCTTAAACCTCTGTAATAAAATAATTTCAAGTCATCGGTTATTATGAACGGAACTATGTTGTTGGCAAGACATTCCTTAAATAAAATCAAGCGGCCAACACGACCATTGCCATCTTGAAACGGATGTATTCTCTCAAAATGATAATGAAAATCAAGTAAGTCATCGATTGTTTTTTCTTTCTTTGAATTATATGATTTAAGAAGTTTACTTATCTCAGCATGAACATTCTCTGGCAATGTGGTTTCATTACCACCGACTTCATTAGGAAATTTCTTATAGTCACCGACAGAAAACCAATTCTTGGATGTATCTTGCGTCCCCGACTTTAACATTCGATGTAGGTCTTTGATAATCGTCTCGCTAAGACGTTCTTCTGCATGCTCAATAATATAATCGACACATTTAAAATGATTTATCGTCTCGATTATGTCATCAATAAGTATCGGCTCTTTTTCAACACCAATCGTATTTGTTTCAAAAATATATCGAGTCTGATCGTGCGACAGCTTACTTCCTTCAATATGATTTGAATTATATGTTAAATCGATTTGCGTTTTATGATAGATACCGCCTTTTATCATATTCTCCTTTTCAAGACGCAATGCTTGAAGTAGTGGCGATGCTTTCTTATGACGCTTCCCTTTTTCAGGCAATGTAGTATCTTCCGGAATATTCCAAGTCTTTCCTGTCAGAAACGAACCTTCCAATTTTCCTGATGCACAATAATTACGCACCGTACGTTCCGAGATTCCATGTAAAGATGCAAATTCAACGACTGATAAATATTTCATATCGGCAAAATTCTTTTGATAAATATGATGCAAAGATAATAAAAATTTCCGTTATCGGCAATTTTTATAAATCTGAGAAATTGAGAATCTGAAAATATGAAAAATTTCTCAGATTTTCAGTTTTTCAAGTTTTCAGATTTTAAAGTTTTAAATCCTAAACTATTTTCGATTGGAACCGAAAAAGGTTATGACTTTTTTCGATTATAACCGAAAAAAGTATTATATTTGTCGAAAATATTTTTTATGATTCAGAGGCTTATTGAGAATAATATCAAAAACGATTTTAATAAAGGTAAGATAATTGTAGTTTTAGGAGCTCGTCAAGTGGGCAAGACAACTTTATTCAATTCTATCATAGATGATCAAGGTTCTGTTCTAAAATTAAATTGTGACGATTACGATGATAGATTGGATTTAGAAAATAAGACATCAACAGAATTGAAAAATCTTATTGCAAATCATAAGGTTGTGATTATTGATGAGGCTCAGAGAGTGGAGAATATTGGATTAACATTAAAAATAATAGCCGATTTAAAATTAGATGCACAAGTTTTAGTTACAGGTTCGTCATCATTAGAACTTTCTTCCAAGATAAATGAACCTGTCACAGGAAGGATATTTGAATATAAATTGTTTCCTTTATCACTCTCAGAGATGGCAAGGCATACAAGCGAAAGAGAAGAAAACAGGTTGTTGGAACAAAGAATGATTTATGGATTATATCCAGAGATTGTAACAAATCCATCCGACAACAAGCGTCTGCTAACATCATTGGCAAACAATTATCTCTATAGAGATTTATTAAGTTATCAAGGCATAAAAAAACATGATGTTTTGCATAAATTAGTAAGAGCCTTAGCTTTTCAAATTGGCAGTGAAGTCTCATACAATGAGTTGTCAAATCTATTGGGAATCGATAAGGAAACTGTTGAGTCATATATTAATTTATTGGAAAAATGTTTCGTCGTCTTTCGACTTTCTTCATTCAGCAGGAATATGCGCAATGAAATCAAGAAAGGCAAAAAAATATATTTCTACGACAATGGTATTAGGAACGCTTTGATTTCAAATTTTGCTCCTTTGGAGATGAGACAAGATACAGGGGCATTATGGGAGAATTTTATGATAAGCGAACGCATCAAACGAAATGCATATTGCAACGACTATTCTCAATTATTTTTTTGGAGGACAAAACAGCAACAAGAAATCGACCTGATTGAAGAAAAAGACGGAAGGCTTTTCGCATACGAGTTCAAATGGAATTCCAAGAAAAAATCTAAGTTGCCTACATCATTTGAAAATAATTATTCCGACATAGAATTTAAGGTCATTAACAGAGAGAACTACTGGGAGTTTGTTTATTAAAATCTGAGAAATTGAGAATCTGAGAATCTGAAAAATTTCTCAGATTTTCAGTTTTTCAGTTTCTCAAGTTTTAAATGAACTTATTGTCTCATTGTCTTATTGTCTCATTGACTTTATTTCTTACTTTTGCAGAAAATAAGAAAAACAAAAGAAATTATGTTTAAAGGTCATCCTAAAGGGCTCTACGCCTTAGCATTAGCCAACACTGGAGAACGTTTTGGCTATTACACTATGCTTGCTATCTTCGTACTTTTCTTGCAAGCTAAATTCGGTTTCGACGAGGCTCAATCCGGACAGATTTACGGTATCTTCCTCGGCTGTGTTTATTTCATGCCTCTCATCGGCGGTATCTTAGCCGACCGTTTCGGTTATGGCAAGATGGTTAGAGCCGGTATCATCGTCATGTTCCTCGGCTATCTTCTTCTCGCCATTCCTATGATGGGCGCGACGGCAAAGGTAACCATGTTCTCAGCTCTCGCTCTCATCGCGATAGGAACAGGTCTCTTCAAAGGTAATCTTCAGGTTATGGTAGGAAACCTCTACGACGAGGCTAAATACAGCCCGTTCCGCGACAACGGCTTCAGCCTTTTCTACATGGCTATCAACATCGGTTCTATGTTCGCTCCAATGACAGCGACGAAAGTCACCGACCTCTTCCTCGGAAAAGCAGGATTCACCTACGTGCCACAGATTCCATCACTCGCTCATCAATACCTTGACGGAACAATATCAGCCGATGCCTTGAAATCGTTTGAGGCTCTTGCTGCACAACAAGGCAACACCGGCGACTTGGCAACTTTCGCACAAAATTACATCGACTCATTATCAACAGCATATAACTACGGATTTGGAGTAGCTTGTATTTCCTTGATACTTTCAATGGCTATTTACGTCTGCTGCCGTAACTGGTTCAAGCACGCTGACGTCAACAGCAAGCAGGCTAAGGAAATGGGCAATACTACAGTTAATGTCGAGGAACTCACACCAGAGCAGACACGTTCACGTATGACAGCCTTGTTCATGGTATTCGCTGTCGTCATCTTCTTCTGGATGTCGTTCCAACAAAGCGGATTGTGTCTCACATTCTTTGCCCGCGACTACACAGCAAGTACAGCTACAGGCATTTCACGCATCGGATTTAACATCTGGGCTTTGACATTGATAGCGATTTCGGTCTATACCTTATTCTCCACATTCCAAGCCGAGACAAAGAAAAACAAAATCATAAGCGGCGTTGTCACCTTATTATTATGGGGCGGTGCAGCGGCATTATATCTTAGAATGCCTGAAGTCATCAACACCTTACCTCAAGAGTTCCAACAATTCAATCCATTCTTCGTCGTCGCCTTGACACCGGTCTCAATGGCAGTCTTCGGAGCTTTGGCAAAGAAAGGCAAAGAACCATCATCACCAAAGAAGATTGGTATGGGTATGGTAGTGGCAGGTTTAGGTTTCGCTATCATGGCGATGGCATCGTTACATTTGATGAGTCCAGCCGAGTTGAAAGCAGCAGGCGGTGTAAGCAGCACATTGGTATCACCAAACTGGCTCATCAGCACATATTTAGTCTTGACATTCGCTGAGTTGTTGTTAAGTCCTATCGGAATCTCATTTGTGACGAAAGTAGCACCTCCAAAATATAAAGGCATGATGATGGGCTGCTGGTTCTGCGTCACAGCTATAGGTAACTATTTAACCAGCGTCATAGCCAAGATCTGGGGAACTGGAATGCCATTATGGATGGTATGGGGCGTTCTCGTAGTATTATGCTTGTTATCAGCAGTCTTCATCTTCTCTATCATGAAGAAGTTAGAAGCAGCGACGAAAGAATGCTGAATAGCTATCATCTGTTAGCGTTTAGCAATCAGTAGAGACGTCACCCCTGTGGCGTCTTTGAAAATCTGATAATCTGATAATTTGAGGAATCAGATTTATAATAAACAAAGAGGTTCATTCCAATTGTGAAGTGAACCTCTTTTTATGTATAATTAATTACAAACTTAGAAAGGAATAACTATCGTCTGTGACTGGCGAACAGTTTTTCCTTTGTGTTGGGCAGGCTGCCATTTAGGCATCATTTTAATGATTCTTACGATTTCTTCATCGAGACCGTAGCCAAGTCCTTTTTTTACTGTTATGTCGCTGAGCGAACCGTCTTTTTCAACGACAACACTGAGCATTAACTTACCATGGACATTGTTTTCTTTTGCTTCTGCCGGGAATTTGATGTTTTCCTGGACAAACTTTATTATTGAATTATATCCATCTTGAAATTTCGCTGACTGATCTACCATATTATAGACATCATTGTCAGCATCATCCGATTGCGAGTAGGCATTGACAGATACGAATGCCAAAAGCATAATTAAGAATAACTTTTTCATAGCTGTAATTTTTTATTGGTTTGACATTACAAAACTATTTATTTTTTCTTTAAAAACAAAGCGATTATGATTTTTTTTAATTTTGCGATATAGTTCCTAATTAGAAATTGTTAATTGTAAACTGTAAATTGTTAATTGCAAAAATGGTAAGTTTGTGGGAGATATTTTTGATATTCGCGAAAATCGGGGCCTTCACTATTGGTGGAGGCATTCCGATGATTGCGGCTATAAAGTCGGAACTCGTCAGTCGTAAATGGCTCACCGATGAAGACTTTGTAGACATCATCACCTTATCACAGACAGCACCAGGTTTATTCGCTGTCAACATTTCCATACTTACAGGTCATAAATTAAGAGGCACAAAAGGCAGCGTGGTAGCTACAATTGCGAGTTGTCTCCCTCCTTTCCTCATCATTTTATTAGTCGCGATATTTTTCACCAACTTCAAAGACAACCCTTATGTGATAAAAGCCTTCAAAGGCATCAGACCTGTAGTGGTTGCACTCATCGGAGTTCCCGTCATCGATATGATAAAAGCCACTAAGATGAAATGGTGGTCGTGGGCAGTCGTTGTCGTATCGATGACATTAGTTTGTTTTTTAAGTGTCTCACCTATATACATACTGATGTGCGTCATTGTGGTAGCAGCCTTCATCAGTTGGTATAACAACAGAAAGCCGCATGATATACATTGAGTTATTCCTGACATTTTTCCTTATCGGGATGTTCACCATCGGAGGCGGATATTCTATGCTTCCGCTGATACAGAACGAGGTCGTTGCTGTTCACGGTTGGATTGATGAGACTACATTCACCGACATCGTTGCAATCTCACAGATGACACCAGGTCCGATAGGAATCAACTCCGCCACTTACGTAGGATACGAAGTCTTACTGAAGTCGGGAGCATCGGAGTTTATGAGCGTTCTTGGCTCATTCACAGCCACATTCGCCGTAGTGCTGCCATCGTTCATAATAGTTCTTCTCTTGTGTAAGGTATATGAGACATGGAAGAATCATCCTATATTCAAAGGCGTGATGTCGGGATTAAGACCTGCTGTTATAGGACTTATCGGCACAGCCGCCATCAGTCTCGCCACGCCGGAAAACTTCATCGACTGGAAAAGCTTCGTTATATGCGCGGTGGCGTTCATCGCATTATATTTCAAAAAAGTCGGACCATTTGCCATAATAGGAATCGGAGCTGTTGTAGGATTATTGGTTTATTGAGAGATAATCATCTTTAAGTATCACTCGTATCTCACTGATTTTATTACTTTTGACTATAGACGTTAGACAATAATTTTTATCAAATAGTACGCATACTTGGAGAATAGAATGTGATTTGTACCATAGTGAAAATGGCTATATAGTAATCACAGAAGGAAATCCGATTGTGATTGAAAAAAAATTGCAAAAAGCGCATTGAATATTCATTGCAAATAAAACTTTCCTTTATCGGCAAAATTCTATCAAATTCAGAAAGAAAATAATTCTGATCTTATTCCCAAAAAAAATTATTTCTGATTATCTTTTTAAAAGAAATATTATTATTTTTGTGAAGTAATAATTTTGTGAATTTCTAATAAAATATAGTATGAAAAAAGAGATAAAATTCAGTTTGGTTTACCGCGACATGTGGCAAAGTTCCGGTAAATACGTACCTCGCAAAGATCAATTAGAACAGATAGCTCCTATTATTATCAAGATGGGTTGTTTCGACCGTGTTGAATCTAATGGCGGTGCAGCTGAACAAGTTAACTTGTTATACGGTGAAAACCCTAACCATTCAGTACGTGCTTTCACAGCAGCATTACACAAAGGCGGCATCGAATGTCATATGCTCGACCGCGCTCTCAACGCATTGCGTATGAACCCTGTTCCGGCAGACGTTCGTCAGCTTATGTACAAAGTCAAGAAAGCTCAAGGCGTTGACATCACACGTATCTTCTGCGGTTTGAACGACGTTCGTAACATCATCCCTTCAATCCAATGGGCTAACGAAGCAGGTATGATTTCACAAGCTGCTATGAGTATCACCTACTCACCAGTTCACACAGCTGAATATTACATCAACATGGCTGAAAAACTCATCCAAGCCGGTGCTAAAGAAATCGCTTTGAAAGACATGGCAGGTATCGGCCGTCCATTCTCATTAGGTAAAGTCGTCGCTGCTATCAAGAAGCAACACCCAGAAATCAAAATTCAATATCACGGTCACTCAGGCCCAGGCCTCTCAATGGCTTCAATGATCGAAGTAGCTCACGCTGGCGTTGACTACATCGACGTTGCTATGGAACCACTCTCATGGGGTATGGTTCACCCAGACGTTATCTCAGTACAAGCTATGTTGAAAGACGCTGGTTTCTTGGTAAAAGACATCGACATGAACGCTTATATGGAAGCTCGCGCTATGACACAAAGCTTCATCGATGACTTCTTAGGCTACTGGATTGACCCACGTAACCGTTACCTCAACTCATTGATGTTAGGCTGCGGTCTCCCTGGCGGAATGATGGGTTCACTCATGGCTGACCTCAAAGGCGTACACGCTGCTATCAACATGAACCTTAAAGCTAAAGGCGAAAAAGAACTCTCAGAAGACGAACTCCTCGTTCAACTCTTCGACGAAGTACAAAATATATGGCCTAAACTCGGTTACCCACCATTGGTAACTCCTTTCAGCCAATATACAAAGAACATCGCTTTGATGAATCTCTATTCATTAAGCAAGGGCGACCCTCGCTACGAAAACTCTATCGACCCAGCTGCATGGGGCATGATCCTCGGAAAAGCAGGCCAACTTCCTGGCGAACTAGACCCTGAAATCATCGAGCTTGCTAACAAGAAAGGCCTCGAATTCTTCAACGGCAACCCACAAGACAACTATCCAGACGAACTCCCTCGTTTCCGTAAAGAAATGGAAGAAAACGGCTGGGACCTCGGTCCAGACGAAGAAGAACTCTTCGAGTTTGCAATGCACGAAAAACAATATCGTGAATTTAAATCAGGCGAAGCTAAACGTCGTTTCAACCAAGAATTAGAAGAAAAGATGAAAGCTAAATTCGCTAAAGGCGGCGCCGACGTCCAAATCCCTGACTTGAGAGCATTACGTCACCCTAACGCAGAACCAGTGGTAGCTCCTGTCGGCGGTAGAATCTTGTGGGACATCGACTTCAACGACGCTTCAACAACACCAGCTCCTGGCACAGTCTATAAAGTAGGCGACATCTTGGCACAAATCCAAGCTCCTTACGGACAAGAACCAGTAGTTGCTCTCTGGGAAGGCAAGATCGTAGAAGCTGTTGCAAAACAAGGACAACTCGTACAAAAAGGCGAGACAATCGCTTTCATTGAAAAATAAATCTAAAGTCTTAGGACTAAAGATAAAGAGCTGCTCAAAATGAGCGGCTCTTTTTTTTAATTCATAATGCATAATATTGTCAATTAAAACAGGGCTGCCGTCATATAACAGCAGCCCTTCCTTTAGTCTTTTATCTTTAGACTCTAGCCTTACAATTAAAACATCTTCTTCACAAATTCTTTTATCTCTTCTTTGCTTGCGTCAACATCGAAGACATGTTCTGGCTTAAGATAAACGACTTCGTGATTTTCCTTGAAGCGTTTCTCTCCGCCACCGGTGATATTAAGCATTATGACAGCGTCTTTCTCAACCTGATTGTTTTCAACAGCTTGTATCAATGATGCAGTAGCGACAGCAGCTGCCGGGTTGATGTCGATGCCTTCCAATTCCTCGAACAATCTTCCTGCTTCATGAGCCTCTTCGTTAGAAACCACAAACATATCACCGTTGGTATCTTTAAGAGTATCGTACAATCCGCCCGCCAATGAATAAGGTGGCTTACGATTCGACAGGACCTTAGCGACTATTGTGTTAGCATCGACGCGAGCCTGTTCGCAGTCGTATGGAAGCATGTCGCGAGAGTCTTGTTTCCAAGCGTCATATATAGGAGTGAAAGGTTTGTTCTGTGATACGAAAACGCGAGCCTTGTGATTTCCGTAGCGTCCGTCTTCAATGAAACGGAGGTTAGCCTCCCAAGCAGCGATGGCTCCTGTGCCGCTACCAACAGCTTGGAAGTAATAGTCAGGGATTCTGCCTATGAATGTCGTTGCTGATAACATTGTCGTTCCCATACCATCGCGGCGAGCTATGTTCTTAGCGCCGCCTTCAGCGAAAAAGCCTTCCACTTCGCAAGCGATATTGCCGAGGTTGATAGCGTCGAAATAGTCGCTGCCCGACTTAGTCGCGATGACCTTAACACAAGGATTCAACGGCTCGTCGAACCAAAGAGCGTTGAGGTTGTCTTCTGGTATCGTTATCAAAAGTTTTATGTTGTTGTCGGAACACACCTTAGCGAAGGCACGTGCTGTATTTCCCGCCGACGACACCACTATGACATCGTCTTTTCTCTCTTCTGTTAGACGTGCGCAGACCGAATAAGCCTCTGTCTCTTTGAAAGAACATGTGCGCATATCAGCACCTTTTTCAGGGAAATAACCGTTGAAGGTGATATATAAATTCTCAAGCCCTAACTTCTTGGCTAACGCCTCGCTCTTATAAGTGATTGGTTTTGCATTACATTTCAAAAGTCGTTTTATTGGAAGCCAGTCGGCATAGCAATAAAGTCCGCAGTGATCTTCTTTAACGTTGAGTTGTTTGCTTGAATATATAGCACGAATAAGACTTGGCTTTTCATCGCCCTTGAAATCGAGCAACCAGCCTGAATCTTCACAGACGTTTCCTGTTGCCACCGATTTAATTTGATATTCCGTAGGTTTGAACATTTTCAAATATTTTTTTAACATTAAAGATGCAAAGATAAAAAAAAGTAAAACATTATACTAATACACAATTATTTTTAGGAAAAAAAACATCTCTATTTACGATTAAAAACATATCTTTGCAAAATCTTATTTAATTTAATATTTAAGCATTTTACTTCATGAAAAAAAATTTACTTTTTGTGCTTGCGTTATTGTCATTCAATATAATACACGCGCAAGAGAGAGCTTTTATCGTTAACGAATCTTTCAATGCTTCATCGATGCCTGAGGGATGGTATTTCATAGGCGAAGGTTCCGATAACTTCAAGATTAACAATTCCAGCAATGCTGGCGGCGATCCTAATGAATTATATCTGATGAGTTCACCTTTCATCACAAGCGGAATTCATTTGGTCATGGCGACTTCCAATCTTACCAACGTTGAAGAAGTCGGGATTTCATTCAAACACTATCTTAACAACTACCAGCAAAGCAGCACCATCGGTATTGCCACATCATCCGACAACGGACTCACGTGGAACACAGCATGGTCGCAGACTTTCTCAGAAGCAAGCTCATCTGGGCAATACACCGTCAATGAAACAGTCAGCACTCCCGACATGGGAAAGAACAACGTACTTTTTTGCTTGTTCTTTGAAGGCAACACATACAATATTAATAAGTGGTTTTTCGACGACATCACTATCTTCTCGCAGGTGAGCGGTGCCGACATACAACTCTCCAGCATAGATGTCGATGCTCTCACTCAGGCTGGTCAGGTTGGAATTGACTTCACTGTCAACAACTCCGGCGACGAGACAATCTCTTCTTTCGTAGCGACTTACAGAGTCGACGGTTATGAAAGCGTTACAGAGACTTTCAACACCAGCCTTGCTCCTTCAAACAACCAACAATTTACATTCAGCAACACCATTGGCTTGTTGCCTGGAACATATACACTTAACATTGACATCACTTCCGTCAATGGAACGGCAGATGCAGAAACAAGCAACAATCATCTCTCTAAAGAAATCAAGACATATCTAAAAACCGTCCAAAGGACACCTATGATAGAACACTTCTCAAGTTCCACATGCGGACCTTGCGTAGAGGTAGATAACAAGATGGGCGAGCTCACAGCTAACAACCCAGGCAAATACACGTACACCAAATTCCCTGTCGACTGGCCAGGTATGGGCGACCCTTACGCAACAGACGACTGCATCGTGAGAAGCGATTATTACGAAGTCTATACAGTACCTAAAATAGCCTTCGACGGACAGGTTCAGTCAAGCGCAGTGAACCAAACTTCTTTAGATGAGAGACTTAACGTTCCATCATACATCGACATCGTAGGTGCTTTCGATATTATAGAAAACAATACTATAAGAGTCATTGCAGACATAATCTCATACATTGACATGCCTGACGTAAGAGTGTTCTTGTCCATAAACGAAAAGACAACAAAAGAAAACGTAGGTTCCAACGGATTGACAGAATTCCATCATATCTTTATGAAAATGTTAGGCGACATCAACGGCATCGAGACTAGTTTCGAAGCAGGTAACTACCAACGTTTTGAATTTACTTACAATATGTCGGATACAAATATGGAGGAAATCAACGATTTGGAAGTAGCAGTTTGGGTTCAGAATTACGACTCAAAGGAAATGTATAACAGCAGTTTCTTACATGAATACAGCGAGCATTTATATCCTGCACAGAATCTTGTAGTTGAAGGAAACACTGTCAGTTGGGATGCTCCAGAACAAGGCAATCCTTCAGGATATAATGTGTATGTTAATAATGAGTTATCTGCAGAAAACAGCACTTCACTTTCATACACAGTGAATGAAACAGTAGAAATAGTTTCTGTAGAAGTTGTTGCAGTTTATGGCGATAATGTCTCTATCGGAATAACAAATATAGAACATGACGTTTGTGACGCTCCTGTCAACGTAGTCGCTGCAGCCGGAGAAGACGACATCGAAATAAGCTGGGATGCTGTCGACGGCGCAACAGAATATCAGCTATATCGTAACAGCGCGCTCTTAACAACAGTGACATCAAACTCATACACTGACAGCGACATTGAACTCGGAACGATGTATTGCTACACATTGAGAAGTGTCTGTGGCGAAGGAAGCTACTCTGCTTTCTCAGAAGAGTCGTGCGCTCAGGTAGGCGAAAAACCTTGTGAGGCCCCAACAAATCTCAATGCTGCCATAGAACAAAACGCTGCAGATTTTGAATATAACTTCAAGGTGACATTAAGCTGGAACGCTGCCGATAACGCAGAGAAATATGCCGTTTATCTTGACGATGAGTTCTTGACAAACACAACAGCAACATCACATATCGTAGGCTTCGATGAAGAAGGCGAACACTATTTCTCAGTGACTACGATATGCGAAAACGGCGAGTCAGAACAAACAGACAACTTTGATTTCAAAGTAGAGGGTGTTTCTATCGAAGAGTACGAAAGTTCATTGGAGATTTATCCTAACCCAGTGAAAGACAATATTACCATCAAGGCTGATATGAGCATCAAAGAAATCAACATCTATAATGTCATTGGCATCAACGTATACCAACAATCATCAATATCTGCTGACCATTGTTCATTGACCATTGACCTAAGTTCATATAACAGCGGAGTTTACTTCATTAAGATTGAAACCAACGAAGGCGAGATTATTAAACAATTTATAAAAGAATAAACATGAAAAGAGTACTTGTACTAACATTTGTATTATTGCTTTCGACAGCAATGTTTGCTCAGAGCAGGGCCATACTGCTTAACGAGTCATTTGAGACATTGAATGCACCACAAGGATGGGGCGTTCATGGCGGCGGCAACGCTAACTGGAACGTAAGAAACACCGATAAAGCAGGCGGCAGTCCTTGCGAGTTAGAGTTTTTCTGGGATCCTAACTTCGTTGGAATAAGTTATATGTCGATGGGAACATACGACTTCACAGGCATTGAGGGTATTGTGGTTTCTTTCAAACATTATTATGAAAACTTCGAGAACTCAGCTAGTATCGGTGTCGCTACCTCTTCTGACGGAGGCGCAACATGGAACACAGCATGGACCGAAGAATTCTCTACAACAGGCAGATACGTCGTCAACGAATATGTCACATCTCCTGACATGGGCAAATCTAACGTGATGTTCGCCCTATTCTTCAACGGCGACTCATACAGCATTAACTATTGGTGTTTCGACGACATCATGATGTATGTCCAAGAAGAAAATGACCTCAACCTGTTCAGCATCGACGTGGCAGATGCCATCAGTCTTGGCAATACAGAGATAGCCTTCACTGTAAATAACTTAGGTACAGAAAAGGTCGAGTCTTTTGAAGCAAGATATCAAATCGAAGGACAGGAAGCAGTGACAGAGTCGTTCCAAGTTGAGATTGAATCATACGAAAAAACACAAGTCGCTTTTGAGACACCAGTTTTCTTATTCCCTGGCGATTATAACTTAAGCATCGAAATTGTTGCTGTCAACGGAAGCGACGACCAAGATCCAAGCAACAACAGCGCTGAAAAAGAAGTGGAGGTTTGTATAGGCGTAGCGCAGAGAATCCCGATGATAGAACACTTCTCAAGTTCAACATGTTACCCTTGCGTTTATGTCAACGACGGTATGGACGCCCTCACAGCAGCCAACCCTGGCAAATACACCTACACCAAATATCCTATGAATGGACCAGCTCCTGGTGACCCATACTACACAAACGAATGCGGAACAAGAAGAACATATTACAATGTCAACAGCGTGCCCCAGATTTTCTTGGACGGCTTAAACGTTGACGCTCCTGTAACACAAGAGAAGTTAGATAACAGATATAATACACCAGCTGTCGTCAACATCAGAGGCGCTTTCGAGGTAGAAGGAAGCACCATCAAGGTGACAGCCGACTTCATGGCATATACTAACATCAGCAATGCAAGAGCTTACATCTCTGTCAACGAGAAAGCAACCACAGGAAACTCGTTAACTCCAAGTGATGGCGGTAACGGCGAGACGGAATTCCATCACATTATGATGAAGATGTTAGAGAGCGCACAAGGCAAAGTGATGAGTATCAGCGAAGGTCAATATCAACGTGTTGAATATTCTTACGATATGTCAAACACAAATATGGAAGACATCAACGACTTGGAAGTATCAATCTGGTTACAAGACCTCACCTCAAAGAATGTTTACAACAGCCATTACGCTTACGAGTATACCGACCACTGCTATCCTGTAAGAAACCTTACATATACAGCATCGACAAAGGCAGAGAAGACATTCAGCTGGTCGACACCAGAGGCAGGTACTCCAACAGGTTATAACGTCATCGTCAATGGTGAGTTAGTAATGGAAAACACACAATCAACATCTTACACATTCGATTACGACGGAGAAACCTTCGTTGCTGAAGTAGTGGCTCTTTACGCTGACGGCAAGACATCAGTCGGCGTCGTTGAGATATTCGGCAACGGCATCAACGTGATGGAGACAGAAGAATCAAGTTTCTCCATCTACCCTAACCCGGCAAAAGACGTCGTTAAGATTTCAGCCATCAACGGTCAGTCTTCTGTTGTTAGAATTTATAATGTTATGGGAATGATGGTCGATGAAATTGAAGTCAATACAGACAATATGGAAATCAACATCTCAGACTATACACCTGGCATTTATTTCTTTAATGTTGAAGGAGAAGTTGTTAAGGTGGTAAAGGACTAATGACAAAAGTCTAATGTCTAAAGATTAAGGAGCTCTTAGAAATAGGAGCTCTTTTTTATTGTCAATAGCTCAAACACAATATTCGTGTTGTGTTCACTTCGGTCGACATTTGTGGTAATAAAAAAAAGACCGCTTGTTCAGCAGTCCTTCTGTAGTGTTTCTAGTACCTGAGGCCGGAATCGAACCGGCACGCCCGAAATGGGCACAGGATTTTAAGTCCGGCGCGTCTACCTATTCCGCCACTCAGGCACTTATTAACCCTTTACAAAAAATCCCGACTTTCTATCGGGACTTTGAGCGGAAAACGAGACTCGAACTCGCGACCCCGACCTTGGCAAGGTCGTGCTCTACCAACTGAGCTATTTCCGCGTTGTTGTTTGATGGTGCAAAGATACGCATTTTCTAATTACGCGCAAGTATTTTTTTAACTTTTTTTCATTTTTTTGAAATTATTTTTTAACCATTGAAAATCTGATATTTACAAAGTAATAAAAATAATATTTTTTTCAAAACCCCTCAAAAAAAGCTCCTTTTCACTAATAAACGCTACCATTTTCATCAAAAAAATATCACATTTTCTCAAAAAAGCCTAAATTTGTATGAAATAATCGCTATCTTTGTGAAAACAAATAAAAACAAATTATCATGAAAACTTTAAGATTTTTATCATTCATTTTTCTCTTATCATCATTTTGTTTGAATGCGCAAGATATCAAGGTCGGAGATTTGTACACTTTTGACGACAATACACAAGGCGTGGTATTTTATGTCGACAAAGAAGGTCATGGATTGGCGGTTTCTTTAAATCAAGAAAAGAGAAGATGGGAAGAAGAATCTCATTATGTATATTGTCAGAATATTGTAAGCATCGCCGACGAGACCGTCCCCACTCTAGAACTTAATTCAGGCTTAGGACAGGCTTACACTTCAAACATCTTAATGCAGTTAGGCAACGAGAAACCTACCGCTGCAAAATATTGCCGTCAAAGCGGTCTAGATTGGTATCTTCCTTCTGTTGGTGAAATGCATCAGCTTATGACAGCCAACGCCAATGGCGAACTCGACAAGACTCTCAAAGAGAATGATTCAAAAACAATATCAGGATGGTATTGGACTAGTTCTGAATACGGACAAGGCGAGGCATGGCGCATCAGCGATGAAGGCAAAGCCAAACGCTGCTCTAAATTAGCAACGAGAGTATATGCTAGAGCTATCAGACAATTTTAAAACCGAAAACTTAAAAATCTGAATACCTGAAAATCTGGGGATTCTTAAGTTCTTAATTTCTCAGATTTTCAGGTTTTATTTGAGGAGTTTCTTTATCTCGTTGAGTTTCATCAAAGCCTCCACTGGAGTCAAGATGTCGATATTTGTATTTAAGATGTCTTCTTTTATCTGAAGTAAGAGAGGATCGTCTAACTGAATAAAACTGAGCTGCATATCATTGCAGTTTTTTGTTTCTTTGACTGCATTATTCAACGAATCGTGCGAATGCGACTTCTCCAACATTGAAAGCAAAGCATCAGCTCTGTCAATTACCTTACGAGGCATTCCCGCCATCGCAGCAACGTGGATACCAAAGCTATGAGCACTTCCACCCTTCTTTAACTTTCTCAAAAATATTACCTTGTCGTTCATCTCCTTGACACTCACATGATAGTTCTTTATCCTCTTGAAAGAATTCTCCATCTCGATAAGTTCATGATAGTGTGTTGCAAACAAAACCTTCGCACGACATTGTGGATGATCGTGAAGATATTCCGTTATAGCCCACGCTATGCTGATACCGTCGTAAGTACTTGTTCCTCTTCCTATTTCATCAAGAAGCACAAGACTACGATTAGAGATGTTATTCAAGATGCTTGCTGTCTCGTTCATCTCCACCATAAAAGTAGACTCACCAGAAGAAATATTATCGCTTGCTCCTACCCTAGTAAAAATCTTGTCGACCAATCCAATGCGTGCTGATTCAGCGGGAACGAAACATCCTATCTGTGCTAACAGAACTATCAAGGCCGTCTGTCTTAAAAGCGCCGACTTACCCGACATATTAGGTCCGGTGATAATGATAATCTGCTGTTTTTCCCTATCGAGATATACGTCATTAGATATATATTGTTCTCCTACAGGCATCAACTGCTCAATTACAGGATGACGACCTTCTTTAATATCAATAACATACGACTCATCGATAGTAGGCATCACATAATTGTTCTTTAACGAGACCGCTGCAAAACTCACCAAACAATCGATTTTTGCAATGAGAGATGCATCAAGTTGTATTGGTGAGACAAACTCACCGCAAGCGTTTATCAACTCAAAATACAAGCGTTCCTCTAACACGCTTATCTTCTCGTCAGCACCAAGAATCTTCTGTTCATATTCCTTAAGTTCCTCTGTTATATAACGTTCTGCATTAGCCAGAGTCTGCTTGCGAATCCATTCTGCCGGCACCTTATCCTTATGAAGATTCGTCACCTCGAGATAATATCCAAAAACATTATTATAACCCACCTTCAAAGACGATATTCCTGTCGCAGCAATTTCTCTCTTCTGAATATTAGTAAGATATTCTTTTCCTGAACGCGACAAATTCCTAAGCGCATCCAACTCCCCATCAATGCCATCATTGATATAATTACCTTTTGAAATCAAAGATGGTGACTCTGGATTTATCACTTTTTTTATCCTCTGTCTGATAGTGTCGCATACGTTAAGCTGCTCAGCGTACAACTTCAAAGTGTTGTTTTCACTCTTTTGACAAAGATTCTTTATCAATTCAATCTGGTCTAAGGCTCTCGCCAACTGCAGCATCTCGCGAGGATTGACACGTAGCAACGACACTTTGGATATAAGTCGCTCCAAATCGCCCACTTGACGTATCGCATCTTGAAATGTAGAAATCAACTCGTTGTTTTTCACGAAGAAATCTACAATCTCGTAACGTGCTGTTATCTGTTCTTTATTCTTCAATGGCAAGGAAAGCCAGCGACGCATCTGACGGCTACCCATAGGAGAAGCAGTCTTGTCGATGACATCAATCAGCGTTTTAGCATCGGCATTGGATGAATGTAACAGTTCCAGATTTCTGATGGTAAACTTATCCATCCACACAAACTGACCTTGGTCGATACGCGACAAAGAACTGATATAAGATATCTTGTCGTGCTGAGTCTCATGAAGATAATGAATTGCTGCGCCTGCTGCTATAATACCTTTAGGGAAATCATCGACGCCGAAACCCTTGAGAGAGTTTGTGTTGAAATGTCGAGTGAGAATATCATTTGCGTAATCGTCGGTGAAAACCCAGTCGTCGAATACCGTGAGATAATATTTGTCGCTGAAGTTTTCAATGAACGACTTGCGTTTGTTGCGTTGGCATAAAACCTCAGAAGGATTGAAACTCTGAAGCAGTTTATCTATATACTCGTTATCACCTTGAGTGAGATAAAACTCTCCTGTAGAGACATCCAAGAATGCTATTCCCGACCCTTTTTCTTCGAGATGAATAGAAGCAAGGAAGTTGTTCTCTTTCTGAACCAGCACGTTATCGTCGTATGTCACACCTGGTGTCACGAGTTCGGTAATGCCGCGTTTTACTATTTTCTTGGTTAGTTTAGGATCTTCAAGTTGTTCACATACAGCCACCTTTTGCCCGGCCCTAACAAGTTTAGGAAGATAGGTATCCAGAGCATGATGCGGAAAACCAGCGAGTTCTGTTGCCGTTGCTGCCGATTTACCTCTTTTAGTAAGTACGATTCCCAGTATCTCAGAAGTCTTTATGGCATCTTCACCAAAAGTCTCATAAAAGTCGCCGACCCTAAACAGAAGCAAGGCCTCAGGATATTTCGCCTTGAAAGAATAGTATTGCTTCATCAAAGGGGTTTCAAGTTCTTGATTTTCTTTATCTGTCTTCGCCATAAATACTTCACTTATTTTAATTTACAAAGATAAATATTTTTATTTTCGTTTCGTTTTTGATAAAAGATTATTTTTGTGGAAAAATAAGACAAGATGCGCAAATTAACAATGGCTGAGTTAAACAGATTAAGTTTAACTGAATATCAAGAAGTTGAAAAATTAGACGTTATTATTGTATTAGACAACGTTCGTTCTTTAAGTAATATAGGTTCATTTTTCCGTACTGCCGACGCCTTCAGGATTGGCGAGATATTTCTCTGTGGCATAACAGCTTGTCCACCACACCGCGAGATTCACAAGACCGCTTTAGGTGCAGAAGAAAGTGTTAAGTGGCGTTATTTCGAGACAACGGAAGAAGCTTGTAAACATCTGAAAGAGAACGGCTACGTCATCAATGCTGTTGAACAGATTGAGAACAGCATAATGTTAAGCAATTACGTTCACACCACAAAAAGCGCATATATCTTTGGAAACGAAGTTGATGGCGTTGACGACGACATACTTCCATATTGCGATAATGCCATCGAGATTCCTCAGGAAGGAACAAAACACTCTTTGAACGTATCAGTAAGCGCTGGCATCGTTATGTATTCCATTTTTGATAGTTTAAGGCTTAAAGTCTAAGGTTTATTTTTCTCAATTAAAAAAATATAGTGATTGTTGAACCAAGACCTTTCATCTTTGTTTTTTGATAAATTTAAAAACAACAAAAGATGAAAAGAATCAATTCACTATTTAAGATGATTGCTGTCATCATTTTGATGATGGCACCTATGGTTTTTCATGCTAAAAACCACGATGTCAAGGGGATGGCAAAACATATCGACAAGGTATATATTGCCGCATCGCCCGAAATTTTGGAAAACAAAGGCAATATGGTAACCGTAACCATCGAAGCCGAATTCCCTCCAAGGTATTTCCACAAGAAAGCTGTCATGAACATCACCCCAGTGTTGATTTATGAAGACGGCGAGACAGAACTACCATCGATGAATTTCATAGGAGAGAAAGTTGATGGTGATGGTGTCGTTGTAAGTAAGAGATATGGCGGAGCCTATTCTTACACCGTAACAATACCTTACAGAGACGAGATGCACAACTCCTTATTAATAGTCGAGCCACTCGTTTATAAATTTAAGGAAGTGGTACATCCAAATCATCAAAGCATCAGAGACAAGGCTGAATTCGCCACTGCCAATGCTTTCTTGGTAGCAGAGGGCGTAATCAACACTGCCAGCAAGATTGACAAGAACTCACTCAAGACCGCATACGCGAACCCAGAAATAGAGCAACACGTTGTCAGCGACGACGGCGACATCTTCTTCTACGTCAACTCCGACGCCATCAACTGGACTGTACCGCTGAATAAAAACATGAAAAACAAAAACGCCGTCAACGACTTGATGTCACACATCATTAAAGGATGGAACGTAGAAAGCATTGAAGTCAACGGATGGGCGTCACCAGAAGGACCTATGAGTTACAACAAAGACTTATCAGGAAAGAGAGCTCAGATGACAGAGAAATTCTTAAAAAACAGATTAGCATCATTATCAGCTCAGAAAGATTCAAAGGTCAGTTATAAGAACGTAGGCGACATTAAATTCGTGACCAAAGGCAACGGTGCCGACTGGGACGGATTGATGAAAGCCATAGAGAACTCAAACTTAAAAGACAAGCAAGTAATTCTCAACACTTTGAAAAAGCAAACCCCAGAACAAAGAATTGCACAACTAAATAAATACATCAAGCAATATCCGGAATTAGAGAAGAGCATCTTGCCTTCGTTAAGACGCAGCGTTGTGAAAGTCAACACAATTGAACCTACAATGACCGACCAACAGATAACAAACGCCTGCACCAACAATCCACAATCGTTGAGCTGCGAACAAATGATGTATGCTGCCACCTTGGTCAAGGAACTTAACAACAAAGAAATCATATATTTAACCGCCATCGAGACATATCCTAACAATGCTGAACCATATTGTAACGCTGGTGCCGTCGCAATAGAAAAAGGCAACACACGTCACGCAAAACAACTTTTAAATCAAGCTATTGAGATTGACGATTTATTAGCAGAAGCATATAACAACTTAGGTATCGTCGCCATATACGAAAATGACTATAAACATGCAGAAAGTCTGTTCAAACAAGCAAAGAAATTAGGATTAAATACAAGTTATAACGATGGTGTCGTAGAAATCAACAAAGGTAACTATGACAAGGCCATCAAACTGATGACACAAAACAACCCTAACTGCGACTATAACATTGCGTTGGCACAGACATTAGACAACAGATATACCATTGCTGAAGAGACTATTAAATGTTTGGAAGAAAATGGCAAGACCTTATATTTACAAGCCATCATAGCTATGAGAACCAAAGATGTTGAAAAAAGTTTGAAGCATCTTGCCAAAGCCGTGAAGAAAGACTATAAGCTTAAGAAAGAGGCAAAATCAGATATGGAATTCGCCTATCTGCAAGATAATCCTGATTTTATAGCCATAGTGGAATAGTTCTTAAAATATGGGAATTTAAAAAAGTCGCGACTGCGACTTTTTTTATTTTTTTGTTAAATAAATCTTCATTCTTTGCAAAAGAAATATTATATTTGCATGTTCAATTATTTGAAACAAACCATGAATTTAACTAATTAAAATTGAAGAATATGAACAAATTAAATTTTACAAAAATTTTCATGATTCTCATTTTAGCTATATGTCCTATGACATTTAATGCTCAAAATGAAGGTAAAGTCGCTGATTATAAATCATTCAACGACTACGCATATGTATCAGGTGACTTAGGCTTAGGATTCTTAAAAGGAGACAACACTGGATTAAAGTTAGGTCTTAACGGTCACTTAGGAGTAGGTTATCAATTTGACAACATCTTAGGTATCAAAGGTAATGTCGGATTTGGTGGATTAAAAGGAAAATATGATGACCTTTCCATAGATAAATCAAATTATTTTGAAGCTAATGTCAACCTCACAATCAACGCTACAGACATCATCTTAGGATACGACCCTGACAGAAAATATAGCATAGTTCCTCATATCGGTTTAGGACAGGTAAGATATAAAGCTAGAGTAAACGACAACAATGGCGACCTCGTCTCAGAAATCGGTTATAGCAAAAGAGACGGCAGAGAAGTTGCTGCAACAATGCCAATGGGCGTTGAAGTCAATTACTTCATTAATCCTGATTTAAGAGTCCACATCGACTTCGTTGCAACATACGCTGACACAGATCGCCTCGACGGCGTTGCAAGAGGAAAAAACAATGACTGGTTCTCATCTATCAACCTCGGAGCAAGTTATAAATTACATGGCGGCTATAACATCTTCAAATCTATCATAGAAAGAGATGGTAAATATTGCAACTATTGGTATATCATGGCTGACGGAGGTATATCATCACTCTTTGGTGATAACCAACATGATTTCAGCAAAGTTAGAGGTAATATGAACATCGGTGGTGGTTATAACTTCCACAATACATACAGAGTCTACGCTAAGTTAGGTTATGGTATCTACACAGGTGAATATAAGAATTTATTCACACTCGACTATGCAGATTACTATGAAGCTAATGTTAACATCTCAGCAGACATCGTAGGTTTAATCTTCGGTTATAACCAAGATCGTCGTTTCGGTGTATATCCACACATCGGTTTAGGTCAAATGCAATACAGAGCTAGAGCTACATACGCTAACGGCGACAAAGCATACATCGGTTATGATCACTCAAACAGCCAAAAAGGTCGTGGTTTCTTAAATAGAAAAGTCGCTTACACAATTCCTATGGGTATCGAATTCAACTACATAGTAAATGAAACAGTTGACGTTTACGCTGATGCTACAACAATTTATGCAGATAGCGACGTGTTAGATGCATTTGCTTCAGGCTTAAGCAAAGACTGGCGTACCACAATGAATGTTGGTTTACGTTACAAGTTCCACAACTCATGCCTCAGAAACGAAATAAAACAAGCTAAAGAAGCTGAAGAAGCTGAAAAATTCGATTGCGTATCACCAGAAGAATTGAAACAAGCTATAAAAGAAGCTCTCGAAGAACACGAAGCTAACAAACCTAAGGAAGTTGAAACAAAAACAGAAATAGTTAACACACACACTATCTATCACACTAACCACGCTAACATCGTTTTCCCAGTAAACGAGTCAGAAAAACTCAACACTCAAACAAACATCGACGCCCTCAACAGAGCTTCTAACGAAGTAAAAGAAGGTTTTGAAGTCGAATCAATCATCGTTGAAGGTTACGCTTCACCAGAAGGCGGTGCTGACATCAACAATCGTCTCGCTGAAGAACGCGCTAAAGCAGCAGCCGATTTAGTACAAAATGAACTCCACACTCATTTAGACGACTCACATGTAACAATTCACTCTAACGGCGCTGACTGGGAAGGTCTCATCAATGCTATCTTAGGCTCAGACATGAAAAACAAAAATGAAATCGCTAACGAGATTAAAAACTCTTCAAACCGCGAACAAACATTAAACAAATTGATGGGACAATATCCAGAAATAAGACCATTGTTACCACAATTACGCCGCGCTAACGTAACTATCACTACAGTTAAAGACGCTGAATAATATTAAAATAAAACAAACAGAAAAGGTTGCCCATAACGAGCAACCTTTTTTATTTATACAACTTCACTTCAGAAGTGTCTTCACATTCATTTAACAACTCCCTATTGCTCCTCTTAAAAACAGGATGAATAAAATCGGCAGCAATATCACATAATGGCATGAGCGCAAAACGTCTTTTGTGCAATCTAGGATGCGGCAATATCAAATCCTCATCGCTAATAATAATATCGTCATAATAGAGAATATCCAAATCTATAGGACGCGACTCATAACCTTCAACATCGTGTCTCTTTCTTCCCAACTCCTTCTCTATCATCAGCAACTCTCTTAACAAATCATACGGATTCATTTCCGTATCCAAAGCCACAACCTGATTGAGAAAATTCTGCTCAGCAATAAATCCCCATGGTTCTGTCTCATATAAAGACGAAACCAAAAGCACTTCTCCACATCTTTCAGCCAGCATCTTAATAGATTGACTAATAATCAACTCTCTTTGTCCTTGATTAGAACCTATTAGTATTAAAGAAAATCCCGCCATATATATTTTTTTCTTTTCCGCAAAATTAAAAAAAGATTCGTATCTTTGGAACAATTAAAATATCATACATTCACATTATAAATCATAAAACAATGAAATCATTCTTTAAAACATTCTTCGCTTCCTTCTTAGGTTCAGCAGTATTATTATTGGTTATCGTATTATTGTTGGCAGGCAGTCTCGTCTCATCAATAGCTTCTTCAACAGACGTGAAAGTAGATGTCAAACCGCAGACAGTTCTTTACATGAATCTTAACTATGAAATTCCTGAAAGAACAAGCAGTAACAATCTCGGATTGATCTTTAACGGTTCTTCTTTCAGTGAGGTTGATATGGCTGGCATGAACGATATTATGAACAACATCAAGGCGGCGGCTACAGACCCGAATATTTCAGGTATCTTTATGGAGTTGTCGACAATAGCAACATCGACCGCCAATATTGAAGAAATCAGAAATCAGTTAATTGAATTTAAGAAATCGGGGAAATTTATCCTAAGTTATGCCGAGGCTTATTCTCAAAGCGCATACTATTTGGCAAGTGTATCCGACAAAATCTATATGCTTCCTGACGGTATTATCGACATTCACGGTATAGCTTCTCAGCCGATGTTCTATAAACATCTCCTTGAAAAATTAGATATTGAGATGCAAATAATTCGTCCTGAAAACAATAAGTTCAAGAGTGCTGTCGAACCTTATTTCTTGGATAAGATGAGCGATGCTAATCGTGAACAAAATACAGTATTGTTAACTTCTATATGGAACAAGATATGTGACGACATCAGTAAGTCTCGTAACATCAGCGTAGAAACAATAAATCAGATGGCAGATAAATTGACATTGATGTTCGATACACAAGCTGCCCTTGACAACAACTTCATTGACGGCTTGAAATATAAAGATGAAATTATTGCTGAGCTTCATCAACTTACCAATACAGCCGACAACAAAAAAATCAATATAGTAAAGAATATCCAATATGCAAAAGTGAGACCTGAGTTATATCAAGGCGAAGATAAGATAGCTATAGTATATGCTTCGGGACAGATTATCGACGGCGAGGGTGATGAATCTACAATAGGTTCTGTTACATTGTCGGAAGCAATTCGTCAAGCGAGAAACGACAAGAAAGTAAAGGCTATCGTTATGAGAGTCAACTCTCCTGGTGGCAGTGCGGTGGCTTCTGAAGTCATTCGTCGCGAAGTTGAACTTGCCGCAAAGGAAAAACCTCTCATTGTTTCTATGGGTAATTATGCAGCTTCAGGAGGTTACTGGATTTCGTCAAGCTCTGATTACATCTTCGCCGATCCGACAACATTGACAGGTTCTATCGGAGTGTTTGGAACCGTGCCTAATCTCGAAGGTTTGATGACAGACAAAATCGGCTTATCGTTCGATGTCGTTAAGACGAATGAAAACTCAGACTTCGGAAGCATGGTGAAACCTATGACACCTTATCAGTTGAAAATGATGCAGAAACACGTTACCGATACTTACGATGACTTCCTTACATTAGTGTCGACAGAAAGAAATCTTAGAAAAACTTTCGTCGATAGTATAGCTCAGGGACGTGTCTGGAGTGGTGTCGATGCAATAAATATTGGTTTGATAGACGAATTTGGCGGAATAGAAAAAGCTATAGCATACGCCGCCGACAAAGCAAACCTCGAATCATATTCAATAAAAGAATATCCTAAACAGGAAGATATTTTTGAAAGTCTGTTCAAGACAAAGACACAAGAATATTATGCAAAAACACTTATGAAGAAAAACTTAGGTGAGACTTATCAATATCTTGAAGCGATAGAAACAATCAGCAAATTAGAAGGCGTTCAAGCTTTGATGCCGTTAACTATCGTTGAATGACGACATCAATAAACAAAGGGGAGTTCTATAATGAGAATGCTTCTGCTTTACATATTGCTCGTAGCCTTCGGCTGTCAACAGACTCCTTTTTTTGAATCTGAAAATCTGAAAACCTCAGAATCTGGGAAAGGCAGTGAGCAACGAGCAATGAGCCATGAGCAGAGATTCCGCAAAGCTCAAAGCTCACAGCTCGAAGTTCAAAGCCCTTCTCAGGTTTTCAGTTTCTCAGATTCTCAGATTTTATA
>JAZNVS010000045.1:0-4757 GCA_045592965.1 Bacteroidales bacterium | reverse complement strand
TGGATTTGCTTTTTAGGCGTGTTCGTACCATCGCTATTATACCTACTGAAATAGCAATTATACAAATTACCAAAATAAACAATGGCTGCATATCGGAAAAAGATTTAGCGTTGATAAATGCTTTTATTTACATAAAAAGTTAGCGTACCACAAAGGTACACTAACTTTCTAATTTATTAAAAATCGTAATTATAGCAGGAAACAATTTTCCTTGAAATAATCCAAAATATCTTCATCAGAAACTGCTTCATCGACAGCTTTTAAAACATTTACAAAGTCCTCAAACTTATTGGCTTCATAACCACTACAAGTTGTAAACTCTTTATCGCAAAAGAAAATCATTTCTCCAGGAATTGTCATTGAGCCTGCGCCATTTAGGCTTCTAAATCTATGGCTAATTGCCCAACCTGTAAATTCTCCTTTGTGGTATTTTGCGACATTTTCTTTTAATGATACAAATTGCCCTGAAAGTTTCTTGGTGTACTTATCCAAATCTGATTTGGCTTTTTCCTTTTCTTTTTTTGCTCGTGCATATTCACCACGAGAGTATTGAGATGAATAACCATCAGGCGCCCAAATATCCATGGAAGATTCTGCGGATTCTATTTCTCTTTCACATCTATTTATTTTAGAAATCAAATCTTTGATTTCATCGCTAGTTTCCATAATCGGTTCTATAGTAGTTACATCTATGAACATACTATCAACTCTTGTTGATAGTGGCTCATAGGAATCTGGATGATAGAGATAATCTTTGAGCGTCTCTTTAACAAGTCTCTCTGCTTTTTCCTCATTAGAGAGTGTGCAAGAGGTCATAATCACGGCGAATAATACGAAAAGCTTTTTCATTATCTGTTGTGTTATTATTTGACAATTAACGGATTGTATTTCTTAGTCATAATTGTACCAGACACATTTTGAATAAATCGCATACATTGGATACTAAATATCCTCCAAATCTTTTTGAATTTTGGTTTCTACATTTTGAGAATCACGATAACGAATAACGACCAAACCTTCATAAACTCCTGAAGTCTTTTCTATTGATAATTCGATATCTCCACCTGTTACCTTCCATGCACTACCCCATACAACTGTTCCTTGATGGACTTCTGTCATTAAAGCAGTATTGGAATCTGAAAGAGCAGGATTCTTTTCTTTTGAAATTGTTGGTTTGCCATATTTTCGGGTATATAAATCTTTATAGTAGCTATAAGTATTAACAAGCGTATTCCATTCACCGCTTGAGTCAAATAATACTGCTACCGCAAATACACTTTTTCCATCATCTGTAGCTGTAACACCTATAGTTGCATTACGACCTGTAAAGTCTCCCATAAACAATGTAAGATTGTTTTCACTACCAATAGAGGTAAATCCTTTAGCCTTTAATTTTTGGCAAAATTCAGTCATACTTCCCTCGATGGGAATCCCCTTAAAAGTAAGATGTTCAGAACCACCTTGAGCATACGAAGTCAAAGCAATTAAAACAAATGCGAATGATACAATTAGCTTCTTCATAATTTGTTGTATTATATTTAATAGACGTGTTAGTCCAACCTACAAAAAAGCGCGAACCACAATGCCACACTCTTACTTGAAGGTCGTAGGAAACCATAGATGCAGATGTAACAATAGCAGCCCACGCTAATGCGTGAGAACCACTATGCTATCCTTGCATCTAATTGAAAATTTCCTACGTTTTCAAGTACAAGATAAGCATAACGCTTCTTCTTTTTCTATTATGTCTTGGATAGAGTCACCCCTAACTAACTGCAAATTTACAAAAAAGTCGTAATAATAAGCTTTATACAGGCAAATTATTGCGATTTATAGTGTATTTTATTGATTTAGTCCTCGATTTATCTTCTGTTCGTCGACAAAGGGGGATTTGTCGTGGCGACTTGTCGCCACTCCTTGGTGCAGGAGCGAGCCTTGCGATGTGGAAATAGTTTCAAATCGCACGTTTATTATCAGCTAATGGCTAACAGCTAACAGCTAATAGCCACAAAAAATAGGGCTGACCAAGTGGTCAGCCCTATTTTTAGCTCTTTTGGTCGTTTAGAACTCCACAGTGGGAACAGCCTCTACGCCCTGCTGAATCTCGAAATATGCCTTCTTATCGAAGCCGAAAAGGCCGGCAAAGATGTTCGAGGGGAAGCGTTTAATCTTCAGGTTATACTCCTTGACCGCCTCGTTGAAGTCCTTGCGTGCCACAGCGATACGGTTCTCGGTGCCCTCCAACTGCGCCTGCAGGTCGAGGAAGTTGGTGTTGGCCTTCAGGTCGGGGTAGGCCTCGGCGAGTGCAAACACAGAGGTGGTCGCCGCCTTGAGCTCATTCTGCGCCTTCTCGAACTCGGCGAGCTGCTCGGCGGTGAGGTTCTCCGCATCGAGCTTGATAGCCGCATTTGCACGTGCTGCAATAACTGCATTGAGGGTCTCCTGCTCGTGTGCAGCATAACCCTTAACGGTATTAACCAGCTGGGGTATCAGGTCGTAGCGACGCTGGTACTGGTTCTCCACCTGGCTCCACTTTGCGGCCACGCCCTCCTCCTTAGTCACCAGACCATTGTAGAGCGAAACCGACCAAATAACAAGCACAGCCACAATGACTGCCGTAATAATCAAACCTTTCTTTTTCATCTCTCTTTTTGTTATCAGTTATCAGTTTTCAGTCTTCAGTTATCAATTTTCAATTTTCAATTTTCAATTGTTAATTTTACATTGTACATTGTTAATTCTTCTTTTCTTCTCTTGCGGAAGAGATAATTCTCATGATGAAGACTTAAAAATTTTTAAGTATAACGAGTCGGCGGGAATATTGACGTTAGACCCGATCTATGCCAAAGACCTTCCTCATATCTGGGCGTGTAATCAGATTTTCAACGGACTTGTCGCTTTCGATGACGAGATGAATGTAGTGCCTGCAATAGCTAAGTCGTGGAATATCAGTGACGACGGAATGACATACACCTTTATATTAAGAGACGATGTTTATTTTCATGAAGATGCCTGCTTTAGAAAGACAACAGTCAACAGTCAACAGTCAACAGACATTGGGAATATGGACTGTAGGGACGCATTGAATGCGTCCACTCGTAAAGTCGTGGCTGAGGATTTCGTATATTCTTTCAATCGTGTTTTGGATAGGAAACTCAACTCGTCTGGCAGCTGGATTTTTTCTAACGTGTACTCATTTGAAGCAATTAACGATACAATACTAAAGATAGAACTTACACAGCCTTTTCCCGCTTTTCTCGGAATATTGTCGATGACCTATGCTTCTGTCGTTCCTCATGAAGCCGTCGATTTCTACGGAACTGAGTTTGGGCGACATCCTGTAGGCACCGGACCTTTCAAATATCAATATTGGAAAGAAGGCGTGAAGTTGGTTTTTAGAAAGAATCCTAATTATTTTGAGAAGATAGGAGAGGAGCGACTTCCATACTTAGATGCGGTCTCAATAAGTTTCATCATCGACAAGCAGGTTGCGTTCATGGAGTTCGTGAAAGGTAAGTTTGATTTTATGTCGGGAATCGACGCTCGATATAAGGATGAATTATTGACGCGTGACGGACAGCTTCGTCAGGAATATCAAGACGACATTTACCTTATAAGAGAGCCTTATCTCAATACCGAATATCTCGCTTTCTTCCTTGGTGAGAACGACACTTTGGGTGAGGAAAGAAGCCTCGCCTTGCGACAAGCAGTCAGCTATTCCATCGACAGAGAGAAGATGCTGCGATATTTACGTAACGGAATCGGTACGCCTGGAAATTACGGAATCATTCCGGTGGGATTGCCAGGGTTTGATGTCTCAAAGTCTCAAAGTCTCAAAGTCTCAAAGTCTCAAAGACATCACGACTCTGCGACTCTGCGACTCTGCGACCATAAAATAGGTTATCCTTATAATCCTAAAAAGGCGGAGCAGCTTCTGAAAGACAACGACTTGCTTGGTTATGAGTTGAAGCTTTATACCACGCAGGATTATATCGACATAGCGAAGTTTGTGCAGTCGGCGCTGACGGAGGTCGGTTTGAACTGTAAGGTGGAGGAGATGATGCCGGCGGCTTTGCGTGAGAAGAGAGCTAATGGTAACCTGCCGTTCTTCCGTTCTTCGTGGGTGGCAGATTATCCCGATGCGGAAAATTATCTCTCACTTTTTACGACTAATAACTTCACTCCGCAAGGTCCTAACTACACACATTATTCCAATGCTAAATTCGATGAGCTTTATCAGAAGTCGCTGACTTGTAACGATATTGAAGAAAGAGCGAGAATATATCATGCGATGGACAGTCTGATGTTGACAGAAGCTCCCGTCGTGATTTTGTTTTATGATGAAGTCTTGAGATTTGTCAATAAGAATGTAGAAGGCTTAGGAAGCAATCCGACGAATATGCTTAATCTGAAGAAAGTGAAAATCAATTGACAATTAACAATTAACAATTGAGTTTAGCAGCCGCCAAAGCGTTAGGGATTGAAGCGGCATACTTTTGGAGCGTCAGCGGAAAAAGATATAGCGGAAAGCCCGACGGCTTGCCGGAACGCCCAAATCAAACTGAAAATTGAAAATTGAGAACTGAAAATTGAAAATTGAAAGTTGGGTCTTTAGTTTTTGACGGTTGTATGTTAAATAATTAAAAATTATGTTCAGAAAATTAACAAGAGAGAAGCAGCGGCTTTCTAAGGAAGAGTGTCTCGAACTTCTTATCAATGAGAAGAGAGGCGTGTTGTCGGTCATTGGGGACGAAGGA
>JAZNVS010000044.1:0-82484 GCA_045592965.1 Bacteroidales bacterium | reverse complement strand
AAGTCATGTATGACCAGTCAGTCGACACAGACAACAAGGTCATCAACATGTCAGAATACGAAGGCGGCGTTTACATGGTACGCATCGTTACAGAAAACGGTGTTGCAACAGAACGCGTGACAGTTGTCAAATAAATTTAGAATCCTAGGATTTTAAAAACTCGAGAGGGCTGCCAGAAATGGTAGCCCTCTTTTTTTGATTATTGGGATTCTTTGTGTTTTGATGGGACATGGGTGTTTTTTAGATTAGATTGTTCTTTTCTATCAAAAAAATATATAATTTTGCACCATTTTAAAAAAATGTGAAAAGAGTAGATTTATTAGCAGTTTTATTTTATTATTCATTAATTTTTTAATCTAAATTCAAAAAGATGAAAAGACTTAGTTTCTTTCTAATGTTTTGCTTTTTGGGATTCTTAAATTCCTTAAATGCACAAGTGCCTGTATCGATTGGTTCGGGCGACACTGATTGTACAGTCCTACCAGTCGAAGAAAATTTTAAGTTCAGTATTTCCCAGCAGATTTATACCGCAGAGGAAATGAACGCCACTTCTGGAACGATTGTCACCGTCGCTTTTAAAATGGCGAACAACTCACTCGTCAATCGTAATTTCAGAATCTACATGATTAACACCGAAAAAGAATCATTCACTCACACAATGGATTGGGTCAATCTGTCGCAAGACGATATGGTCTTCAACGGCTCGGTTTCATATCCTGGTGCCGAAGGCGAGTGGCTCATCATCAATCTTCAAACACCATTCGAATATACTGGAGGAAATATACTTCTCTGCGTATATGACATGACTGGAACCTTTGTTGATTATGGTGACGACGCAAGATTCTATACCTATTCCACAGGATCTACACCAAGATCTCTTAACAAGGCTTCTTTACAATATACCTACGACGTAACCGATATGGGAGATGTTTATGGAAATTATCAAGGAACGAATCCATATTACAACAATCAGGTGATGTTCAATATTGTCATTGAAGGCGTAGACAATAATCCTATTGCCGTCTCTCCCGCTTTCATCAATCTCGGAGAACGTCCTGTAGGTGCTTGGATGCGTCCTGCCGAACTTGAAATATCTTCTAATGTGGCTTCCGTGAATATCAATTCCATCCAATCGTCAAATCCTTTCTTTACTCTACACGATGTCGAAACTCCAACTGAGATAACCTACGGCAATCCAATGACTATCGGTGTATCGCACGGTAACGGCAGCGGTTCTCAAAACGGTCAGCTCACTATCACTTACAATTCAAATGAGACAGAAGTTGTTGAATTATCAGCCACTACATATAATCCGACTGCACCCGACGTATGGGAATTGGCAGAAACTGTAACAGCATATCCGCATCTCGGCATGCCTACATTCTCAACATTACGTAACAACTACACCTTGCCTTTCGGCGGTGAAGAAGGTCCTGACGCTGTATATAAATTAAACATCACAAGCGACATGACTATTACCGCAACAGCTACAGGCAATAATGCAAAAGTGGTTCTTTATCCTGAAGACTTCAACGGCAAAGGCGGTCCTGATGTAGACAACTATTATCCACTCCAAACATCTGCAGTAATCACTGATATGTTTGTTCCTGCCGGTACTTATTACCTCGTGGCATCTGCTGCCCAGTCGTCATCATCACTTATGGTGTTTATCGATGGGGATGGCGTACCGGCACCAGGCAAGGCTTATAACCCTTCACCTGCCAATGGAGCGACAGACATGAACAACCCAGAATTATCATGGAACTTCGGTGATAATACCGTAGAGTACCAACTTCTTTTCGACACACAAAATCCTCCTCAAGATGTCGCTGTAGCATGGACAAGCAATCTTCAGTCAAGTTTCAATCCTGGTGAGTTGTCGGAAAGCACAACATATTATTGGCGAGTTAACGCTCGTAACTCGAGCGGCACAACAAACGGCGACGTATGGTCATTCTCAACAACATACAAGGCTCCTACAGGTTTCTTGGCTGATAGCGACAAAATTTATGAAGGCGACAACGCAAACTTACGTTGGTACTCCGTAGGATCTTCATGCGACGGATATAACATCTATTGCAACGGAACTAAAGTAAATAATAGTCTCATCACCGGAACTACATATTCACTCAGCGGACTTACATACAACATGAACGGCTACAGCATTACTGCTACAGCTGTTTATGGCGATGTGGAATCAGGTCATAGTATTCCAGAAATAGTTTATGTCTCAGGTAAAGCTAATGTTTCAGGTAAATTATTTGAGATTGACGGATTCACTCCAATATCCGGAGGTCAGATTGATTTCGTAGGAACTGACGAATTTGGATCGTTACAATCATGTACAATCAATGTAAATAACAACGGTTCTTATTCAGGAGATGTCTATGTTGGAACATATACAGCGAAAGCTTCTTCAAATGGTTATCAGAATGCATCATCACAGATAGATGTGGTTCATGGACAAACTAACGCATTGGATTTTATTCTGTATGAGACATATTATCCTGTAACCGAAGTGGTAGCTACATTAACAAACGAAACATCGGTGAATGTAGAGTGGAGCATGGACAGATCGTTGGAAAGCTACAATGTATATAGAAGAAATTTCCATCTCGATGATCCTCAATTAATCGCTGAAAACCTCACATCTAATTCATATACTGACAACCAATGGGGAAATTTGGGAAATGGCGCTTACCAATGGGGAGTCGCAGCGGTTTATGAAGGCAATAGAATTGAAAAAGTCATACTTGACGAAGATTTCGAAAAAGGTGTCATGCCTCAAAATTGGACTACTTTCGAAGAACCGGAATCAGATTATTATATAACGGACTGGGCTGTTAAAGACAATTCTTATAACTATCTTCCATTCGAAGGTAATTACGCAGCTTATAGCCAAGGTTCTCCTTCAACGTCGTTATATTATATGGTAACACATGCCATCGACCTTTCATTGTGCAAAGATCCTTCCTTAAAATTCCATTACATCACACCGGAGTGGGGAAACAATCATAGCATATTGCATATCAAAGTTGGAACAAGTCCTGACGGACCATGGACGGAATTATGGTCGTCAAATCCAGTAGATGTATCGTCATGGACAGAAGTTTCGATAGATCTTTCAGATTACACAAATAAAGAAACGTATTTGGCTTTTGTGAATGAAAACCATTACAGTTATTGTGTCGGTGTCGACAACATCCTGATTATTGACAATTCGACAGAATCTGAGATAGTATGGTCTAACAAAATTGACCAGGGAATGAGTACGACTTTGACAGTTACGGCAGAGACAAACAGCGGCGATCCTGCAACGGGAACTACAGTGCGTCTTTCTAATATGGGAGAAGGAAGTTACTATTACAACGTGACTTTAGACGAAAGCGGCACTCATACATGGGAAGACTTCCGTAAAGGAACATACGAAATAACCATCTCAAAAGACGGTTTTGAATCAAACTATGATGGCGTCATCCAAGATATCTGGGAACCAACAGAAATAGAATGTGTTCTTACAGAACTCTTGTCGCCAGTTCAAAATCTATACGTCTCTCCTACAGGCTGGGTGATGTGGGACGACAACAACTCTAAAGAATTGACTTCATACGACATCAAATTGAACGGAATCTTTGAAGCTGAAGTAACAACACCATATTATCAACATGATATTGACGGATATGCTTTTGAAGAAGGTGAGAACTATACTACCACCGTCATCGCCAATTATTCTTCAGGTTCGAGTGCGGCGGTAAAATACACATGGACTTTCTCAGAATGCGATAACTTTGAAGGCGTAACAGATTTTGAAGTCAATAATGTTGACGGCAACAGTGTCTTGTCGTGGACAATGCCAGATGTTGAAAACGAACACGAATCAGACGGCGATAATCTATTCTACGACGACGGAATCAATGTTGACGGCGTAGGTAAGTTCGAAGCTGGCCCGTTCTATTGGGGAATCATGTTCACTGCCGACGACTTGGCTCCTTACGTAGGACAGAAAATCTTGAAAGTGTCAACTTACGACTATGCAGCGCACGATGGTGAAATACGCATCTATATCGGCGGCAGCACCGCTCCTTTGACATTAGTTCACTCACAACAATATTATTGCGCCGGTTCAAAACAATATATCGACTTCGATTTGACCGATGCAGTAGCAATAGGTAATGAAAACATCTGGATCACTTTCTACAACTATAACGGACAATATGTGGCTCCGGCAGGTGCTAACACCGGCAATCCTAACGGACGCTGGATCTCTTCTAACGGCGTGGAATGGTACGATATGTACTTGGACACAGGCTATGACTACACATGGAACATCCGCGCTTACGTCAATTATGAGGGTGAATATCCAGGCATGGAAAAAGACATCATCGGAACCATGATTTACCGCGACGGCGAACTCATCACAGCAGAACCTATTGAGGCAACAACATTCACCGACAATATTTCTGACGGTGCTCAATATTCAATAAGAGTGGTTCACGGTGGTTTGCCAAACGTCACATATTACTCAATGTCGTGCATGTCGTATCCTGTTTCTGTTGAAGAAAACATGAGCGACAAAGCGGAGATCTATCCTAATCCTGTATGCGACAAATTAAACATCACTGTCGATGGTATTCAACGTATCACTATAACAAATTCTATAGGACAAGTGGTTTACGACAGAACAGTCAGTTCAAACAATGAAGTTGTTGATATGACTCGATTTGAAGCTGGCGTTTACATGGTACGCATCTCAACAGAGAACGGCGTTGCAACAAAACGCATCACAGTCATTAGATAATGACGGATTTTAGAACGGAACAAACTCCGTCGCTTACACATAACAATAAGCAGGGTGGTCTTACGGCTGCCTTGCTTTTTTGTTTTTATGTCTTGACAAGAGATGGATTGCAGGCGATTGTTTAATCAAATAGGTTTTACATTTAAAAGTTAAAAATGATTATATAAACTGTTATTTTTAACTATGAAAATTAAAATTAAATCACTATCTTTGCAAACATCATTTGATAAAAGTTGTTAATTTCATATATCCCAATATTTATGATTTTTACCGCAGAGAATATACTTTTAGTAGGTGCAGTAATATGGTTTGTCAGCATCCTTTTAAGCAAAACAGGGTATAGGTTTGGGGTTCCGGTCTTGCTTGTTTTCCTTCTCATTGGTATGCTCCTCGGTACAGACGGTTTGGGGATTAAATTCGACAATTATAAACATGCGCAGATAATAGGTATGGTGGCGTTGACTATCATCCTTTTTACTGGCGGAATGGATACGAAATTTTCTGACATAAAACCTATTCTTGGAGCAGGAGTCGTGCTATCAACTTTGGGTGTTCTGCTGACTACTTTGTTCACAGGTTTGTTCCTTTACGGGATTTCACATCTTTTTCCGCACACAATTCAAATACCGCTTACTATGGCTTTGCTTCTCGCAGCAACAATGTCGTCAACAGACTCAGCCACGGTGTTTAATATTTTAAGGTCTCAGAAAATGGGATTGCGTAATAAGCTTCAGCCGCTCCTCGAATTTGAAAGTGGAAGTAACGACCCTATGGCTTATATGCTTACCATTGTTATGATTCAGGTGATACAAGGTGGAACAAACGCTGATTTGGAGGTCTGGAGAATATTGTTAAACTTTGTCGTACAATTCGGATTTGGTCTTATCTTCGGTTATTTGTTAGGAAGAGCCTGCGTATGGGTTATAAATATAATCAATCTTCAGAATAAGTCATTATATCCCATAATGATGCTCGCCTTCATTTTCTTTATATTCTCATTCACAAACTTGTTCAATGGCAACGGCTATCTCGCTGTCTATGTCGCAGGTATAGTGATTGGAAATTCCAAATTGACTGAAAATAAAAGTATCACCTCTTTCTTGGATGGTGTCACCTGGATGGTACAGATTGTCATGTTCCTTGTGTTAGGACTGCTCGTCAACCCAACGGAAATGTTCAAAATCGCATTGCCAGCACTTATAGTTGGCGTATTCGTCATCTTGATAGGACGTCCTTTGTCAGTATTTCTCTGTCTTCTCCCGTTCAAGGGAATAGGGAAGAAGTCGAAGGTTTTTGTCTCGTGGGTCGGACTTAGAGGCGCAGCACCCATCATTTTCGCTACATATCCAATGGTAGAAGGTGTTCCTGGAGCTTCGTTCATATTTAATATGGTATTCTTCATCACATTGACTTCGCTCATAATTCAAGGAACCACAATTACTAAAGTCGCCGATTGGCTTAGATTGAGTGTTGTTAAAGACGACGGTCCTGAGAATTTCGGCGTTGATATTCCTGATGAACTGAATACAATATTACAACAGCAAGTCGTTAAAAATGAAGCTTATCTTAGAGATTATCCGTTGCCGGAAGGAACTTTGGTGATGATCGTTGAACGAAACCAGAAATATATCGTTCCAAATGGAAAGCTATTTCTGAAAAAAGGTGATAAGTTGTTGCTTATCTCAGCCAGAAACGATGAAACCGTTGAATCGAAACAAACATTCTCAGTATTGGATAGAATCTCTAAAATCAGAAGTAAGAATAATTAATAATCATAAAAAATAGAAACGTTAACTTTAAAAAAATAATTCTAATGATAAACTACAAATCTTTAGGACTCGTGAACACCCGTGAGATGTTCGCCAAGGCTGTTAAAGGCGGTTATGCTATACCGGCATTTAACTTCAACAATATGGAACAACTTCAGGCTATCGTAATGGCAGCTGTGGAAACAAAATCACCTGTTATATTGCAAGTGTCGAAAGGTGCTCGTGACTATGCTAACCAGACATTGCTTCGTTACATGGCTGAAGGTGCAGTGGAATACGCTAAAGAATTAGGCTGCGAAAAACCTGAGATAGTGCTTCACTTAGATCATGGTGACAGTTTCGAAACTTGCAAATCATGCATCGATATGGGATTCTCTTCAGTGATGATTGACGGCTCTCATTTGCCTTACGACGAAAACGTCGCTTTGACAAAGAAAGTCGTTGAATATGCTCATCAATTCGATGTTACAGTAGAAGGTGAACTCGGCGTTTTGGCTGGCGTAGAAGACGAAGTAAGCGCAGCAGAAAGCCATTATACGAAACCAGAAGAAGTCGTCGATTTCGTCACCAAGACAGGCTGCGACTCATTGGCAATCTCTATCGGAACATCACATGGCGCTTATAAATTCACACCAGAACAATGTACAGTAGATCCTGAAACAGGCAGGCTGCTTCCTCCTCCATTGGCTTTCGACGTGTTGGAAGCTATAGAGAAAGAACTCCCAGGCTTCCCAATCGTTCTTCACGGTTCTTCATCAGTGCCTCAAGATGATGTCGATACAATCAATAAATATGGCGGTAAATTGGTAGCTGCTGTCGGTATTCCAGAAGAGCAACTTCGTAAAGCTTCTAAATCAGCTGTTTGTAAAATCAATATCGACTCCGACAGCCGTCTCGCAATGACTGCTGCAGTTCGTAAGACTTTGGCAGAAAAACCAGGAGAATTCGACCCTCGTAAATATTTAGGACCAGCACGTGCAAGCATGAAAGAACTTTATATGCATAAGATTGTCAATGTTCTTGGTTCTAACGACAAGCTCTAAATAAAAACTGAAAATCTGAGAGTCTGAGAATCTGAAAATTTCTCAGATTCTCAATTTTTAAATTTTTTAAATTCTAAAAAAAAGGTGTATCTTTGCACACCATTAAAATCGGGATGTAGCGCAGTCCGGTAGCGCGCTTCGTTCGGGACGAAGAGGCCGCAAGTTCGAATCTTGTCATCCCGACAAGTAGTAGTTTTTTATGGTAATGCAGAAGTCTATGAGTCTTTTCTCGTAGACTTTTTAATGTGAAAAACATTAACATATATTTTATATGGATTTTATAACACTGCTCGGTATCAGCATCGCCCTTTCCATGGACGCTTTTTCTGCTTCCATCTGCAAAGGCCTTGCAACAAAAAAATTCTCTCTCAAAACGGCATTGCTCTGCGGACTATGGTTCGGATCATTCCAAGCCTTGATGCCTCTGATAGGTTATTTCCTCGGAAGTCAATTTGAACATTTTATCACTCATATCGACCATTGGTTATCATTCGCCTTGTTATCGATAATTGGCGGAAATATGATACGTGAGGCTTTCTCCGAAGATGACAACGAATGCAATGATTCGTGCGGCTGTACCGGATATAAAACGATGCTTCTTTTGGCGATAGCAACAAGCATCGACGCCTTGGCAGTAGGAGTGTCGTTCGCTTTCTTACAGGTAAATATCTGGAAGTCTGTCTTTATGATAGGAGTCGTCACATTCTTGTTCTCTTTTGCCGGAGTCAAGATTGGTAATATCTTCGGTTCGAGATATAGCAAAGCTGCCGAGATAACAGGCGGCGTAATCCTTATATTGTTAGGCGTTAAAATACTGATAGAACACCTGTTTTTTTAAAAACTGATAAGTGAAAAAATATTATTTTTGCAAAAAATAAATTTATATGAAAGAAGTACGCGTACGTTTTGCTCCAAGTCCGACAGGACCGCTTCATATAGGCGGCGTCAGGACTGCTTTATATAACTATCTCTTCGCTAAGAAAAACGGCGGTAAGATGATTCTCCGTATCGAAGACACCGACCAGACACGTTTCGTGCCTGGTGCAGAAGAATATATCGTGAAATCTCTCGATTGGTGCGGCATCAAATTCGACGAGAGCGACATCGTCGGCGGTGAATATGGTCCATACAGACAAAGTGACCGCAAACCTTTGTACAAACAATACAGCGACCAACTCATAGCTAATGGTTTCGCTTATTACGCCTTCGATACAGCAGAAGAACTCGACAAATATCGTGCTGAAGCAGAAAGCCAAAAGAAAACCTTTATATACAATGCCGAAAGCCGTAAGACCTTACGTAACTCACTGACAATCGCTGCTGAAGAAGTAGAGAAGATGATTGCTGACGGCGTGCCTTATACAGTGCGTTTCAAAATGCCAGAGAACTTTGAAGTAAGAATGCACGACATCATCCGTGGTGACATCAAAGTGAATACAAACACCTTAGACGATAAAGTTCTGTTTAAGTCAGACGGGATGCCTACATATCACTTGGCAAATATCGTCGATGACCATTTGATGAAGATTTCGCATGTCATCAGAGGTGAAGAATGGTTGCCATCGATGCCATTGCACGTTCTTTTATATCAGGCTTTTGGTTGGGAAGCACCAGAGTTCGCTCATCTTCCATTATTGTTGAAACCAGATGGCAACGGCAAGCTCAGCAAGCGCGACGGCGATCGTCTCGGATTCCCGGTATTTCCACTTCGTTGGGTCGATCCTAAGAGCGGCGAAGTGTCTTCAGGTTATAGAGAATCAGGATATTATTCAGAAGCTTTCATCAATATGTTGGCACTCCTCGGCTGGAACCCTGGAACAGAACAGGAAATATTCTCTATGGAAGAACTTATCGAAGCTTTCTCATTTGAACACTGCAACAAATCAGGTGCTCGTTTCAATGTGGATAAGACAAAATGGTTTAACCACGAATATCTCTTGAAGAAATCGAGTGAGGAAGTAGGCGAGGAATATCTCCAATGGCTTGAGACAGAAAAAGGCATCAAAGCTGACAGAGATTATGTTGTGAAAGTGGCAGGTTTGGTTAAAGACCGCGTCAACTTCGTGAAAGAATTATGGGATCAGAGTTTCTTCTTCTTCGAAGCACCAACGACATACGATGAAGTCACTGTCAAGAAACGCTGGAAAGAAAACTCACCAGAGTTGATGAGAATGGCAAAAGAACTCATCAACGGCATCGATGACTTCTCGGCAGAAAACATAGAAAAAGTCCTCAACGAATGGATTACATCCAATGAACTCGGCATGGGACCTGTCATGAACGGCTTACGTCTGATGCTCGTCGGCGCCGGCAAAGGACCACATATCCACGAAATCTTAGAACTTCTCGGCAAAGAAGAAGCACTGAAGAGAATCGATAAAGGACTTGAGGTGCTTGCTTAAAGACTAAAGTCTAAAGACGAAAGACGAACGAAAGTCAAATGTCAAAAGACGAAAGATTAAAGGGTGTTGAAGATTTATAAGAGTGGAAGGATATTATGGGAAGAGGTACTTTTGAGGATTTAAGGGTGTGGCAGAATGCGAGGAATTTAGTCAATTCTATTTATGACTTGATGGATGAGAATAAGAATTATGGTTTTCGGGATCAGATTCAAAGAGCGTCTGTTAGTATAATGAATAATATTGCAGAGGGTTTTGAATCTGGTTCCGATGCTAAATATATGAACTTCTTGAATATTGCAAAGGGAAGTTGTTCTGAAGTGAGGTCGATGTTATATGTTTGCTTAGATAGGAAGTTTTGTACAGAAGAACAATTCGATTCATTAAAATCGCAGACTGTTTATATATCGTCTCAGTTATACAAACTAATTGAATTTTTAAACAATAAACAAGGTTAATATCAAAATTCTTTAGACTTTAGACATTAGCCTTTAGTCTTTTATAAGTATGTCAAAAATCACAATAGAAAACATGGAGTTTTACGCCTATCATGGTCACTTCGAAGAAGAGCAGAAGATAGGCACTTGGTTTAGTCTCGACTTGATGATGGATGTTGACACAAGTAAGGCTGAACGTTCTGACGAATTGGAAGACACGGTAGATTATTCGGCTGTTTACCGCGTTGTTAAAGAGCAGATGATGATACCATCGAAACTTCTCGAGCACGTCGGACGTCGTATTTTGGATGCTGTGAAAGAACAATTTCCTGACGTTAAAGACGCGGTATTGAAAATTAGAAAAATGAATCCTCCTATCGGCGGAAAGATGAATTTCGTCTGTTTGGAGTTGACGATGAATAATTGAGGCAAAAGAAAAAAGTCTAAAGTCTAAAGATGAAAATCCAAAGATGGAGACTGAAGCTAACGGCTATGAATTGTATAATTTAATGTAAAAACATTCGCGTAGATTAGTGAACTAAAACCACCTCAAAATTATTTTGTTAAATTTTTTGTAATAATGTTTGTGGTTTGAAAAAATGTTGTATCTTTGCACTCGTAAACGGTATCATGGCCGAGTGGCTAGGCAGAGGTCTGCAAAACCTTGTACGGCGGTTCGACTCCGTCTGGTACCTCAAAAGTAGAGACGTCACAATGTGGCGTCTCTTTTTTTATTTCTAAATTCTAAAATTCCATCTCTAAAATCTTTCTCTGTGAATCTTATCCAGTTGCAATTTGCTTTCGTCGAAAGGCTTTGACTCACGTTCCTTATGACCTAAAGCGACCATCGAAAGCACCGAATATTGTTCTGGGATACCGAGCAATGATTTTACGTTGTCGTTGGCATCATTACCCTCGTTGTCTTTGCGGAGACGAATCTGTACCCAGCAGCTGCCAAGACCTAAATCCTCCGCTGCGAGTTGCATATTGACGCTTGCGATGGAGCAGTCTTCGACCCATACGTCCGACTTTGTGGTGTCAGCGATGACAACTATAGCAGCAGCGGCTTTCTCAACAAGTGCAGCACCGGCAGCCTTGCTCACCGACAATGCCTTGAGAGTTTCCTTGTCTTCAACAACGACAAACTCCCATGGAGTGAGACGATGTCCCGATGGCGACATCAAAGCGGCTTTTAAGATATAGTCGATAGATTCTTTATCAATAGTTTCGTCGGTGAAATGACGACAGCTGCGTCTATGTTTTAATAACTCTATGAATTTTTCCATGATAAAATTTATTTTAGGCAAAGATAATATTTTTTTAACCTGAGGAATTGAGAATCTGAGAAGTGTGTTGAAAATTGTTACATTGACTATTAACTATGAACTATAAACTTTTTTTCTTCTCCTTGTAATTTTTTTCGCTATCTTGCGACTAATTAGAAAAAACTTGAGATGAATCATAAGAAGGAGTTCGCAGAGTTGGTAAATCGATATAAGGACGTTATTTTTAAGGTCTGTTATGTTACTGTTGTTTACTTCATGTGGAGGCGACGATTCTGTGAAAAATGCTAAATTGGTCGAGACCATGAGAAAGACGATCGAGTCTAATGATTATACAGTCATCTATGTTGGAGCACATTGGTGCGGACCTTGTTCTAGAGTCTTCGAAAATAAAATGGCGCCTATTATCGATGCCAATTATGACAAACTCGGATGTATCACAATATTCTTCGATTCAGGGAATAAAGTCAAGAATAACGAGAACATAATGAGATATTCTCCGGTGATTTTTCCTTCGGTTGGTGGAATAGTTGACAAGGTTACGGCTAATAGGATTTTAAAGAAAGTCTTCCAAAATTACGATGACGTAAACTATATGCCGATAATGATATTCTGTGATAACGAAGGAAAGATTATAAACTACATTGACGGTCAATATGTCCAATTCGACAAGAGGTATCTTGAAAGCGTGATTTTCTGAAATGTTAAAAATTGTTAATTCCTAATAAATTAAGATTGTTATTTGTATCTTTGTAAAAAATACCCCTTAACTTCTAACTATTAACTTTACAACTACTATAAACTATAAACTATGAACTATAAACTATAAACTACTCTACACTCTACACTCTGAACTCTAAACATTAAATTGTTCGTTGACCAAAATAAAAAAGTGAAACCAAAATGAAGATATTGAACCATCTTATCAATCTTTTTTATCCTCAGGTGTGTCCTGCCTGCGGTAATCTTTTAATGAAAGGCGAGGAAACGGTTTGTCTTTCCTGTCGTTATCTTCTGCCAAAGACTCATTATGAAAATAATGCCGAGAATCCTTTGGCGCAGATGTTTTGGGGACAAGTGGATTTTCATGCAGTGACGGCGGAGTTCTTCTTCAGCAAGACTGGAAAAGTGCAGCATCTTCTGCATCAGCTGAAATATGAAGGCAATAAAGACGCTGGCTTTTTTCTCGGACAGCAGATAGGAGAAAGCATCAGAAGTGCTGAACTGTTCCAAAGAATAGATTTTATTGTGCCGATTCCTTTGCATCCGAAGAAGGAATTTATGCGAGGCTACAACCAGAGTTATGTGATAGCGCAGGGAATTGAAGACAAGACGAATATTCCTGTCATGAAAGACGCTCTCAGAAGAAAGACCTTCACCTCGACACAGACGAAGAAAAGTCGCGAGGAGAGATGGGAAAACGTGAAAGATATTTTTGAAATCGTTGACGCGGAACGGCTTAAAGGAAAACATCTTTTGATCGTCGATGATGTGCTGACAACAGGCTCGACGATTATGGCCGCTGGCATGACGTTGTCGATAATCGAAGATATTAAGATTAGTGTGGCCACAGCAGCATGCACTTCTGCATAAAGAAATATTGACAAGAAGTGTTGTTATTAAATCAAGAATTATGTATCTTTGTTGTCTGTTATTAACAATTTACATCACGAAGTTTATGAAGAAATTATTCTTTTTGTTATTGTTATTTGCGACACTCGCTGCAAAGGCAAATTATTGGACCCCTAATCCGTATCAGTATCAGAATAATATGACAGTTATAGGTGTTCTGTCTTTTAATGGAGTTGAGCAGAACTCTGATATGTTGGAGATTGGAGCGTTCTGTGGCGATGAATGTCGTGGCAGTGTGATGGCTCAATATGAAGAAATGTTTGACCGTTGTTTTTTCTATCTCATGATATATGGAGAACATAATGATAGCATAACATTCCGTTGTTATGATCATAATCGCAATATGGAGTTGGAGATGATTTCTGAATCACATCTCTTATTTCAGGCAAACGCCATGGTTGGTGGTGTGATAGAACCATTTGTGTTCTCATTTCAATCATATAAACATAATATCAGCATAGAACTCTCACCTGAAGCTACAGCGACTGTGGTTGGCGGCGGAGAGTATAATCAATACGATACTTGTTACATTGAAATTACTCCAAATCAAGGTTTTCAATTTGATGCTCTAACAGAAAACGGAGATACTCTGACAAAACAACCCACTTATAGCTTCATAGTGATGTCTGATAGAAATTTTGTGGCTAATCTTTCAGAAATGCCTATATATTATCATGTTACTGCTGAAATAACGCCAACTGCTGCCGGAACTATATCTGGCTTGGGAGAATATCTAGAAGGAGAGACTTGTACCTTGCAGATAACACCTAATTCTGGTTATGACTATGTGGGGCTTTATGAGAATGACGAACTTGTGACAACAGATAATAGCTTTGCTTTTGATGTAAACTCCGACAGACATTTCAGGGCAGAGTTTCTGATACAGATTAATTATTATCAAGTTTCGGCCGAGATAAATCCAAGTGTGGCAGGTTCTATCTCAGGACTCGGCGCTTATCAAGAAGGAGAGACTTGTACCTTGGAAATGACAGCAAACGAGGGTTATACTTTTGTCGCTCTTAAAGAAAACGATGAGGTGGTTTCCGAAGAAAACACATATAGTTTCGTCGTAGAATCAGACAGACATTTCTCTGCCGACTTCGTTCTTAACGAATATACCGTCACTCTGTTGGCTAACCCAGAAGAAGGCGGAACTCTTTCAGGCGGCGGAACATTTAGTCATGGTGCTACAGCTTACGCAATAGCTATCCCAAATGCAAATTATATATTTAAAAACTGGACAAAAGACGGAGCGATTGTCTCGTCTAATTCTCAATATGTCTTTGAAGTGACTGAGCCAGTAGAACTCGTCGCTCATTTTGAATATCACGATGACTTGGAAGAAGTGACAGATAATATAATAGTGGTATATCCCAATCCCGCATATGACTATATAAAAGTTAATGGTCTCGTTAGAAAAACAGACGCAACAATATATGACCTTACGGGAAAAATAATATTGAAGAAAACCTTATCAATGGACGATAATGAGGTGGATATTTCAGATATTCATAGTGGGACTTATTTCATGATTGTCGATAATAATAGTTACAAGATAATAATAAACTAATAACTATCAACTAGCATCTGTAAACTACTCTACACCATACACACTCAACTCTACACTCTCACAAAAGATGAAAACACTGCTGAAAGTCAATAATCTGTGTATATCGTTTTGCCGTGATTCGGAATGGAATGAGGCCGTTTGTGGTGTCGATTTTGAAGTCTTTGAAGGAAAGACTCTCGGCGTTGTCGGCGAGTCGGGTTCGGGAAAATCGGTGAGTAACTTAGCAGTGATGCAGCTTCTCGATAGACGCAAGTCGCGCATTGAGTCGGATTCTATTATCTTAGAAGGTAACGACATCTCTCGTTTTACCGACGATGAGATGACTGACATCCGCGGCAAGAAGATAGCGATGGTATTTCAAGAACCGATGACATCGCTGAACCCTGTATATAAATGCGGATTCCAGGTGATGGAGGCGGTTTTGTGTCAAAAGTCGAAAGTCAAAAGTCGAAATAAGAAGGACGAAATAAGAGAGGCTAGGGAGATGGTCTTTGAGCTCTTCAATAAGGTTAAGCTGCCTAATCCGGAGATTGTCTTTGAGAAATATCCGCATGAACTTTCTGGCGGTCAGAAACAGAGAGTGATGATTGCTATGGCTTTGGTCTCCAATCCTAAAGTGCTTATTGCTGATGAACCTACAACCGCATTGGATGTCACTGTGCAGAAAGAGATACTGAAACTTCTTAAAGACTTTCAGCGTGAGAACGGAATGGGAATGATATTCATCACTCACGACCTCAGTGTAGTCTCGGAGATAGCCGATGATGTTATCGTGATGAATAAAGGCGTCATAGTGGAGAGAGGAACGACATCTGAAATACTTAATAATCCTCAGCATCCATATACAAAAGGTCTCATCGCCTGTCGCCCGCCGCTGACATATCGTCTGGAACGTCTTCCAGTAGTGAAAGAATTTCTAGACGGAGTGTGGAAAGATGAGCATCAGATAATGAATGAGTTGCTTGTTACGGATGAGGAAAGAAACAAATATCACAAGGAATTATATTCCAAAGAACCGATACTAAGAATAGAGCGTCTGATGACTTGGTATCCGCTTCGTAAAGGTGTCTTCGGTAAGACTTACGACTATATAAAATCTGTCGATGACGTGAGTTTTGATGTCTTCCCTGGAGAGACGCTCGGTCTCGTCGGTGAGTCGGGATGTGGCAAGACAACATTGGGACGCAGCATTTTAAGATTGGTGGAGCCTACTTCAGGCAGCGTTTTCTTCGAGGGGAAAGATGTCGCTAAGATGAACGCTGCGGAACTCCGCGAATACAGAAAATCCACGCAGATAATATTCCAAGACCCGTATTCTTCCTTGAATCCTCGCATCTCTATAGGCGAGGCGATAGCGGAGCCGATGATGGTTCACGGCATAGAGAAAGACGCTAATAAAAGAAGAGACAAGGTGTGTTCGCTTTTGGAAGAAGTTGGTCTCGAAGCTGATTATTATCGTCGTTATCCTCATGAGTTCTCTGGTGGTCAGCGACAGAGAATATGTATCGCTCGTGCGCTAGCTCTAAATCCTAAATTGATAATATGCGACGAGTCGGTGTCGGCATTGGACGTGTCGGTGCAGGCACAGGTGTTGAATCTTCTCAACCGACTGAAGAAAGAGTTCCATTTCACATATATATTTATCTCCCACGACCTCGGCGTGGTGCGTTTCATGTCGGATAGGGTAGTGGTGATGTATAACGGAAAGATACAGGAACTCAACGAAGCAGACGAACTCTTCAATAATCCGCAAAACGATTATACCAAGAAACTCATCGCTGCACTGCCAGGAAATCGAGACTTGCTGAAGTAGTGTCGCAACATAGTTTTGCTTTCCTTCCGAAGATAAGCGCTCTGTTGTCGTCGATGTGACCTGCCGGGAAATTGAAACAAACAGGAATATTCCTATTGCGGACTCTCTCAAGAATTATCTCTTCTGCAGTCATGCCGAAAGGTATTGCGTTGTCGTGCATCTTGGTGAGCCCTCCGACGATGAGTCCGCGTATGTTGTCGAAAACTCCGGCGCGTTCAAGAGCCATCATCATTCTGTCGATATGATAGAGATATTCGTCAAGGTCTTCTAAAAACAAAATCTTGTCTTTTGAGTCAGGGAATATGTTGGAACCGAGCATACTGTAAAGCACTGAGATGTTTCCGCCGATGAGTTCGCCTTCTGCTTTGCCGCAGATATTGTTTTTGTCAGCAGCGACTTTATAACTCAGCGATTTTCCGCATAAAGTGTCGAAGAGAGAATCTAAAGACTGAGAGCTGTTGTCGGAGAAGTTTATTGGCATAGTAGCGTGCAGACTCTCAACGCCTATGCTTTGAAGCTTGGCGTGCAGTACAGTGACATCGCTGTAGCCGATAATCCATTTTGGTTTCTGTATGAATCTGTCGAAACATAATTTATCGATGATACGTATCGTGCCGTAACCGCCTCTCACACACATAATCGCATCGATGTCAGAATTGTCGAGGTAAGATTGTAAGACGGCAGCGCGTCCCTCGTCATTGCCAGCAAACTGATTGTTGGAGAGAAAGAGACGCTCGTCATAGACAGGAACGAGGCCTTTATTCTTTATATATTCAATGGCAATAGCAATATCGTCGAGAGTGACTTTCCTAGCAGGAGCCACCAACGCAATCTTTGAACCTGGCGATAAAAACAATGGCGTTTTCATATTTGTTATTTATTTGCAAATTTATAAAAATACATTAAAATTCTGTTTAAAAACAAATTGAAAAATCCTTATATTTGCAACCTGGATTAAGATTATGAAAAGACATTTGATGATTTTATTATCTCTTATCATGTTAGGCTTTGTCTTCACGGCAGAGTCGGCTGTCTCTTCATATTCTGAACCATCTGATTTAGCAGATGAATCGTCTTTCATCATCGATAGCCAGCAAAAAGATATCGAGTCGTGTTTCAAAGCTGCTAATGCCAACAAAATCACCTTGCCTGAATTGTTGAACAGCTTGCCATCACCTTCGTTCAGATTGCTGACATCACAAAAAAAGACACAACAAAACCTTTTAAACAACATACTCCTGAAACGCTTCTCTTCAGAAGTTATGCCAACCAAAAATTACAACAACAAATTCTCATCTCCTTTGTCGTCAAAGGAAAATTTAATTGTAATAGTAAGACACCTTATCATTTAATTGAAAGTTGGAACTTGAAAATTGAAAATCTGGGATTTCTGAAGTTCAGGAATTCTAGGTGATTTGTTGTGACGCGGCAATTACAGATGTTTATTTCATTTGTGTAATTGATACGTCTCTACTTTGGTGACTTATATTATCAACAATTAAATTAAAAAATCATGACAAACAACATTAAAAACACAGAAATAGAATTAATAGAAAAGAAATTTAATATAGCATCATTATTATTAGGTATCGTTTTCATCGGATTGGGAGTCTTCGCTTTCATCTATTCAAGAAGCATCGACGGCAATATGCTTTCATCATTGATGATTTTCGTCGGCGTAGTTCTCATCGGCATCGCTCTTTTCCTTATTATAGCAAGACTTAACAGCACGGTATATTCAAAAACAAACTCACCAATCATCACACGTCAGCTTTATTACGACACGTCAGATTTATACAATCTTAAGTCTGCAGTTGAGAACAGCGACTTCAAATCGATAGAGAAATTTAAAAGAGTTGACGAAGGTAATGTTCAGCTTTATGTGCTTCATTCAAAAGACAAGAAATTTGCTGCATTGCAACTTCTTAAATATGAACCATTCGATTTCATTCCACAGACAGAAGTGAAAATTCATGAATTCTAAATAACATAATAGTAGGAACTTTTTTTGAACTCGAAGTTGATTTAATTCGACTTCGAGTTTTTTTTGTTATTTATGGTCGACAGACAACGGACTACAGTCAACAGAATTCATCCACGATGCCATATGTTTGGAGACAAACTCAATTTCCAATTTTGAGGTTTTGAGATTCTTCATTTTTCTTTAACTTTGCAAAAAATGTTTTTTATGGAAGATATAATGACTTTTCTCAATGCGATTTTGGTTAACAATAATCGACCTTGGTTTCAGGAACATAAAGACTTATACCTTAAGGCTCAGGCTCACCTTTATAAGATGACTGAGGAACTTATCTCAGGAATCTCTAAATTTGATTCGTCGATAAAGAACCTCACCGTCAACGACTGCACCTACAGAATATACCGCGACATTCGCTTCTCATTAGACAAACGTCCTTACAAAACCCACATGGGAATTTATGTCTGTCCTCAAGGAAAAAAATCGGGACTCGCTGGTTATTACCTTCATTTTGAAGCAGAAGGTTCCGAATATCTCGGGCTCAACGGTCTTTACACGGGAATGTATAATCCCGACAAAGAAACGCTGAAATGCATAAGAGAAGATATCTGCTACGACGGCGCTACCTTCGAAAACGCGATAGCAAAAGCCAAAAACTTTACTTTAGATACTTCGTGCAGTCTGAGCAAAAATCCTAAAGATTTTCCAAAACAGACTCCATACGACCATCTCCTCCGATTGAAACAATATAACCTGATACAGCCACTTCCAGAAGGAATGCTCTACGACAATCATCTGATAGAATGGGCTTTGGAAGAATTCAAGACTTCTATGGAATTCAACCACCTTTTGAATAAAGCAGCGCTTTTTGTTAGAGAAAAATGAAAGTCTGAGAAATTGAGAAACTGAAAATCTGAAAACTTGAAAATTTATGACTTGTCATGAAATAAGTTTACGTAAAAAGTAAAGTTATTTCATGACAAGTCACCACATATTAGTAACCATTTATATATCCGACCTCAGTCGGGTTCGTAACAAAACTAAATATTTCTCCATAAAATACATCTTCGTCAGTTACAGCATAGGCACGAACATAATATTTTGTGTTAGATTCAAACAAATCAACATCAAAACTAAAGTTACCAGAACCTGGTCCATCACTAATCTTAAGTTGCCATCCAGGCCAATCAGGACCAACTTGATTTATTTCAGGAGTCTCGCACTGACAATATAAAATACCTTTGTCTTTTATATTATCACCTGTAGCACTACCTTTTAATACAGCGGAATTTGAAGTAATTTGTTCAGGTTCTTCTGTTGTAACTACAACATCACGTGTACATGACACCATCATCACACAGACCAATGTCATCATTAAATAAATCTGTTTCATGATCATTATTTTTAGATTAATATTTTAAAATAGATCGCAAATTTAAAAAAAAATAGTATATTTCTTTTACATCAAAAAAATTGTACAGCACAAACAAATTAATTATTTTTGAAATCTCATGCAGCGAAATCGTAAAGTCTTCGTTTGTTAATTGAGAAATCAAAAGAATATGTCGAAATTTGAAGATTTGCTAAAAGGATGTAAGCGACATAACAGTCAAGCGATGATGGAGTTATACGACATCTGTGCGCTGCCTGTCTTCAACGCGAGCCTGCACATAGTGTCGAGTCAGTTCGACGCGGAAGAGATAATGCAGGATTCTATCTTAAAAGCCTTCGACAATATCGATAAATTTCAGGGTACACAGAGAGACTTCGTCGCTTTCGTGAGATGTATCGCTGTGAATAAAAGCATCGACTGGTTCCGCAAGCATAACAAGGAACCTTTTTTTGATGATATAGATGATGTGATATTCAGCGATCGTCAGTCGTCTGTCGGCGAGAGTGAGGATGAGACGGAATATTCTTTAGAACAGATAATGGAGAAGATAGAACTTCTGCCAATAGGTTATAAGATGGTTCTGAAACTTCATCTCATCGACGAACTCGATTTCTCCGAGATTGCGGAAACTATGAACATCAAGACCTCGACGGTACGCTCACAATTCGTGAGAGCGAAGGAAAGACTTAAGAAATTGTTGGAAAATAATTAAAAATCAAATATATGGAAAACTTAATAAAAGATAATAGAGATAAGTTCATGGCAGAATTGCCAGCTGGCAATCGTGAGCGTTTCGCTATGAAAGTGCAGAAAAGAAGTGACAGAAAGAATAAGGTGAGACGACTTTATTATGCTTTCGCTTCGGCAGCTGCAATCATGTTGCTCTTTGTGATATTAGACAACACAAATATGTTAACGCCAGTGGTTTATGAAGAAAACAGTAAGGTGGTTGAGATACGTAGGGCTTACGAACAACAACTTGACGAAGCTGTTATAATGTTGGAAGGCGTGATGAAAAATGTTGACGACTCTACAAGAAACGAAATAAATAAGGTAATAGAAAATCTAACTTCGACAGCTGAAGTCTTCGCTGAGATAGCACCACTTCCGGAAGAAAAACAACTTGCGATAACATCTCAGATGTATGACAATCAGCTCGAGACATTGCAAATCATTTATAGAAAAATCAGTAAAGGAGAACAATAATCATGAAAAACAAACTATTGACATTAGTGCTGTGTCTGTTCTCGACATTAGCATTCGCAGATGGAGACGAATACGAGATTAATATGAATCAGTCGTATAAGTATTCCAAGAAAAGAACCATCGATGCCAACTATGATGCTGGCAAAGACTACACTGTCAAGCTGATAGGAAAATACAGCGATTATAATATCGTCAACTGGGATGAAGACAGGGTTAGTTTCCATGTCGAGATAATTGCGAAGTCGAATAAAGAAAGTGCTTTAGACAACATTCTTAGTTCTATCGACGTGCATTTCAGCGATATAAAGAAATCGAGGGAGACAAAAATCGTCGAAGCAAAGACGAAGATTGATAACCTAAAACTGAATAACGCCAGCATAAGTATCGATTATTACATTATGATTCCTAAGGGCTTGGATATAAATGTCGATAACATCTATGGCGATGTCGATATTCAGTCGGCAGAGAATGTCAAGATGAAACTTCTCTACGGCGATTCGGATATAAGTGAAGCCAACAATATCGATGCAGAGATTTTATATGGCGACATTACGATTGGAACGGTCAATAACTTCAATGCAGATGTGAAATATTCTGAGATAGACTGTTCTATGGCGAAGAAAGTAGAGGCGGAAGTCATGTACACCGACACTTATTTCAAAACCGTTGAAGATATAAGAATAGACAATATGTATGGCGACCTCGAAATAGAGAATCTTATAAACAAAATAGAATGCAGCTTGAAATATTCCGATATTGAAATAGAGAATGTAAATAAAAACTTCACCTCGATAAATATCGATGCCATGTATTCTGATGTCAGTATCAGTCTTACAAACGAGCATTGTTTCAGTTACGACATAAGCGCAGCTTATGGGAGTATTTCTTCTAAAGTATTAAAAGACAATGCGAACAAACTTATTAAAGAATATACGGAAGAAACTATAATAGGAAATATCAATGACAGCGGCAAACTGCATAACATAAAGATTGATGCGTCATACGGAGATGTTGAAATAGATTTTGAATAACCAATAAAAATACAATTATGAAAAAATTAGCATTCCTTACATTATTCATGGCATTAGTAGTTAACGCCTTTTCGCAGGAAACAAAAAACGACAGTGTGATGGTCGTCAATGGCGATAAAGTAGAGATTCTCATCAACAACAATAAGGTGAAAATAGTCGATTCCTCCAACGGACTGAAGATTAACGTTTTTTCTATAACAGGAAACGGCGAGGTGGAGAGGAACCCATATTACGAAAGTCGTTATGAGAATGATGTCAACAGCGTGACAGAGAAGAAAAACGTTACTATTAACATTCCTATCAAACCTACATTTATCAAAGATAACAAATATGTTACGGATGATAAAGGAACAAAAATAAAGTTCTATAGCTTTGATCCTATTTATCCTCATATCTACTATGCTTATTCAGCTATGACTCACCCTATTACCAAAAATAATTGGGGAGTGCCTTCGCTGAAAGCGAACTCATTTGAATGGGGATCCTACATCGTGCAATTCGACATCTGTCATAACAAGAGAAAAAGTTTTGGCTTGACAACAGCTTTAGGTATATCAAACACATACAATCATTTCACCAATAGTATCTTAGGTACGTTAAGAGAAATTACCAACGGCGCTATGGAGTTAACCTATCTTTATCATATCATAACATACGATATGCCTTTGCCTGAAGGCTTAGAAAATCATACAATGGCAATATTAAATGGAGAGTTAGAAGACAGTTTCCTTCGTTATTGGAGTCTCCGTTTGCCAATCAGCGTTCAATTCCAATGGAGACTTGGATACAATAAAATGGCATTCTCGTTCGGACCTGAATTTGAATGGCGTTTTGCAATGAAGTCGTTCATCGAATATGATGGCAATAAGTATCTTGTTTCCAACAAACTCGCATATAATCCATTTGGTGTTAACGCCTTGGCAGTATTGAGTTTTAGAGATTTCGTCATCTTCGGAAGAACAGGCCTGACATATCTCTTCAACCAAAAACGTAGTCTGGAATATGTTTTGCCAATCAATATCGGTATAGGATTCAGTTTCTAATCAGCAACCACGAATCAACACGAATCGAACACGAAAAACATTAGTGTGAATTAGTGCCAATTCGTGGACAGAAAATGTAGATGGGTTAGTTGTCTTTAAATCAAAAAATTCTTCTTCATTTTATGATTTTGTCGTTTCGTATTTTTAAAGTTAAAAAATCAAGAAATAGTTGTTGAATTGGAATAATAATTGATTATTTTTGAGGTCGTAAAAAAAGCATTCATTTCAATAAAATATACTATTATGAAACGGGCATTATTATTACTTTCAGTATTGTTTTTGCAGTCATTTTATATCTTCTCTCAGAACAATGTCAGCGGTGTCTTGGTTGACAGCCTTAACAACGAGAAAATACCTTTCGTCAATGTCGGTTTGATGCGTTCTGTCGACTCCGTCTTCGTCGCAGGGGCATCGTCGAATGACGCCGGATTTTTCAAGATGGAACATGTCCCTGACGGCAAATACATCTTCTTTGTTTCATCAATAGGTTATGAATCAATAAAAAGTGTTATGGATGTCACAGAAGATCTCGACTTGGGAGTTATCAAGATGAAGCCAGGCAGCACCACATTAGACGAGATTGTTATTGTTGAGAAGCGACCTTTGTTCAGCAGCGAGGGTGAGAAGACTCTGTATAACGTGAGTGAGGACCCGAGCGTGCAGACCGGTACGGTGTCAGACGCTTTGCAGAACGCACCAGGCGTGGAGGTTGATGTCGAAGGTAATGTCTCCTTGCGCGGCGTGTCGTCGGTGGAGATATGGATTAACGGACAACCGTCTAACCTCAACGCAGAGAACCTGAAGACTTACTTACAGCAGATGCCTGCTAACGCGCTCGAGAAAATTGAGGTGATAACGAATCCTTCAGCGCGTTATTCTTCAAACAGCGATGGCGGCATCATCAATATCGTTACCAATTCCAAAATCAAGAAAAACCAATTCATCAGTTTCGGCGCAAGAGCATCGTCATCGCCAAACGCATCGCCTTGGGTTTCTTACGTCTGGGCAAATGAGAAAATCTCTCTCAACCTCTTCCTCAACGGCAATTATTCCCAATGGAAGAACTATCAAAATGGATACAGCACTTCCTTCGATATGAATCTGGATACCACCAATCACACGACATACGAAGGAGAGTCGTTCTCGAATAACTTCGGCGGAGGCTTCAACATCAACTTCGACTATAACATCGACACCATGAATACAATAGGCATCTGGATCGGTGGCTGGCCTCATGCTAACAACAGCGAGAGCTTCAACGAGACATTCCGTCACGAATATATGCAAGAAGCTGGCATGTATCATTATACTACAGAAGGAACATCGAAAGGTCTCAATCAGTTCTATCACGCCGGATTACAATACATGCATAAATTCAATAACGAAGGCCATAACATCAGCCTCAGAATGACAGGCAACCTGTCGAATGGCTACAGCAATTCGTATGACAAACAAACTTACGAGACGCATACATGGATGAACGTTGATTATAGAGAACTCACTGAATATAACGACTTGGGCTATGGACTAAATATCGACTACTCACTTCCATATTCTGAAAACGGCGAGATAGGATTGGGAGCCTCATACGAATATAGCCCAGATAATTATTATATCGACTACGATACTCTCGCCAATGGAGAATATGTTACAGATGTTATGAGAAGCTTTAACAGAGAAGTCGGTTCGCATGAATATGATGTTTATCTTACCCTTCAACATAAATTCGGAAACTTCGTAGTAAAGCCTGGCATCAGAATGGAATATGAGAATATATGGAACAATATATTAGGTTATGAAGAAAATGCTAATTCCAAAAACTATCTCAACTGGCGTCCTTCGATACACCTTTCATACAGAACAAAATCGATGCATAACTTCAACTTGAGTTATTCACGCCGCATCGCTCCTCCAAGTGCAAGAGAACTCACCGATTATAAATTCTATTCAACAGAATCATTTTCGACAGGTAACTTGGAATTGGTCCCAACTTATACAAATTCCGTTGAAGGTGGTTGGACAAAATACTGGAATAAATTTGGTTCCGTCGGATTGACAGCATATTACAGAGATTCAAGAAACACTGTAGATAATATCAGCGACGTGGTGTATGACGATTTCTTCGGAAGATATGTCCAATATTCTTATCCTGTCAACGTCGGAAAGTCGTCGAGAAAAGGTTTGGAAGCCAACGTCACATATCGCCCGACAGCGATGTTCAATATGCGACTCTATGCTAATGTCTATGACTATTATTTCGAGACAGTATTCAACAAGACTGGCGAGATTATCAGCGACAACTCAATAGTTTATAGCGCACGTCTGAACCTTTGGACCAAATTGTGGAACAAGTTAGAGATTCATGCTTCAGGTAATTACCGTTCACCACAGCAGTCGCTCTTCGCAGAACGTCATGCCAACTATTCTGTCAACTGCGGTTTGCGTGCCGACTTCTTCGACAGAAAAATGTCGGTGCATATCAACGTGAACGACATCTTCAACTGGAACAAATGGGATAACAACACCACTAATCCATACTATGTCTCATATAGCTCATTCAAATATAACAGCCGTTCTATCAGTGCAGGTCTCGTCTTCCGCTTCGGTAAGATGGAGTTAGAGAGAAAAGCACAGACAGGAGGCGGTGAGATGCAGAATCCAGCCGCAGGAATGTGATGTTAATAGTCTAGAGTTGATAAGTTTTAAGTTTATTGGTAGAGACGCAATTAACCATAGTCTCTCCGAAAGTAAAACTTTGTATATTTGCATTTGTTAATTAAATGAAGTAATTCATTTTATATAAAACATTCTAATTATGATGAAAAAAGTCGTTTTTGTTTCAATGATATTACTCTTATCTTTTGTTTCATGTCAAGATAAGAAGTCTTCCAAACCTATCGCTAAGCCGAATATTCAGAAACAGGAAATCGTGGTTCCTTCGTTCAATGCCGATTCTGCTTATAATTATGTGAAAAAGCAGTTGGACTTCGGTCCTCGCGTTCCAGGAAGCGAGGCTCACGCCCAATGTGCCGAATGGTTTGTCAACTTTTTCAACGACAAGGCTGACACTGTTTATGTGCAGGATTTCAGGACTCGACTATATAACGGCAAAGGCATCGATGGAAAGAATATCATCGCCTCGTTCAACCCTCAGGCAAAAAAAAGGATACTTCTCGGCGCACACTGGGATTCGCGTCCTTTTGCCGACCACGACCCTGACGAGAAAAATTGGAATACTCCTATCGACGGAGCTAACGACGGAGCTAGCGGCGTAGGCGTACTGATGGAAGTGGCTCGTGTGCTGAAAGAAAATCCTATGAACACTGGCGTCGACATCATCCTCTTCGACTTGGAAGACTATGGCGCTCCTCAGTATCTGAATCTTATGACAAATGACGACTGGGCTCTTGGCTCACAATATTGGTCTAAAAATCCTCATGTATTTAATTATCGTGCCTACTTCGGTATATTGCTCGATATGGTGGGTGCTCCTAACCCTAAGTTCCCGAAAGAATATTATTCACAGCAATTTGCTCCTTCGCTCAGCAACGACGTCTGGAGAATGGCGCGCGAACTCGGATACTCCGACTATTTCAGCAATGAGATAGGTCATCCGATCAACGATGATCATATTTATGTAAATGTCAACGCCAATATCCCAATGATTGATATCATTCATTTAGAAAACAGCGAAGAAAGCTCTTTCTATCCTTATTGGCATACGTTGAAAGACAATATTGAACAGATCGACCCTAAAACCTTGGGTATGGTCGGCGATGTGGTTTTGAATGTTATCTATAGAAAATAAAGTCACTGAGTCTCCAAGATTCCCGTCTCGATTATTTCTTTTTTGAGTTCCATAAGGTCGCGAGCGTTTTCTACGGAGAAGTCGCCTATTTTGGTTCTTCTGAGAGATGTCATGCAAGCTCCGCTGTTGAGAGCCTTACCGAAGTCATGAACTAACGACCTGATATAAGTTCCTTTGCTACATTTTACCTCGAACATAACCTCTGGGAAGTTAGTGGTGTCAATCTTGAAGTCTTCGATATGTATGAGCCTTTCTTTGAGAGCGATTTCCTTGTCGGAACGAGCATATTCAAAAGCTCTCTTACCTTGAATCTTAATGGCGGAAAATTTAGGAGGACGCTGCAAGATGTCGCCGATGAACGATCGACGAGCCTCTTCCATCATCTCTTCTGTGATATCATCGGTAGGGAAGAAAGCATCGGGTTCGCTTTCTAAATCGTAACTTGGCGTTGTCTGTCCCAACAGCATGGTTCCGGTGTAGACTTTTTCCTGAGCTTGGAAATTGTCGATCTGCTTTGTCATCCTTCCTGTGCAGATGATGAGCAGCCCTGTTGCCAGAGGGTCTAAAGTTCCGGCATGACCGACTTTCAGTTTCCTGATTCCATGATAACGTTTTATCACGGCGCGTATCAGATTTACCGCGTCGAATGATGTCCAGTCTAATGGCTTATCGATGAGAAATACTTCTCCTTCTTCAAAGTGGAACATATTATATCGAGAAGATTATAGTTACAACACCTGCTAAGGCACAATAAATTGCGAAATAAATGAGCTTGCCTTTGTTGACTAAGTTAATCATGAATTTACAAGCGAAGCATCCCGATAAGAAAGCACCGAGGAAACCTACGATAAGAGGCATCGCGCCTATGCCGCTCAAAAGTGCGGGGTCTTCAATCATGTCGATGATGTTTAAGAATGTCTCCCCGAGGATTGGTATCAGCACCATGAGGAATGAGAAGTGAGCTATTTTTTCTTTTTTGTTGCCGAGGATGAGACCTGTGGCGATGGTAGTTCCAGAGCGTGATAGACCTGGTAACACTGCTATGGCTTGACTCAGACCGATGATGAAAGCATCACGATATGAGATGTTTTCTTTTTTACGAGGCTTGGCGTAATATGCAAAGGTTAATAATGTTGCAGTGAGTAAGAGACAGCATCCGACGACTAATAATCCGCTGCCGAAGATGGCTTCTATATATTCCTTAAAGAAAAGTCCGACTATCATCACAGGGATGCATGAGAGTAATATCTTCGCGACGTATGTCTTCTCGTCGTTCCATTTTGTTGTGAGGAAAGTGCCTTTGAACAGCTTCTCTACCTCTTTCCAAAGAATGACGATGGTGCTTAACACTGTAGCGGCGTGTACCGTCACGGTGAATAATAAATTGTCTGCTGCTGAAGTGTTGAGATTTAACAACTCTTGTCCTATGGTCAAGTGACCACTGCTGCTAACGGGTAAAAATTCCGTCAATCCTTGAAGGATACCTAACAGTAAAGCTTCTAACCAATTCATATCTCTTTGTGTTAATCGTTTTTACTTTTTTTCATGATAGCATAAATCTGTATGCCGAAGCCAATCAACACTAAAATTGGAGCTAATGTTATACGGCGGAAGCTGAAGATAGCTTCGTTGAAGACGTCAGGGTTGTCGGAGCCGCCGCCAATCATCAAGATAAATCCCACGAGGAGAAATGCTAGTCCGATAATAACCCATAAATAATTGTCGCGGCCAAAAGGCATCGTTGTCTTTTCTTCGTTCTTAACCTCAGTATTCTTTTCTTTTAAGTTACTCATATCCTTAAGTTTTTACTACATATAGAATTTGTCGATGTCGGCATTTAAGTATCTTTTCATTGACACTATGGTTGATACCATTGTCAACAAAAGGCTCAATGCCACTATCGAGATATAAATTGTCGAGATATAATTGCTTGACTGCGAGATGTCCATCTCAGGCAGATAATCTTGAATTCCGTATAAGACAGCTGTCAGTAGAGCCAGCGCTGCTACGGCGGCAATAAGTCCTTGAATCATAAAGGTCTTTAGGAAAGGTTTCATAACAAAAGCTTCTGTTGCGCCAACAAGTTGCATCGTTCTTACTGTGAAGCGTTTTGAATAAACCGACAGCCTTATGGTGTGGCTTATCAACGTTATCGCGATGAGCAACAGAACGAGGCTCACTGCGAACATGGCGACTTTTATCTTGCCGATATTACTGTTGATGGTATTTGTCAATGATTTTTGGTAGATGATTTCTTTCACTATGGTTTTCTTCCCAATCCATTTCTCCACCATAGCCATGCTGTCGCTGTTAGCATAGTCGGCGACAAATCTCACATCAATGGAAGGTAGGAGCGGGTTCTCGACATCGCCGAGCCATTGAAGGAAGTCTTCGCCTAGTTCCTCTTTCATCCTGTTGGTGGCTTCTTCCTTGCTGATATATACGGCAGATTTAACATATTCCTTCATGCTTAACTCTTCTTGAAGACTCTTGATGGCCGACTCTTTGGCGTTGCTCCTCATCACCACTTCAAAACCTATGTTTTCTTTCACGTAGTTGAGGAGATGGTCAGTATAAACGACAACGAAAGCATACATTCCCAAAATGAAAAGCACTAACATAATGCTCATCAGCGAGACAAGGTATGAACCTGCGAATCTTCTTTTTGTTGAGTTGTTGTCGGAATACATCTTATATTATTTCTTTGCAAAGATATGATAATTATTTTTTGAAAATTCAAAACGTAAAAGTTTTATTTTATTATGTTTATTATTGAAAAAAAATGTAATTTTACACTTCCTAAAGATGATTTTTATGTTGAAGAAAATAGGCGATTATGTGTTATTGATGACTCAGGTTTTTCGCAAGCCTGACAATGCTCTCATTTTCAGGAAACGTCTACTCCATGAGTTTTATAATCTGGGATATACGTCTATCGGTATTGTGGCTATACTTTCTGTTTTTGTTGGTGCTGTAGCCACAATTTTGGTTGCCTACAATACCGACAACCCATTGTTGCCAGAGAAACTCGTCGGGTTCTCGGCTCGTCAGATGATTATTTTGGAATTCTCGCCTACTATGATAAGCCTCATACTTGCAGGAAAGCTCGGCTCTCAGATAGCCTCTGAGTTGGGAACGATGCGCGTCACCCAACAGATTGACGCGCTTAAGGTGATGGGCGTCAACCCTGCCAACTATCTTATCTTCCCAAAAATATTTTCATGTCTTTTGTTTATTCCTATACTGATAATCTTCAGCATCGTGATAGGAATCTTTGGCGGATGGCTGGCATGCGTCATGACGGATGTCATCACTCCTTCCAATTATGTGGTAGGCCTCAGAGCTTGGTTTGAGCCTTACACCATAGCATTCGCGATGATGAAGACTGTCGTCTTCTCGTTCTTAATAACTTCAATATCAAGCTTTATAGGCTATAATGTAGAAGGCGGTTCTGTGGAAGTAGGCAAGGCAAGCACTCAGTCTGTAGTGACGAGCAGCATCGCAATAATAGTTTCCGATTTGATATTAACACAAATGCTCTTGACATGATAAAGGTAGAAAATATATCGAAGCAATTTGGCGAACATCTTGTCTTAGACAATGTTTCAGCTACTTTCGAGAGAGGAAAGACCAATCTCATTATCGGTCAGAGCGGTTCGGGAAAGACGGTGCTGATGAAGATATGTACTGGCTTATATGAGCCAGATAATGGCATCGTTGCTTTCGACGAGCGCCCGTTTTCTAACACTAAGGAAAAGAATAAGATAGATGTTCGTAAAGAGATGGGCGTACTTTTCCAGGGCGGAGCTCTCTTCGACTCGATGAGCGTTGAGCAGAACGTAATGTTCCCTCTCGATATGTTCACAGATATGTCTTACGAAGAGAAACTCGACAGAGTGAATTTCTGTCTTGACAGAGTAAACCTCAGCGGAATAAATAATCTCAGGACTTCAGAACTGAGTGGCGGCATGATGAAACGCGTAGCCATTGCACGCGCCATCTCCAACAGCCCAAAATATCTGTTCTGCGATGAGCCTAACTCGGGACTCGACCCACTGACATCTGAACTTATCGACGATTTGATTAGTGAGATAACTCATGAGTTCAATATGACAACTATAATCAACACTCACGACATCAACTCTGTGCTTAAGATTGGTGAGACAATAAATTTTATATATAAAGGAAAGTTATGGTGGAGCGGCGATAGTAAATCGGTACTCAAATCGGATAACAAAGAACTGGATGCTTTCTTGTTCTCTACTGAATTGACAAAAAGAATTAAATCAATTTAATAATTAAAAAAATTTATTATGAACGTATTGGATATTGTAATTGGAATCGTTTTGCTGCTTTTTGCTTTTGCAGGACTAAGAAAAGGTCTCATTATTGAAGCTTTTTATTTGGCTTCCTTTGTGATAGGAGTTTACGGAGCTATGTTCTTCTCCGATGCCATGTCGGATTGGCTCTCAGACTTGATAGATGTCGCTCCTGAGTATCTCAGCCTGATAGCATTCATACTCACTTTCATACTCTTTATGGTGCTGATTCGTTATCTGGGAAGATTGATAAGCAATCTGGTAGAGGCTATCTTTCTAGGATTTATTGATAAAATCGGCGGATTCGTGTTTGGCGCTGTGAAAGGAGCTCTATTGGTAAGCATTCTGATTATGTTGCTCAATGTATTCAATGTATCCGATGCGATAGATAAAAGTCTAAGAAAGAATTCAAAGCTTTATACTTTTACCGAAGAAATTGCAAATTTCTTATACAAGAATCACGATTTGGTGAAGGATTCTATGGAGAAAAGTTTTAATAAGGGAAAGGATGTTATTGAAGATGTGATAGAAACAAGTTTAACAAAATAGAAATAGATATGAAAAGGATAGCCGTTATTTTAGGAGGATGCGGAACTAGAGATGGTTCTGAGATAAATGAAACCGTTACATTATTGCTTGCTTTGGATCAACATGGAATAAAGTACGAATGTTTTGCTCCCGACAGCAATCAGTATCAGGTTATTAATCATGTTACAGGTGAAGTTGTTGCAGAAGAACGCAATATGATGGTTGAAGCAGCTCGTATTGTTCGTGGTGCTATTTCTCCTCTCTCAGAGTTTAATGCCGACAATTACGATGGACTTGCTATTCCTGGCGGCGCTGGCATAGCAAATAATTTATTCACATATTTTACTGATGGCATGCAGATGAGTGTGCTTCCTGAGGTGAGAGATGCTATCGTGAAGATTCATCAGCAGAATAAACCTATTGCTGCTATGTGTATAGCTCCTGTATTGGTTGCCAATGTTTTAAAAGATGTTGCCGTGACTTTAGGTGATGAGAATTGTGGCCCGGCCAAAGACGTTGTTGTGATGGGCGCTACTCATATTCCTACAAAAAACGGTGAGATCGCGAGCGACTTGAATAACAAGATTTTTACGACCCCATGTTTTATGTTAGAAGCAACATTAAAAGACATCTACGCAGGTGCTTATAACATGGTAGATGCCTTCAAAAAAGCCTTATAATTATTCTGTATAGTATAGAATCATCTTCTCGATTGCCTTGTGACAGACTTCGCAGAATTTATCTCCGTTGAAAGTCTTCATGAGGCAGTCTCTTTTTGGGCGGTAGACACCTTTAGGTTCGTAGCCTCCACCTTCAAAAACGCCCACTTCTTTATCGTATTTCTCAGTGTCGGGTGTTGGGACTGGAGTTTTCTTTTTCAGCATGTCTTTCCATTTGCTGTCGAAGTCTACCAATGTGGTGATATTAGGTTCCCAAGGCTCTATGTTGAGATTATAGAACTCCTCGTAAGAACCTGAGTCGTCGTAATATTCATCACCTAATCCTGCGAATCCATGACCGAATTCGTGTATGATGACATCGGAAGAGAAGTTGTCGTCGGTAGAGCTGACGCAGTAGAAGTTATAGATACCGCCGCCTCCATATTTCGATGTGTTGGCTAAGATGTAAATCTGATCGTAAGGCACTGTACCAGCGAGGTTCCGTATCGACTGGTTGTCGTACGACATGCAGTAACGTTCCGAGTCGAAGGTATAGAACGCGCAGTTCAGCGCAGTGTTTTTCCAGATGTCTTCTGCCGGTATGGTGATGCCCGAGTCTTTAGAAGGAGCCATCACCGCTCTGATATTGAATCTGTCTTGGTAAGATACGTAAGGCTCGTAAGAGAAGAGACACTCTTTGAAGAAGTTACAATCCATTACGAACTTTCCCATCTCTTCTTCTGTGTATCCGTCAGGCAAAATCACTATGTCGACAGCTTTCTCTGGAGCAAAGTCGCCGTGAACATTAAGAACAGAGATGTGGTGTTTGGGAGAATCTTGTATGAAATAGTCGTCAGGATCAACAACAAGTTTCATCTTCTCGACAAAATTTCCGTCATAATCTCTCATGTAGAACACAACATCAACAGTCTCTTTCGGATAAGGCATTATCACTGATTCATTGAAACCTCTGCTAACAACTTCGGCCTCTGGTGTCGACTGCCATTCTCCAAAAAGATTGCAATAACCTCTCGAATAAAGAACAATATCTGAATCGTGTAACAATACCTCAAAATAATAATCTCCATAATCAAGACTATCTATTAGGTTGTTTCTTGTTCCACCCCAAACAGGTTCCATGATATATTTGTCGAGAGCATAATAACAAGTATCGGCATTGCCAAATATATAATAGTCGATTCTTAATTGTTGATTGTCAAAATGAATGTCATATTGAGCTTTTGTTTCTGGACATGATAAAGCAATAGACATTAAAAGAAACACGATTCTGTGGATAAACTTTTTCATAACGTATTATTTAAGACGAGCAAAGATAATAAATTTATGATTAAACAACAGATTACTCAAATTTAGTTTTTTCTTATATTTGCAGAAACAATAAAATGTAATATTTTGCAAACACTAAAGTCACAGATAAGTCCTAACAGCAAGGAGTTTCAAGAAAACAAGAAAGCCTATATGGATTTGATGTCGCGTTATCGTGAGGGCATGGCTAGAAGTATGCATGGTGGTGGTGCTGTCGCCATTGAGAAGCATAAGAAACGTCACAAGTTGCTTGCGCGAGAACGAATAGACCAGCTGATAGATAAGAACACTCCATTTTTGGAGCTCTCACCTATGGCTGCATACGACACATATAACAACGACTTCCCATCAGCTGGAATAGTCACAGGTATAGGAATAATACAAGGTAGAGAAGCTATGATTGTCGCCAATGATGCCACTGTCAAAGGCGGAACTTATATGCAATATACCGTCAAGAAACATCTTCGTGCGCAGGAGATAGCTATGGAAAACAAACTGCCATGTGTCTATATGGTCGACAGTGGTGGCGCATTCCTTCCAGAACAAGACACGGTGTTCCCCGACAGAGATCATTTTGGACGTTTCTTCTATAATCAGGCGAGAATGTCGGCTATGGGTATCCCACAGATAGCCATCGTGATGGGTATGTGCACCGCAGGAGGAGCATACGTTCCTGCCATGAGCGACGAGACAATTATCGTTAGAAACCAAGGTACTATATATCTTGGCGGACCTCCATTGGTCAAGGCGGCGACAGGTGAGATTGTTACTGCTGAGGAGTTGGGAGGAGCCGAAATGCACACTTCAGTGTCGGGTGTTGCCGACCATCTCGCAGAAAACGACAGTCATGCCATGCAGATATGCCGTAATATTTTCAAGACTTTAGAGAAGAGAGAGAAGCAGAAGTTAGACATACTTCCGATAGAAGCACCATTGTATGACCCAGAAGACTTATATGGTATCGCGCCTGTCGATCTTCGTCAACTTGTTGATCCAAGAGAGATTATTGCACGCATCGTTGATGGCAGTCGCTTCCAAGAATTCAAGGCTCGTTATGCTACTACGATAGTCTGCGGTTTTGCACACATCATGGGATTTCCAGTAGGCATCATCGCCAATTACGGAGTGTTGTTCTCTGAGTCGGCACTCAAAGCGACACACTTCATAGAGTTATGTTGTCAGCGTAATATACCGCTCGTTTTCTTACAGAATGTCACAGGTTTTATGGTTGGTAAGCAATATGAATGCGGCGGTATTGCAAAAGACGGCGCCAAGATGGTTCACGCTGTCAGCAACGCCAACGTGCCTAAGTTTACCGTGATATTCGGAGGCTCTTTCGGAGCAGGTAATTATGGAATGGCAGGTCGTGCCTACAGTCCTCGGCTACTTTTTATGTGGCCTAATGCAAAGATTTCTGTCATGGGCGGAGAGCAGGCAGCGGGCGTTCTTACTACCGTGAAGGAAGAACAATATAAATACAAAGGACAAGAAATTTCTCAAGAAGAGCTTAATAAGATTAGGACAGAGATACTTGCCAAGTACGACCACGAAGGCTCAGCTTTCTACAGCACGGCACGCCTCTGGGACGATGGCATTATCGATCCTGTCGACACACGCAAGATATTAGCAATGGGAATAGCAGCATCTTTGAACCAGCCATTCCCGCCGTTGCAGTTCGGAGTGTTTAGAATGTAATTTTATTTGGTTTAAGGTTTAATGCTTAAGGTTTAAGGAAAATGTTGATAATCCTTATTGCTTTAAACTTTAAACTTTAAACCTTAAACTTTAAACTAATGAAAAGATGGATTTCACTACATTACAAATAGGTATAGAAAAGAATGTGGCTCGTATAGCATTGAATCGTCCGGAGGTTCGTAACGCGATGAACGCCCTCATGATAAAAGAACTCACAGAAGCCGTCGATTGGTTAGACGCTCGCGACGACATCAGGGTGATAGAGATATGCGGTAACGGCAAGTCGTTTTGCGCAGGAGCCGACATTAACTATATGAAAGACATAGCGTCTTTCGGTTATGACCAAAATTTAGAAGATGCCAAAAGATTATCCAAGCTATTTCAGAAGATATATTTTTGTAACAAGCCTGTCATCACTCTCGTTCATGGCGCGGTGATAGGAGGCGGCAACGGCATCACGGCGGCATCGGATATTGTATTGGCAGAAGAAAATACCGTCTTCGCCTTCAGTGAGGTGAAGTTGGGACTCACGCCAGCGACGATATCGCCATTTGTCATAGCACGGTGCGGAGAGATGCCAGCGAGAGAACTGATGCTTTCAGGCAGAAAATTCACAGCGCAAGAAGCTAAAGAATACAAACTCGTCAACCATGTAGGTGACATCGACGAACTCAACAAGAAATTAGACTCTTTCATCGACGACTTCTTGAAAGCCTCGCCCGATGCCATCAGAGACTGCAAGCATCTCATCAGAAACGTAGGAGGAATAAGTAATCCTTATAGTAGCGTCTTTGATATGACGGCGCAGCTGATAGCGCAGGAGAGAATGAGCGACGACGCACAAGAGAGGATGAGGGGGTGAAATGAACAATGAAAATGTTGTAGAGATGTTTCGATGATACCGATGAAAATAAACAATATATCGTTGAAGCCTCTCAATTGAATTGAAAAACTAATGTGGACAAAGACTGTAGCCAGTTGACCTTAAAAGAATAAAAAGCATGAAAAAAGCGATATTGATATTAGCAGCGATAGTTCTCTTTTTTGCGGGATGCAAAGAAGATGATGTTACAGAAACCTCTATGATGGAGATGAAAGATGAGACGATAGAGCGAGGCTGGGATTATATAAAGATAAGTGGTGAGTATGACTATCCCGTTGTGTTGGAAGCCATGACATTATATCTCTCAGAGAAAGAAGACATGAGCGGAGCTGAGACCTACGGATGTGTTATAGACGGAAAGACCTTCTCAGTTGAAGCTGATGATTTGAAAGACGGAACCAAATATCATTACCAATATGAATATGATAATGGATATGTGAAAGAGAAAGGAGAAAAAGGTAACGCTGTTACTATAGACAAGCCAACTGTTATTACCAAAGATGCCGGAGGTGTTACGACTGTTTCTGCTGTTTTGACAGGAGAGGTTACAAACAATGATGCGGCTAACAAGATAGAAGAGAGAGGCTTATGTTGGGGAACGGAGCCGCAGTCGACTATAGCGGGAAACCATCATAACTGCGGAGGTGATACAGGAGTTGGAACATCTACATTTTCATATAATCTCACCAACTTACAAAACAATACAACATATTATTTCAGAGCATATATAAAGACAAACTTCGGAATTGTTTACGGTGAGGAGAAGAGTTTTACTACAATGGAAAAACCTGTAAACCAGACTATCTCTGTTAACGGCGTTAGTTTTACCATGATAGCCGTTGAAGGTGGTACCTTCCAAATGGGAGCTACCTCAGAACAGAGCAGCTGGTCTAATATTAATGAATATCCTGTACACACAGTGACACTTTCCGATTATTACATTGGCGAGACAGAGGTGACACAGGAACTATGGGAGGCTGTTATGGGAAGTAACCCGAGTTTTTTCTCAGGCAATCCCCAAAGACCAGTGGAGATGGTTAGTTGGAACGACTGTAAGGAATTTATAACAAAGTTAAATAATCTTACGGGCAAAAACTTCCGTCTTCCAACGGAGGCGGAGTGGGAGTATGCAGCAAGAGGCGGAAATGAATCGCAAGGCTATAAATACAGCGGAAGCGACACAATAGGCAATGTGGCTTGGTACTATGGTAATAGCAGTTCTACAACTCATAATGTAAAGACCAAATCACCTAATGAGCTTGGCATTTACGACATGAGCGGTAACGTATGGGAATGGTGTGAGGACTGGTATGGAAGCTATAGCAGTAGCTCACAGACCAATCCTACGGGACCTTCGTCGGGCTCTTTTCGCGTTCTTCGTGGCGCTAGTTGGAGACACAGCTCGAGATACTGTCGGGTGTCGGTGCGTCACTGCAACTTTCCCTACTACAGGCGCGACACCTACGGCTTCCGCCTCGCCTTTTTAATGTATAATTAACAATGAACAATGTACAATTGTAGAGACGCATTAACAATACCTTTGAAAATAAAAGAATGTTGATACGTCTCACACATTCAATTTATTTGATTCATTTAATTTATTTCCGTCGGGCATTTGTAGAGACATATCATAATTTGACGAAAGGAGAATTTGATATGTCTCAGATTTGATAATTATGATGATAGAAAAATAAAAAATCTTATTTAGACCATTAAATTAAAAAAGAATTGTATCTTTGCAGGATAAAATGGTAACCGACGAAAGACTGATTGAGCGAAGTAGTCGGTTATCATTTTTTTATTTTATGGCAGCATATTCCGTTATGGCGTATTCGATGCATTCTCCTTTTTTGATATAACCTACAGTTAGCTTTGCCATTCCAATTCTTGGAACATTTGCAAGTAGATTAGCTATTTCAATAAACTTCATTCTTTTCGTTTGTCTTCCTATTTTTGGAGGTAAATGTATTTCCAATATGGAGGCATTACGAATAACCTGTGGTAATTGAATTGCTAATTTCGTTGCTTGTTTTGAAATAGCAGCTTGGAAAGCCGTTTCTTCAATGGATTTGTCTGTGACTTTCACATTACAATCCAAAGCTCTACAATAAAATGATTTGTCTTGATACTGTGATAAATGCTCTTTGATAAAACGCCTTCGTTCTTGTTTCGTATCTGGAACTTTCATAAACAATGGTTTTGTTGCCAAAGATAAAACAACTAAACCAAATATAAAAGATTAAAAAAGTTAATTATTATTTAGAAAGTAAGACAAATATAGCGTATGGCAATATCATATTGTAGAATTTTCCTTAAACTAAAATTAACATATATGTTTTTTATTCAGACTTTTTTATTACCTTTGTGAACTATTATGCCTTCGAAGAAAATACATAAGATATTAGTAGCGAACAGAGGTGAGATAGCTGTTCGCGTCATTGGTACATTGAGAAAGTTAAGTATCAATTCAGTTGCTATTTATGCTGATAACGATGCTGACTCGATGCATTGTCGTCTTGCTGACGAGGCGCGTCCGTTAGGAGGCGGTAGTCTGAAAGACACATATCTCAACATACAGAAGATTATCGATTTGGCTTTAGATGCCGGCGCCGATGCTATCCATCCAGGATATGGTTTCTTGTCGGAGAACGCCGACTTTGCCGAGGCTTGTAAAGCTAACAATTTGATATTTATCGGTCCTGATGCCGAGGCTATGCGACTTATGGGTGATAAGATAAGAGCCCGTCAGTTTGCCATAGAGAACGACATCCCTGTCGTTTGGGGGATGGTAGGCAGCGTTGAAGAGATAGTAGCGCAAGCCGCCGCCCTGAAGTATCCTCTTCTGATAAAAGCTTCCGCGGGCGGCGGCGGCAAGGGGATGCATATAGTAGAAGAACCTTCCCAACTGCAAGCTTCTCTAGAACAAGCCTCTCGTGAAGCAGAACGTTATTTCGGCAACGGACAGATCTTTGTAGAGCAATATATTAGAAATCCTCGTCATATCGAGGTGCAGATTCTCGCCGACCATCACGGCAACGTCATTCATCTCCACGAGAGAGAATGTTCGGTGCAACGCCGCTATCAGAAAGTCGTAGAAGAATCACCATCACCAACGCTGACAGAAGAAAAACGCCAAGCTATATGTGAGGCAGCGGTAAGTCTCTGTAAGAAGATGAAATATAACAATGCTGGTACTGTGGAGTTTATCGTTGATGAAAACCAGAACTTCTATTTCCTCGAGATGAACACGCGTATTCAGGTAGAACATCCGGTGACAGAACAAAGGACAGGAATTGATATCGTCGAAGAACAAATTAGGATAGCACGCGGCAAGGTGATGGGTTACACTCAAGACTCGATAGTGGCCAATGGTCACGCTATAGAATGTCGTATCTATGCAGAAGACCCGGAGAATAACTTCATGCCAGCGCCTGCTCGGCTGACTCTATATCATGAACCTCAGATGAGAGGCGTGAGAATAGACAGTAGCATCGACCGTCCGACAAATATCTCCGACAGCTACGACCCTATGATAAGCAAACTTATCTGTCACGGCAAAAACAGAGAGGCTGCTATCGAAATAACCAAAAACGCCCTCAAAAATTATATAGTACAAACACGTAAAACCAATATACCTTATCTCCAAAGTATCATCGATAATAAGGACTTCTTGGATAACAAGATAGACACTTCTTATTGCGAGAAACATCAAGATGAACTCGTCGCTGCTATGCATCAGATGCGTAACGACGTCAAGAAGGAAAGCGTGGCGGCATTGTTCCTCTTCTATGATTTTAATAAATTGTTCCTCGAGCATCAAGACATAGACAATGTGTGGCATGAGATAGGATATTGGCGTTATGATATGAATATCATCGTTGATGTCGACGGCGTGTCTTATAACGTAAACATCGAGAAGATAAGACGTAAGTCGTTGAACTGTACCATCAACGGACAATCGTATGAAGTGCTGCTTACAAAAAACGGCAGCAGAATGAGTAAAGTAATCATCAACGGAATGATGGAGACTATATTTGTCTCAGAGACTTTCGACAATAACTATTGCGTTCATCTTAAGGGACTTGACTTTATATGCCGTCGCAAGGATGAACTCAACGACACTAAAGATTATTCCAACAACGAATCCAAAGGCAACGACTTAAGTTATTACTCACCTATGCCAGGTAAGGTCATTAAAGTCAATGTCAGAGAAGGCGATGCTGTTAAAGAAGGCGACGTTTTGTGTGTGGTGGAAGCTATGAAGATGGAGAATAATATCAAGGCGATGACTTCAGCAACGGTGAATAAAGTCTGTGTCGAAGAAGGTGAAAAAGTAGATGTTAAAAATATTTTGATAGAATTATCGATATGAATTTTGACTTAACGAAACAACAGGTAGAATTCCGAGAGAAGGTGCGCGATTTCGCTGAGAGAGAGGTGAAGACCGTTGCATCTTATAACGATGAGAATGAGATTTTCGACATCGAACTTACCAAGAAGATGGCCGATTTCGGTCTCCTCGGGATGTGTGTACCAAAAGAATATGGCGGCCAAGAGCTCGACACCTTGTCGTATATCATCGCTGTTGAGGAACTCGCGAGAGTTGATGGCTCTACGGCAGCCACTATTGCAGCAGACAACTCATTAGGTATCGGACCAATCAAAGAGTATGGTACTAAGGAACAGAAAGACAAGTATCTGCCGCGTCTTTGCAAGTCGCATCTATGGGGATTCGGCTTGACAGAAGAGACTGCGGGATGCGACTCGAGAGGCACCAAGTCGACAGCACGTCGCGAGGGTGGCAAATGGATTCTCAGCGGCTCGAAGATATTTATCACCAACGCCGCCACCGCCATGACATTAGGTAGCACTGTCCAGGTTGTCTCTGGTGAGAAAGACGGCAAACCTGAGTTCACTACCTTCCTGATGGAAAACGACACCCCAGGTTTCAGCCAAGAACCAATGAATGGAAAAATGATGTGGCGTGCCTCCAACACCGGTCGCCTCACTTTCAATAAAGTGGAATTATCAAATGAAAATATGCTCGGCGCACCAGGACAAGGTTCTCATATCATGCTAGCTACATTAGACGGCGGACGTCTCTCCATAGCAGCGATGGCATTGGGATGCGCTCAGGGCGCCTACGAGATGGCCTTGGATTATTCTAAAAAAAGAGAACAATTTGGAAAACCAATATCTAAGTTCCAAGCCGTCAGCTTCAAACTCGCTGATATGGCAATGAAGATTGAAGCCGCACGTTGTCTCCTTTATAAAGCATGTAGAGTGAAAGACGCAGGACAGCCTTTCGGCAAGGAAGCAGCGATGGCTAAGTTATATTGCTCAGAAGTAGCAGCCGAAGTATGTGACAAGGCAGTTCAGGTTATGGGCGGTCATGGATTGTTAAAAGATTATAACATGGAGAGATTCTACCGCGACCAGAGAATATTGCAGATAGGGGAAGGAACATCGGAAATACTTCGTATGGTTATATCAAGATATATAGGATGTTAAAGTAATAGGTAATAATAATTAAATTTTGCATTATGAATAAATTAGAACAAATGTTTGAAGTGTTGCGTAGCCGTCCAAAGAAACGTTTGGCTGCAGTTTACGCAAACGATGACCATACAATCTGCGCTGTCAGCGCTGCTATTGACAATGGTTTAATCGAAGGTATCTTATGTGGCGACGAAAACGTTATCGCTAAAGTTTGTGAAGCAGAAAACATCGACATCAAGAAGTTCAGAATCATCCATGAACCAGATGAAGTTAAAGCTGCTACAAAGGCTTGCGACCTCATCAATGCTGGCGAAGCCGACATCTTGATGAAAGGTCTTCTCTCAACAGATAAATACATGCGCGCTATCTTGAACAAAGAACGCGGATTGTGTCCTCCTAACGCAACATTAGCACACGTCTGCGCAATAGAAAATCCTAACTATCATAAATTATTGATAGCTAGCGACTGTGCAATCATCCCTGCTCCTGATTTCAAACAAAAACAAACATTGTTGAAATATTTGGTTACTACAGCTAATGCTTTGGAAATCAAAAATCCTAAGTTGGCTGTTATCACAGCAACAGAACAAATGCTCGTCGGTATGCAAGCTTGCGTCGACGCTGCTCTCATCACTAAGATGGCAGAACGCGGACAAATCAAAGGTTGCGTTGTCGATGGTCCTATCTCATTAGACCTCGCTATCGATGCTGAAGCTGTGGCTATCAAAGGTTTCAAGAGTCCTGTGGCTGGCGACGCCGACTGCTTGTTGTTCCCATGTATAGAAGCTGCTAACGTATTCTATAAATGTAACAGCAAGTTCGACCACGCTGAAGTGGCAGCAGTCGTTATGGGTGCTAAAGTGCCATGCGTCTTGTCATCACGCGGCGACTCTTCAAAAACTAAATTATGTTCAATAGCATTGGCTGCATTGTTGGCTAAATAAAAATATTAAGATTATGAGTTACAAATTATTAATTATCAATCCGGGTTCAACTTCAACTAAAGTTGCAATCTTCCAAGACAAAGAATGTGTCTTCAAGAAAAACATTAAACACTCAGCTGAAGAAATAGCACCCTTCGAGCATGTCGCTGACCAATATCACTTCCGTAAGGATGTCATCCTTAACGAATTGAAAGAAGCTGGTATGGAAATCAACGATGTCGATATGGTCGTTGGTCGCGGTGGTTTGTTAAAACCTCTTACATCAGGAATTTACGAAGTCAATGAGGCTATGATACGCGACTTGGTGAACAGCCCTGTTGGTGAACATGCTTGTAATCTCGGTGGTCTTATTGCCGACGATATAGCAAAATCTATTGGAGTGAAGGCTTATATCGCCGACCCTGTCATCGTTGACGAAATGGATGATGTAGCACGTTTCTCAGGTCATCCTGCTTTCCCACGTCTCTCAGTGTTCCACGCTTTAAATCAAAAGACAATCGCTCGTCAACATGCAGCAACAGTAGGAAAGAAATATGAAGAGTTGAACCTCATCGGTATCCATCTCGGCGGCGGTATCTCAGTGGCAGCTCACAAAAAAGGTCGAGTAGTCGATGTCAACAATGCGTTGAATGGCGAAGGTCCTTTCACACCAGAACGTTCTGGCACTTTGCCATCAGGCCCTCTCATGAACGCTTGCTTCAGCGGAAAATATACACATAAGGAAATGGACTTGATGCTTAAAGGTCAAGGCGGTTATGTGGCATACCTCGGAACAAACGACGCTTTGGAAGTAGAAAACAGAGTTAAAGCCGGCGACAAAGAAGCTGAACTCGTCTACCGCGCAATGGCTTATCAGGTGGCTAAAGAAGTCGGCGGCCTCGCTGCTTCAGCATTCAGCATGGACGTTGACGCTATCTTCGTTACAGGCGGCGTCGCTTACGACAAAGCTTTCTGCAAACTCCTCGACAACCATCTCAACAAGATAGCTCCAGTCTGCGTTTATCCTGGCGAAGACGAAATGATGTCTCTCACCTTGAATGGTTTGATGGTGCTTAATAAAGAAGTAGAAGCTAAAATCTACGAATAAATATATTTAACCAAAGTCTAATGACTGAGAATAAAAAGGCTGCTGTAACAATAACGGCAGCCTTTTTTGAAACTGAAAATATAGAATCTGACAGACTTAAAAAAAATTGTATTGGATATACAATCTTATCGAAAAAAATCATATCTTTGCATCGCAAAAATGATGGGGCATTAGCTCAGTTGGCTAGAGCGTTTGACTGGCAGTCAAGAGGTCATGAGTTCGATTCTCATATGCTCCACAAAATATCATCGTCAAGGTCGCGGAAATCCCCAATCTTGACGATTTCTTTTTTATCGAACCAGATGAATATAGGAAATCTTCCATATGTGATGTCAATGGCTTTGTTAGGTAAGATGTGCCAATAACGATAGTCTTCCGTCATCGTCTCCTTTCTGAAATCCTTGATGCCATCAGGACTTCCCCAGATGAAAATGTCAACGTCATCAGTGTTGTAACCTTCTCGCTTCATAATCATAGAAAGCTTCTTGACACCTAACTTGCAATATTTACAACCCGAACTCACAATAACAAGCATCCTCCTCCCATTCTCAATGCTAAATTCCACGTTTCCACTACCAATACTATTTACTTCATCAAAAGATTCCTCTAAGTCGATGGTGCTAATCTCTTTCTCTGTAGAATAAATCATCTTATATATAGAATCAGGCGGACTTATTATCAATATTATTACTAACGATAATATAGGAACTATTTTTAGAATTTTAGCATCTGAGCATCTGAGCATCTGAGCATTTAAACTTTTCAATTTTTCAGTTTCTGTGGTTCTCGGTTTCAAGAAAAATAGCGCTCCAATGATAAGGATATTCTTCAATATGGATTGTGTAGGGCTGAGTTCAACCAAATCGCCGAAGCAATGGCAGTTGCTATCGTCTCTGAAAGTTACTACATAAACCAAAAACAAAGTGAAGAGGATTTGTATCGTAAGGATTGTTTTCCAAGTGAATTGATATTGTATCTTAAAAAACATAAACACACCTAAGACGAACTCTCCCACGATGAGCAGTCGCGACAATATGGTGATGAAGAAGAAATTGAAGATGTTGAAACTGTAGATATAAATCTCGAACTCGTCGATGCTGATTAATTTAAGAATGGCAGCTATGATAAACACGCTGCCAATTCCTATACGTAAGATATTCTTTACGATATCTTTCATGTTATATGCCTTCATTCAAAGAGTCATAGATTATCTTCTTCAATCTCAAAGTCTCTTCTATGAGGTGGGCGTCATCGCCATTAGGATTTCCAAGGTCTATGGTGCTCTTACGTTTGAGTCGGAACTTCATATCTTCTGGTGTTCCCTTGATAATGATACCTAACCATTTAAGTCCCCAAGGGTTAGATATGCCGAATTTATAGTCGAATGTCATGTCGAGGTTATGGCGTCCGCCTACGACGGCTTGATATTTATCCACGGTGATGAGTGTAGGATATACGTCTATCTCGTTTTTGAAAGCTGTAATCTCAACGGAGAGATTGTCGATCTTATTATGTTCTTTGTCTTTGAATCTGAGGAGTCTTCCTATCTTCTTGTATGTCTTGTTGTCGAGAATGACGAGGTCTTTTCCGTGTATTGCGGTGGCTCCTCTCAGTGTAGAAATCTTCAGGTCGTAGTTGGATTTCATATAAGTCTCCGCCGCGAAATGGAACTCTGCTTTTCCTGCAAAAGAACCCAGCATTGGCACGAGGGTATCTAACTCTGGTATCATGTCAATCATCTCAGCAATGTCTATCTCGAGGAGGTGTAAGTCTAGGCCGAGGTAGAGATGATTTCTGCGCGGCGACTTATACATTGCGGTGAGCATCATAGTGGCGGCGTCGGTAGTGAATCCCACCTCTTTCAAGACCAAGATGCCATCCTTAACTGTCAATCCGCCTGCAATATCAGATAGCGACATCTCGCCAGCAACAGCCTTCTTGATATTGGTGTTGAGGGTGATATTGATACCCTTAGGTACCATGAAAGGCTCTTGTTCTTTCTCGATGGTGTCGGTTACGGAAGTCTCTTCTGCTACTAATGTGGTGTCGCCCATGCCGCTGAAAAGCTCCATTATTTGACCTATATCTGTGTAGTTAGAGGTGAAGTCGAGCGTGCCTTTCAGCAAGGCTTCTTTCCTGAAGAACTCGTCGACATTGGTGAACTTGCCTTGTAACTCGAAGTCGGAATTACCTAACAAGATGCTACTGTTTTTAATGTTGATGCCTGTGGTGTCGTATTGGAAATCGATAGATGGTATATATATCGGTGTGGATATGTCGCTCATGCTGAATATAGCCTTGTCAAGTTTGACACCTGCGTGTGGATTCCATTGTAGAATGAGATTCTCTTGATCATCGTCGTAATCGGCAGAGACGTTGAAGTCGAGTTTCTCTGTCTCGAAACACATCTCATCACCCATCTTGAAAGAGAGACTGTCGCCAGTGTAGACTGCTATATATGAAGCGTCGGTGCTGTTCTCTTTCACAAACATAGCAAGAGTTCCCTTAGGATTGTTGGTGAAAAACGCTATGCTATCCATGGTGGCATCGATTCTTGAGAAGGCATAATCGGCATAGACCGACATCGGGACGTTTTCGTCTAAGATATTCGACACATGAGCCTCTATGTTGTAGTCTCTGAGGCTTGCCTCTATCATATCGGAGACTCTGGCGTCAAAGTTAGCTCCGCTAATCGTTATAGCAGCGAGGCTGTTGCTTAAGTCTTCCGATGCTGAGTTAGGCAAAATAAAATTAATATTAAGATTATCAGCCTCTATATTTATGCTGTCGGCATAGACTACCTTCATGTCGTTCCACTGCATATTACCTCTTATTTTTGATTTCATGAGGTCCATATTGTCGAGCTGATGCTTGTTGACATTAGCACTTGCTTCGAAGCTTATATCGCCTTTGGCGACGATGCCTTCAGGGATAAACGATTGTAACTCATCTAAGTCGGCATTGGCCTTAAGGCTGATATTACAATACATCTTATTCAAGACGTCTTTTATCGTTCCAGAGAGAGTAAGCGATGAGTTAGACATCTGGGCGTTAAGATGGTTGAGATAAATATCAGATTTGTTGTTGAGGTCGATGTCTGCTTTGATGGAAGTGTTAAGATTTGTTAACGGATAAGGTAGCATCTCTGGCATGGAGACCATACCTTTATTATATGTCAACGTTGCGTTGACGACAGGCATAGATTCCTCGTTATAGACGCCGTCGACATCAGCTGTAATCTGAAGTTCGCCTTCAACGTCGATACCTGCTAACAATTCTTCACGCATCGAGGCTGGCACGAGTTCGATGAGCTCTTTCACTATCATGGTGTTTGTCTTTATGTCGAGGTCGACGACGATGTCGTCATTAGGCATAGCAACCTTACCGATGAGGTCGACGAAGATGTTGTTGAGAGCAAACTGCGACGCACCGAATTCTACGTTCATGGTGCTTAAGGTTGCATTGAGAGGACTTATCATCCTGATGTCGGCTTTGTCGAGGAGTTTCTCTTCGTCCATGACGAATGATAAATCGTTGACAGCCAATTCTGCATTACCTTTGACAGCGTCGTAGTCGTTGATACTGCCGTCATATTTGAAATTTAAAGAAGCGAAATCAGCAGTCTGGCCTTCGCTTTCAAATGTCATCTTGGAAGAAGATAGTTCTATGTCGGCATTGACATTATCGCCAATCATCTCTGCCTCGCCACCCATCTTAAGGTCGTGAAGTATGACAGCCATTGTTAATGAGTCTGTCGCTTGTTTGTAGTTGATGCTACGCAACGACATATTAACGTTACCTGTTAAGGTGTTGCCTTTCATCTTGCCTTTTGCCATCATGTCGAAACCGTCGATGTTGGCGAGCATACCTTGTGTGAGATCGGTATAGTTGAGCGATACGTCGTCGAATTTTAACAATGCCAAATCTATAGAATAAAGCTCTGCCGATTCTTCAATAGTGTCTGGCTCTGAAGGTGGGAAGATGTCGAGGTTGGTTTGTCCCGACTCGTTGATGAAGAGGTTGACATAACCTCCATTGAGTCGGCACTCGTCGATAACGACTTTATCTTCTTTGAGAAATTTCTTTATATCTACTGAAACGATACACTCGTTGATATAGGCGAGGGTGTCGGAAGGACTGCCATCCATAGGGTTGATGAGCGTCACATCGTCTATCTTAAGTCCCAGTTTAGGGAATGATTTGAACAAGGTGATGTCGGCTTGTTCAATCTCGAACTCACAGCTGATGAAGTTGGGCGCCTGATTTCTCACTATTGAGGTGAGGCGAGCTGGTGTCAGTACCAACCAGCAGGCTACGAGTGCTGTTATCAAGATGAGTCCTAATAAAGAACCTAAACTTATGAGTGTAATTTTCAGTGTTTTATTCATGACTATTCGGCTCTGATGAGGTTATATGTTGCTCTAAAACCTTCGTTGTTATATCTGAAGTTTGTAGATGTCAATTCCAAGATGTTGCAGTATTGAGGTACGACAGCATCTCCTATTTCCATCTCGTGATATTGGAAGAACTTGTCTTCTGCGCCTTCGTCGAATTCCCATGTAAACATCGATGCTTCATCTTCGGTGACGTCATCTTTAAGATCCCAGAATTTACCTGTTCCGTCAGCGTAATATACTTCAAAATACTTCTCGTCGGGAGTCATCCATTTTCCAACGATTTGACTCTTGTCTATTTTTGGATTTTCTGTGCCTCCGCCACATGAGGTGGCGAAGAGTGCTAAGAACAATATTGCTAAGAGATTTATTTTTTTCATAAAGCTAAAAAAATGGGGATTTTTGTTACGACAATTGTATTAACAAAAATCCCTGGTTAATAATTTATTTTGCTGCTATCATTTCTATTTCGATGAGTACTTCTTTAGGGAGAGTCTTCACAGCGAAGGCTGCTCTTGCAGGAGGATTTTGAGCGAAGCGTTTGCCATATACTTCGTTCATCGCTGCGAAGTTAGCCATATCGCTGAGTAAGCATGTTGATTTCACTACGTTGTCGAAGGTGTAGCCGGCTTCTGTCAAGATACCTTCGAGGTTTTTCATGACTTGTTCTGTTTGTTCGTAGATGCCGCCTTCCACGATGTTGCCTGTCTCAGGATTTACAGGAAGTTGACCGGAAACAAATAACATACCGTTAACTTCGATGGCTTGACTATAAGGACCAATTGCTCCAGGAGCATTTTTTGTTGAAATGACTTTTTTCATTTTTTATATTTTTGATGTTAAACAATTACTTCGTTTGTTTAAACGTGTCAATTACATATTGTTTGTTTTCCTGGTGTAAATGACGCGTCTCTATTGTATATTTTTGAATGTTTTCATTCTTTCTGTGACTTTTCTGATATAGTTTTGTGTCTCAGGAAGAAGTTTCTTTTCAAAATATTTGAAGAGTTCGTCGTACGACATCTCATTTATCTGAGGTATTGCCTTGCTGATTTTGGTATCGCCGCGGAGTGCTCTTGCCACGTTACCGGCTCCTGTGTTATAAGAAGCTATGATACATAGGTTTTGGTTGTCAGGGTTTTCGACTTTGGAGAAATAACGTTTTTTGAGGAGGTAGAGATAATGGACTCCCATCTCGATGTTATTTTCTGGTTCATAGAGGTAGTTGGCTGTTGGTTTAGCGAAAGGTTTGTTAAGACTTTGTGCGCAGTCTTGTCCTGCCGATGCTGGAACTATCTGCATAAGACCGTATGCTGGTACGTGTGACTTGGCTTTTGGGTTGAATGACGATTCTGTCTGTATCACAGCGTATGCCATAGCAGGATCTACGCCGTATTTTTTGCAATATACTTCTACCTCTTGCTGATATTTTTCAGCTCTCGTTCTGATATGATCTGGAACTAATTCCAGTTTCACTGTGACTACTTGACGTTTCTCTCCGTCGCTGCCAGTGATTTCTTTCTTCTCTATTTTTGTCTCCTTCACTATTTCCTTTACGCTCTCGTTGATGTTCTTTTCTGTGACGACTTCGCCGGAAGGAGTTTGTACCTGATTCTCAAGAACAGCTGTCTCTTGTAATGGGACAGCCTTCTCTTTTTCAGAGTCGTAGTCCTTAGTCTTGCCTTTGTTGACGATGAGCTCTTTTATCTTCTCTTCGACTTTCTCTTCCAATTTGACTTCCGATTTCTCTTCTTCAGGAGTGATGATTATCTCTATGGTAGCTTCGCCTTCTTCGAAGTCGACATTGCTACGGCACTTGCCATCGTCGGAATATTCAACCCATTCTTTGTTGGTACTTTCGATGACATTGTCGCCGCCCCATATGTTACTCATTTTCTTTAAAAAGTTGGCATAAGCCTCTTGCTCAGCCTTGACATAATCTTGATACTCTTTCTCGAGCGATGAAAGCAACTCATTGTTCTGCTGCTGCATCGCCTTCATGGCTTCATCCTGTTCTCTCTTATATTTTTCGAGTTCTGACTCTACTTGTGAATACACAGTGCTGAAACATACCATTAACAACGATAATACAATTATTTTTTTCATAAGCATTTGAATTAATGTTGCAAATATAAAATTTAATTTTTACATATCATAACAAAAAAGACTCAGAAAAATAAAAACTCAAAACTTCGCAATATTTTAGTCATGTTCCCAAATAGCACCGCAAGATATTCCTATTGCAACTCAATATCTTAGCAACTCAACAAGTTCTAATAGAATCCTAATTGTCTCGATAATCTTTCTTCTTCGTCAGCTTGAGGTCTTGTAAGGCAGAGGCTTTGACGTTGATGGTGAAGTTCCAGCTTTTGTATGTTCCGAGAGGAATCCAGTTGAATCGCATCTCCCAACAATGCAGGTCGCGGTATATTGTCATTGAGGTGTATGACAGTTTGTTTAACTCGAAGTCCCAGCCTGTCTGCACCGAGACTTTCCATTTAGGGCTGAGGTTGATGTTACCGTTGACGCCGAGTGTCTGTATAACCTTCCTATTGTCTTGAAGTACGAGGTTGATATATGAAAGATTGTTCGACAGCGTGAGGTTATAACTTAGAGAGAGCGACCATTTTGTGGTCCAGTCGATGTAGTCTTCGGGACTGTTGCGTATATCGTTCATTTCCTGTTCCGAAGCAAATGGTGACGACTCGAATTGTCGTGTTGCTGAGTTTTTGTTTTTCTTGAAGGTGTCGTTGTTCAACGAATAGCTGAGGCTGAAGTTCCATGATACGCTGTTTTTCCTGAACAGACGTTTGTTGACATCCCATTCAAATTGGTTGAGTTGTTTTCTTCCTGCGGAGTCGAGGATATAAGGGTCCCAGATACTTGAATATCTGACGGAGAGGTTCTTGAATAATGTTGTTCTTCCGTTGACGGAGAGATAAGAGAAGTTGAGCGAGTCTTTAGCTATATCGTAGCTTCCGCTGAACGAGAGGTCTTCAATGATTTTCACTTTCTTCATTCCCGTGATGGTGTCTTTACGAGAAGGCACTTTTATCTCTAAATTATTACCGAAGCTATAGTTGATACGGCCGGCCTTGCCTGATGGCGGCGTCCCGTATATATTGCCTTGAAACATAGAATAAAGCTGTTCTATTCCATTGGCGTCGTAATATGTATCGTAATAGTTCCAGAAGTCTTTGGAGAAGTCGGGGTTGTAAGATATTCCTATCGAAGGTGTGATGACGTGACGTATGGCGCGGATAGGACCTTTCTTGAAGTTGACCTGTCCGTATAGTTTTGTTGTCAATGAACTTGACACGTCGAAGCTGAAGACGTTTCTGAATTGGTTGATGGTGTCGGTTTTGAGATAGCCGCCGTTAGGCATGGTGCTGTCGTTGACCCATTGTTTCTCGAAATATTTGAAATACATCCTGTCGAGGAATGTCGCTGATGTCGTCCAAGTGATGTGTTTGAAAAGTTTCACAGGCATGCTGATAGGCACTCTGTGCTGTATGCCGTTCTGTAGGTTGTCGAGCCAGTTGGGTTTGAAGTAGAGGCTGTCTGCCATGCTCATATAGTTTTTGGCGTTGGCGGTATAGCTGATATATAGGTCTTTATACCATCTCTTCTTAGCAGGGTTGCCTATGTTTTTGAGAGGATATATTCTGTTCATGTTGAGAGTGAACTCAGGCAGTGTCACCGTCATGATATGGGTGAGGGTGTTCTGGCTGTGGCTGGCGTTAGCGGTGAAGTTAAACAAGCTACCAATGCTCGTCTGGTAAGCGATGCTCGACTGGAAGGTGTTGCTGAGATATTCGTTCGATGAGACGGCGTTGTATTTGTTATAGTTAGAACTCACGATATAAACGTCTGCTGAGAACGATGATCTTGGTCTCGCTTTAGGGTCTTGTTTATGAACCCACCTGACTTTGAAGTCGGTGCTCTCGTTATAGTCGGCAGAGCCTTTGGTGCCAATCTTGTTCACGGCATAGCTTCCGGAAAAAGAGCCGTTGTAGGCGTAACGCTTGTTATAACGTAAGGTAGGCTTGACAGCCCAACTGCCTCTGGTGTAGATGTCGCCGACAAGTTGTAGGTCTATGTGCTCGTTGATGCCCCAGTAGAAACCTCCGTTCTCGAAGTAGAAACCTCTGTTGGCCGACTCGCCCCATGATGGGACTAAGATGCCGTTACGTTGTCCCTTGGAGTTGGGAAAGATGCCGAAAGGGATACCTATTGGCAGCGGAGTCTCCGCTAACTTGAAATAGGCAGGACCAGTTACAATTTTGTCATCAGGAATGACCTTAGCCTTGCCGAAATGAAACTCATAGTGAGGATGCTCAGGGTCGCTGCATGTAGTATATGAACCTGACCTTATGTTGATGGTGTTGTCGTCCATCTTCTTGATTCTTGATCCGTGGATATAACCCATAGCGTCTTCGGTGAAGACTTTGGTGATGATACCTTTTTTGGTGTCGAAGTTGAATGTCATCGACTCGGAAAGATATTTCTGATCGCCCTCTAAGAAGACAGGATTGCCGTAGAGTTTTCCTGTGGAGTCGAGAAGCCCCTTGGCGAAGACGGTGCGTTTATCGAAATCGAACTCTATGAATGCAGCCTCGATGGTGATGTCTTCATAAACGACCTTGGCATCACCGTAATAATATACCTTGTTGTTGTTGAAATCCTGTATAGTGGAGTCGCTACATGAACGTTCTATCTTGTCTTCTAAAAAGCTTTCGTTTTTCTGTTCCTTCTTCGGCTCTTTCTTAGGCGTTACAGGAGAGACATTCTGACTGAGTGTGTCGTTTTTTAGGATGTAAGAAGAATCTATCGCTGTTGAGTCTGTCGCGATTGTTATTTCTGAAACAGAATCGAGGAGGAAATTGTCGACAGTGATAGCAGTATCTTGATTCTCTTCTGTTTCGTTGATATGCTTGACGGTCTTACAACCCGATAATATCAAGGAAGATACAAAGAAAAATACAAGAAAATATTTATATGTCTTACTCCTCAACAATTTATTTTTTATTTTTGTAGAAAATTTATGCAAATATACGTTTCTTATGCTTAACTTGCGACTAATTTCTGAAAAACGAGTGATTTTATTTTTTCTTGTCTTGATAATCAACTTTATTTTTTGTGTCGATGTTGACGCTCAAATTAGGAAGAAAATCACCACTGTTGTTATCGACGCTGGTCATGGCGGCGACGACCCGGGAGCTATAGGTAAGAAATGCAAGGAAAAAGACATCACTCTGAAGGTCGCTAAGATGACTGGTAATTACATCAAACAGTATTGTCCTGACGTGAAAGTCATTTACACTCGCAGTAGTGACGTCTCTATGAAACTCGCAAGAAGAGCTCAGATAGCTAATGATAATAATGCCGATTTGTTTATCTCTATACACTGCAACGCTACAAAGTCAACTAAGGTTTATGGCGTGGAGACTTTCGTGATGGGAGAGCATAGAAATGCAGCTAACCTCGAAGTGGCTAAGAAGGAGAATGCTTCCATTATTTATGAAGACGATGCCGAAAACTCGTACGATGGCTTCGACCCTAACAGCACCGAGGCTTATATCATGCTGAATTTCTTCCAAAGCGAGTTTAAAAACTCGTCCTTACGATTTGCCGAACATGTTCAGAATCAGTTAGTGAATAGGGTGGGGCGAAAAGATAGAGGAGTGCAACAGGCTGGATTTCTCGTGCTATATAAAACCGCCATGCCTTCAGTGCTGGTGGAGATAGGCTTTCTCTCCAATCCTGCCGAAGAGAACTTCCTCATCTCTAAAGATGGTCAGACATATATAGCATCAGCATTGTTTAGAGCGTTCCGCGACTATAAGAAAGAATATGAGAAAGATAACGCCGTAGAAGGCAACGCGTATGAAAAAATAGATGTACCTCAAGTCATAAATGCCGATAAGATTGTTTATAAAGTACAGATAGAGTCGAGAGATAGAAAACTGGATAATGCTTCTCAACATTATAAGGGTCTCGATAATATCGATTTCTATCAACATAACGGACAATATAAATACACGGCTGGAGTTTTCTCTACTAAGAAAGATGCCGACGAATATTGTAAGAAGGTGAAGGCTAAAGGTTACAGCAGCGCTTTTGTGGTGTCGTTTAAAAATGGAATAAGACAATAAAGACAACAAACAATAAAATAAAAATGAAAGAAAAAACCAAGTCAATATTAGTGGCATTGTCGTTTATCGCAGCGCTAATTTTATTTGTGTGGGGTTTTAACTTCTTGAAAGGTAAATCGATACTCCATAATCAGTATAATTTTTATGCTGTTTACGAAAATTCTAAAGGTCTGCTGCCTGGCGACCTCGTGACGATAAACGGGATGCAGATCGGAACGGTGAGCTCGCTGAGATTTCATCCTAAGCAGGACGGGTCTATAGTGGTGGCTTTCGTCATGGATAAAGATCTCGACATACCAGAAAACACAATAGTAAATCTGGCTTCGAGTCTCACAGGCTCGGTGAGTCTGGAACTCGTGCTCGGCGATTCTCAGCAATTAGCGAAAAGCGGCGACACCTTGACATCGGCTTACGATAACGGAACAATGGGAATGATAACGGAGACTCTGATACCTCTCAAGAACAGCCTTCAGACACTCCTTAATTCTCTCAACGACTTGACAGCTAATCTCAACGATTTGTTAAATCAGAACCTCAAAAACGACATCAATAAAGGTGTGAGCAGCTTTGCTTCTTCAATGGAAAATATCAGCACCATTTCCAACGACTTGCTATGTCTCACTGATAAAGAAAACGGTAAACTTTCCATGGTTGTCAGTAATTTAGAAACAATCACGAGAGACTTCTCAGCAGTTGGTGACTCCCTGAAGGGAATAGATTATGCTCATCTGGTTAGTTCTTTGGAAAATACTATCGCCGAGTTTAATATCTTGCTCGAAGGTATCAACAATGGCGAAGGCAGCGCTGGACGCCTCGTGAAAGAAGACTCATTGTATAATAACATCAACGCTACGGTTGAAACTCTGCAATCACTTCTCGAGGAGATAAAAGCCAATCCGAAGAAAATAAAATTAAGCGTGTTTTAGAATAGTAGAGACGTATCAATTGTACCTACGAAAATAGACAATCAGCATTTGCTGCGTCTCAGAAAATTAGATGAAGAATTGAAAGGAATGAAATATCTTATTTTAACAATAATGTTGTTTGTTCTGATTGGCGACATGTCGGCGCAGAAAGAGAAGACAACGATTCATATCCTCAACGCCGACAGAGCCGACTATAACGAACGCCTTGGCCGCGATGTGCAGCGTCTTATTGGAAACGTGGTGATGCGTCAGGACTCGACATATTTCTATAGCGATAGCGCGTATTATAACGAGAAGACAAAATTCTTCGATGGCTTCGGCAACGTGCATATTAAAGTCAACGACAGCACCGACATCTACAGCCGACTCTTGAAATATAACGGCGAGACTAAGTTCGCAGAGCTCTTCCACGACGTGGTACTTAAAGACGACTCCACAGTGCTGAACACCGAATATATGACATACGACAGGGTGAAACACCTCGCCACTTATCCCAATAAAGGAACGATAACGCGTAACGACAAGAAACTCGTCAGTAGAAAAGGTTACTACCGCGACGATATTAAGGTCGTTTATTTCAGAAAAGACGTTGTCGGAACCATGCCCGATTATAAGATTGTCTCCGACACCTTGGTGTATGACACCGATAACGAAATGATGTATTTCTACGGACCGACGACAATATATAATAAGGAGAATGTTTTGTTCGGTAATTATGGCTGGTATAACGCTGAAAGTGAATTGTCGTATATGGACAAGAGAGCAACTCTGCGTAACAAAGAACAGATTATGATTGCCGACACTATGTATTTTAATAAAAAGACAGGTTATGCTAAAGCCTTGAGTGACGTCGTTTTGGAAGATACTACTAATAAGGCTCTTATGACAGGAGAGTTCGCGGAGATGTGGAGAAATCTCGGCAAATGTATGATGACCGACAATTTGCATGGTTATTATTATGCAGAGAAAGACACTCTCTTCGCCATGGCTGACACTGTCTACCTTTATTTCGACACCCTGACGAACGACGTTCAGCGTATCAAGGCGTTTTATAACGTGCGTTTTTATAGAAGCGACATACAAGGCAAATGCGATTCCTTACATTATGCTGTTGCCGACTCGGCGGTGTATATGAGGAGTGAGCCTGTAATATGGGCTGAAGGGACACAGATGACAGCCGACTCTATCAATATTGCAGTAAAAGACCAGGCTATCGATAGTATGCTGATGTATCCTAATGCCTTTATCATACAACAAGATACGATAAAGGGATTTAATCAGGTGAAGGGAAAACAGGTGACAGTCTATTTCAAAGGTAATGAGATTGACCATCTCTTCAATGAAGGTAACGCTGAGACTATATATTGGCTGCGTGACGACGACACAAGCCTGATAGGAGTGAATTTTTCCCAGTCGGCAGAGATGATTATCAAGATGAATGACAAACAGATTACCAAGATAAGGTATTATAATAATATAAAAGAGACCTTATATCCTGAAGAACAGCTTAAAGATAATCAGGAATATCTGGACGGATTCTTCTGGAAAGAAGATGAGAAACCGAAGAGAGAGGAGTTTGATTGACATTGACTATGCCACAGACAGGGGCGGTTCTAATTATTTAAGAAATATTTCTTACAACATTATTTTTATAAATTTGTAATCTAAAAACAACAACTAAATATTTTTGCTAAAATGAAGACTATTAAAGAATTGTATCGCATAGGACATGGTCCTTCGAGCAGTCATACTATGGCGCCGCGATTTGCCTCAGAACAATTTTTAGCTCGTCATGACGAAGCGACTCGTTTTGAAGTCGTGTTGTACGGAAGCATTGCTGCCACCGGTAAAGGTCACTTGACAGACATGGCTATTTTAGACGTACTTGAAAAGAAAGCTCCTGTTAATATCATTTGGCAGCCAGACATTTTCTTGCCATATCATCCTAATGGTATGACATTTAAGTCGTTTGATGTTAACGGCCATCTCACAGAAGAATGGACGGTATATAGTGTTGGCGGCGGTGCTCTTGAAGAAGAAGGAAAGCCTGCAGTGTTGCCTGACATTTATCCTATCACCAAGATGACCGACATACTCAACTGGTGCGAAGACACGGGCAAAACCTATTGGGAATATGTGCAAGACTCAGAGAACGACCCATATCTCATGGATTATCTAGAACAGGTTTGGGATACCATGCAAGCAGCTGTAGAACGCGGCATACAGACAGAAGGTCGCTTGCCAGGGCCTCTTAACCTGCCTCGTAAAGCGGCTACATATTACATCAAGGCTCATGGTTTTCAATATACTTTGAAGAGTCGAGGCTTGGTGTTCTCATACGCCCTCGCTGTCAGTGAGGAGAATGCCTCAGGAGGTTTGATAGTGACAGCTCCAACATGTGGTTCAAGCGGTGTCTTGCCAGCGGTGCTTTATCATGGCTCTAAGGCGTATGACTTCTCTAAAGCACGAATCCTCAAAGCCTTGGCGACGGCAGCTCTCGTGGGTAACATCGCTAAGACAAACGCCTCTATATCTGGCGCCGAAGTGGGGTGTCAAGGTGAGGTCGGTGTAGCATGTGCTATGGCAGCGGCAGCGGTATGCCAGCTCTTCGGTGGTAGTTGCGCTCAGATAGAATATGCAGCAGAGATGGCTCTCGAACATCATCTCGGAATGACGTGTGACCCAGTGTGCGGCCTCGTGCAGATACCTTGTATAGAACGTAATGCCTTCGCCGCAGCACGTGCTATGGACGCTAACATATACGCTACCTTCACCGATGGAACACACAGAGTGTCGTACGATAAAGTGGTGGACACTATGAAAAGGACAGGACACGACATGCCGCTGCTCTATAGGGAGACATCGATAGGTGGACTCGCTAGCGACTATAAACAAATGGACTATTAATCAATGCATAATTAAAATGGAAGTGCATTTAAATTGTAAACTGTAAATTGTTAATTATGAAGAGATTGTTTCTCGCTATACCGATAAAGACTGCCGATAATGGTTTCGTGCCTCTGCTCGACGGTTTGAAACTTCGGTTGGCTCACGAACAGCGTATCAATTGGGTAAAGCCTAATAACATTCATCTTACTCTGAAATTCATCGGCGATACGCCTGCTCACAAAATACCTGATATAATAGAAGCAGTGGGTGAGATGTTAAAGAATCATAAGAGTTTTACTATGGATTTCAATAGGACGGGAATCTTCGGCAGCCGTTATGCGCCGCGTGTCATTTGGCTCGGAATGCAGGATGCTCCACAAGAACTTTATGACATAGAAGAGGATACCCTCTCTACTTTCGACAGACTGGGATTCCTCCGCGACCGACAAAACTTCGTGCCTCATATCACGCTAGGACGTATCAAAGACTTATGTGAGAAACAGTATTTCCAGAAGGTCGTCGCTGGTATAGAACAGAAGACTTATATCAAACAAGAAGTCAACGAGATAATATTATTCCAGAGTTTCCTTAGACCAGAGGGCGCGGTATATAAGTCATTGAAGGTTTATCATATTTGATATTTAAAGCGACTTAAAGCCCTCATAAATCCTGCAAAGGCCGAAGGTGAGGGCTTTTTGTTTGACGTTTTTGAAGCCACATTCTTCCATCATCTGCATGAACTCCTTAGGCTTTGGGAAATTCATCACGGAGTGAGGGAGATAAGTATAGGCTTTGTCGTCGCCAGATATTTTCTTGCCAATGAAAGGCAGTATATTCAAGAAGTAAAGTTTATACAAGGAGAGTAATAACTTGTTTTGAGGGACGGAGAGTTCGAGTATGAGGAGGTGAGCGTCATCTTTAAGGACGCGTTTTAATTCTCTCAGCCCTTTCTTCTTATCCTCAAAATTTCTTATGCCGAAAGCGATAAAAGCAGCATCGAAGGTGTTGTCGTCAAAACTGAGATTCTCGCAATCTTCTACACCGAGGTTTATATTATTTATCTTTAAAGCAGATATTTTCCCTCTACCTACATTAATCATACCTTCGGAAATGTCGACTCCAGTAACGAATGGAATACCAGCCTTAGCTAAGGCGATAGTCGAATCGGCAGTACCGCAAGCCACGTCTAAAACTTGAGAATCTGAGAATCTGAAAATTTGAGAATTATTTTTCAGTTTTTCAGTTTCTGAGTTTTTCAGATTCTTGACGATGCGTTTAACAGCTTTCTTCCTCCAAATCTTATCGATGTTAAGAGAAAGAATATGATTTAATTTATCGTAAGTCGGAGCGATGTTATCGAACATCGAACGGACGAAATTCTTTTCTGCCATACCTATTTAAGTCTATAAGTCTATAAGTCAATAAGTCAACGAGACAACGAGTAGAGACGTATCAATGATACTTTCAACATGAACACACATTGATGCGTCTAATGAATCGCCATGTCATTATAAATTATTCATTTCTTTTGTTGAGAGCAATCCGCAGGCGGCGTCGATGTCTTGTCCGCGTGACGCTCTTATCGTAGCGATGATGCCTTTGTCGTTGAGGCGGTCGCGGAAACGTATCATGTCTTCATTAGTCGGGCTTTGCAAGTTGACGCCAGGGATGTTGTGGAAACGAATGAGGTTCACTCTGCATCTCAAACTGCCAAGTTGTTTAGCGAGTTCTTTGATATGATCGGAAGTGTCGTTCAGACCTTTGAAGACGATATATTCAAAGAAGACGCGACGTTGTCCGCTCCAGTCGTGCTGACGTATTGCATGTATCACTTCGCGTATCGGATAAGCTTTTTCCACAGGCATGATCTTCAGTCGCTCATCGTGGAATGGAGAGTGAAGACTGACGGCGAGGTTACATTTCGATTCTTCAAGGAAACGTTTCATATAAGGTATCACGCCTACTGTCGAGACTGTGATACGCGTCGGACTCATGGCGAGACCCCAGTCGGAAGTCATGACGTTGAGCGTGCGCATGAGGTTGTCGTAGTTGTTCATCGGTTCGCCCATCCCCATGAAGACGAAGTTGGTAAGTTTTTCGTATTCAGGGAGGTTGAGAATTTGGTTTAAGATGTCGCTCGCTGGGAGGTTTTCCTGAAATCCTTGTTTGCCTGTCTGACAGAAGAGGCAGTTCATCTTGCAACCTACTTGCGAAGAGACGCATAAGGTGGCACGTTCTTTATCAGGAATGTAAGCCGACTCTATGAAGTTGTCGCCACCAGGGAAGAGATATTTCTTCGTTCCGTCTTTCGACTCTTGGACGGTGATGTGGTTTCTGTAGCCAGTAGTATAATTTTCTGATAATAATTGACGTGTCGATTTAGAGAGGTTTGTCATCTCATCGAAGCTGCCGCAATGTTTTTTATAGAGCCATTCGGTGAGTTGTTTAGCTGTAAACTTCGGCAATCCATGTTGATTGACGATCTCCTGTATTTCTGATAAAGATAAACCGAGTAATGATTTCATATTATAAACGATTATATTTTTAGACGCATCTTTCGAGACTAATCAATGAGTGTTTATTTAAAGGAGGCATTGACGCGTCTCTACTGTGTTTCTTCCATTTGCAAAGTTAGAAAAAAACATAAAATGCTTAGTGAGAGATTTGGGAAATTTTTCTACACACTACTTGCCGATAATTTCTTTAAGTTCTTCAATACTCATATATTTATCACAAAACTTTCGATGCAACATTTTATGACAATTTGAACAGACTAATATTAGATCGTCAAAGGTTGTGGTTGTCTCTTTATCTAACATTGCAAGGGGTTTTATATGATGTGCTTCAATATAACCAGCACCAGATTTTCCATAAAATTCTTCAAATGAAAAACCACAAATTTCGCATTTAAGAGTGGGATTGCTCTTTTCTTTATGTTTTTTAAAACTATTTATAAGTTTACTATTTCGTTCTTTTGTTTCATGTATCACCAAAAGTCTTTTTCCTTCTTTTGCGGTTATGGGGATATCTTGTATTCCAATTTTTGTTGACGATATTTTACTATTGAAATAGCTCTTAATGTTTACTGAAAAATTAAGATTCGCATGTACACATAATTTATCATCCTTGATAATAAAATTCCAACGAGATATGTTATTCTCTGATAATGTTAGATGATCATCAACCAGTAAATGCTTTATAAGCGTATAAGGGTAAGAATAATATTCTACTTTATCTTTAACGTTCCAATAAATTACAATATTAAAATTATCCCCAAATTTATTTCGTAGTTTATCAATTACACTTTTTGTCAAAGCATGCCATCTATTAAATAGATTAGCTTTTAGTACATAATTTGGTTCGCCATTTTTGTAACCAATAGTCTTAATAAGTTCTTCTGTCATAATTTGATAGTTAACTTAATTTTTTAGTATAATAAAAATATCACACTATTTTATCATATCTATCATTTCTCTTAATCTTGATACTACTGCTTCTGCAACTAATTTTATCATTGCTTCAGAAGAGCTGGTTTTTGCATATTCATCAAAAGCATCATAATATTTTTTCCTATCAGCAAATTTGATATTTATTATAACCTAACTCTGCAATATCTGCATTAAAAATTTCACAAAAAGGTGTGAACCTATCAATCCCTTTTTGAGTAAAATGCCATTAGGTAATTTTTGCCAATTCATACAATTAAAACATTAGAAGATTAATGTTGCAAAATTAACTAAAAATTAAATATTTAACAACCAAATGTAATACAATATTGAATATAGAATTTTTTTATAAAACCTTTGTATTTTTAATATATTATATATACTTTTGCACATAATATCATGTGTAATATAATTAGCAAAATGAAATATAATATTAAAAATATATCTGATTATATAAATGAGTTGATTGGGTATGATACAAATATCTTCCCAATAGAGAAAGGAGTTGTTGGAGGACTTCCGTTCGCGCTTGCTAACAGCTATGATTTCCATGACATGGAAATTTTTAACAATCGTATTACTATTGCTATACCAAAATCATCAGAAGATTGTTCCCCTATGCAACTGGCAAAGCATCAAGCTAAAATGATGGATATATTTGGGCATGTTGTTGTATTTGTGTTGGATGAAATAGAATCATATAACATAACTAGACTTACACGCGCAAGAGTTAATTTCATTGTTCCTAATAAGATTATTTTTATACCAAGTTTAATGATGGTACTTAGAGAGGTGAAAAAGACTAATAAAATATTGACTAATACTATACCTCCTGTTGCTCAGCTATTGCTACTTTACCATATTCAAGTAAGAAATCTTAATGGATTGACTACTGCAGAATTAGCAGATATAATAGCTATGGCATATCCGACAGTCAACGTTGCGCTTCGTTGGTTAGAAAATAACGGCCTTATAAAACTTATGGGAGGAAAGCAAAAGTCGGTTAATTTTATTGCAGACGGTAAAGAACTTTGGGAAAAAGCACTCCCATTGATGACATCACCAATTGAACTCATAATGTATGCGAATATGAGACCTGAGGATTCTTTGATGGCAAATGAAACTGCAATGGGACATTACACAATGTTAGCAGAACCTGGTAATCCAATTTTTGCTATCAGCAAAGCAACGGCAAAAGAATGTAGTGGTACTTTCAACAAACAATATGGCGAAGTAAAAATTGAAGTTTGGAAGTACGCGCCTTCTCTTTTATCTGAAAATGAATATGTAGATCGCTTGTCTTTGTATTTGAGTTTAAAGGATAGCAAGGATGAGAGGGTACAAATTGAATGTGACACTTTAATTGAGGAAATGACATGGTAGCAGGACTTGACCGCTGGAGAGAATATTTTAGCGAATATAAAGACAAATATGTGCTGATTGGAGGTGCTGCATGCAATGCTTCCGATGGATTCTCATTTTATTTTGCCTGACAAATTGAAAATTGATATGGCGGTTTTTATTCAGAAGGTTGGAGATTTGCCAAACTCAGACTTTTTAAAGAGTGCAGGATTAGGCGGTCTGAACGCCGAAGAACTTTTTGAACTTCTACATAAAGCATTTATGGTATGATTAAAGATTTTGGCATAAACGAGTATGAATTTCCAGAAGCAAAGAGCATTGTTGTTTCGGGAGATATTCATGGTGATTTCAACCTGCTCATAAATAAAGTATGCGTACAGTATCAAATGCAGGATACATTGGTTATTGTTGCAGGAGATTGCGGTTTTGGCTTTGAGAACAAAGGATATTACGAAAACATCGTGAAGCGTAATGCCAAACGAATGAACGAAGCCAATAACTGGATTGTATTTATCCGTGGCAATCATGACAATCCTGCATACTTTGACGGAAAGGTGTTTATGCACAAAAGATTCATGGCTGTACCTGACTATTCCATACTTAGAGCATGTGATAGAACTATACTTTGTATAGGTGGAGCAATATCCATTGATCGCAATTATCGTATGAGAGCATGGATGGAATATGTCGAGAAACATAGAGGACGTGTAGATGATGATGCATTGGCAAAGAACTATTATTGGATTAATGAAGCACCAACATTAAACAAGGAAATATTATATCGTATTAATGATGTATGCACAATTGATGCTGTCGTGAGTCATACTGCTCCATCATTCTGTGAATTGCATAACAAGAACGGATTATGCTGTTATGCGTATGATGACGAAAATCTGATTAACGATGTTACCAATGAGCGATTGGTCATGGATGAAATATACAATATCCTAAAAGAGCAAAATCATCCAATAACACATTGGTGTTATGGACACTTCCATCAGAGTCACCATACTTCCATTGATGATGTTTTATTCAAGATGCTTGACATTATGGAATTTTATCAGATTAGGTAATGTAACAAAAAAAGCAGCCTCGAACTTCGAAGCTGCCTTTGCAGTACCCAGGGCCGGGATCGAACCGGCACGAGTGTTACCTCATCGGTTTTTGAGACCGACGCGTCTACCAATTCCGCCACCTAGGCATAAATTTCAACGAACTACTGCGTCTCATTTGCGAGTGCAAAAGTAATAATTTTTTTGTTACGACAAAGAAAAATTTTATTATTTTTGCAAAAAAATTCAAACCCAATAAATTAATGTCATGCAACAGCCTTTAGTATCAATTTTTTCAGGTAGAGCCACACGCTATTTAGCTGATGAAATCGCTAAGTATTATGGCAAACCTCTCGGAGAATCAAGCGTATTAGTTTTTTCCGATGGTGAATTTCAACCTAGTTTTGAAGAGAACATAAGAGGAAGAGACGTATTCTTAATCCAATCAACATTCCCTCCACAAGAAAATATGATGGAATTATTGTTGATGGTTGACGCAGCAAAACGCGCTTCAGCTCGTAGAATTATCGCCGTAATACCTTATTTCGGTTTCGCACGTCAAGACAGAAAAGACCGTCCACGTATCAGCATCGCCGCTAAATTGATGGCTGACTTGTTGACAACAGCAGGTGTGACACGTGTCATCACAATGGACATCCACGCCGACCAAATCCAAGGTTTCTTCAACGTTCCAGTAGATAACATCTTCGCTTCAAAGATTTTCGTTCCTTATATCGAAAGCCTTAACTTACCTAATTTGATGGTGGCTTCTCCAGACGCAGGTGGTACCCGCCGCGCAGCTTCATACGCCAAGATGTTGAACACAGTATTTTCAATATGCCACAAACAACGTTCAAAACCGAACGCTATCGAACAAATGCTGCTCATCGGTGATGTTAAAGATAAGGATGTCATCCTCATTGACGACATGATTGATACAGCTGGCACAATAACCAAAGCCGGTAAGTTGATAAAAGACAATGGTGCTCGTAGCGTCCGCGCTTTCGCAACACACCCAATCTTATCCGGCGAAGCAATGGAAAGAATCGATAACTCAGTATTCGATGAAGTTGTTGTAACAGACACTATTCCAATTGAAAACCCGAGCAGCAAGATTCACGTTCTTTCAACAGCACCTCTCTTCGCGGAAGTCATCAAACGTGTTGAAAACTACGAATCATTAAGCGACTTGTTCAAGAAATAAAACGTGCGGACGTGGTTCGCCGCGTCTTTACAATAAATACATTATTAACAAAATTTTAAAAATTAAATTATGAATTCAGTATCATTGAGCGGTTCTCTTCGCGAGAACGTAGGGAAAAAAGATGCTAAAAAATTACGTGCACAAGGTTTAGTTCCTTGCGTCATTTACGGTAACGGTAGAGAAGTACGTTTCTACACAGAGGCTAAAAGCTTCAAAACTATCCTCTTCACTCCTGAAACATACATCATCGACTTCACAATCGATGGTCAAGTTTACCGCACAATCCTCCAGGACGTACAATATCACCCAATCAGCGACGAAGTTCTCCACGCTGACTTCTTGGAAGTAACAGAAGAAAAACCTATCACAGTTACTCTTCCTGTTCGCACAGAAGGTACATCACCAGGCGTTATGCGCGGTGGTAAACTTAAAGTGAGAATCCCTCGCCTTAAAGTTAAGGGTTTAATTAAAGACCTTCCAGCTATCGTTATGGTTAACATCTCAGAATTGAACGTCAACCAAGCTATCAGAGTTAAAGACATCAACATCGAAAACGTAACTCCATTGGTAGCAGCTAACAATATCGTTTGCGACGTTAAAGCTAAGAAATCAGCTGTAACTGAAGAAGAAACAGAAGAATAATAAAGTATTTAAAGTACTTAAAGTGCAGAAAGAAAGAGCTCCTGATATTTTCGGGAGCTCTTTTTATGTCTAAAGGCAAAAGTCTAAAGTTAATAAATATGAATTCGAAAAATCTTTTGCCTTTTGCCTTTTGTCTTTAGTCATTTCTTATCTTTGCAACATGAAATATCTAATAGCTTGTCTCGGAAACATAGGTGTCGAATATGATAACACACGACACAATATCGGATTTAAAGTAGCCGATTATCTTAATGAAGATTTAAAAGGAACATTCACCACAGGACGTTTGGCTCAGGTGTCGGAGCTGCGTTATAAAGGCAGAACATTGGTTGTTATCAAGCCAACGACTTATATGAATCTCAGCGGTAAGGCTGTTAAATATTGGATGCAACAGGAAAAGGTTCCTATCGAAAATGTTTTGGTAGTTTTAGATGAGATTGCTCTTCCACTTGGGACTTTACGCATGAGAAAGAAGGGTAGCGACGCTGGTCATAACGGACTTGCCAACATCATTGAAAGTCTCGGAACGAATGTCTTTCCAAGACTGCGTTTCGGTATCGGCGACGACTTCCCAAAAGGAAAACAAATAGACTTCGTCCTCGGCAAATGGAAACCATCAGAATTAGACATCATCAATGAGCGATTAGACGTCGCTGCGAGTTTCATAAAAAGCTTCGTCACCCAGGGCGTCGATCTTACAATGAATCAGTTTAATAATAAATAGTCACTGAGCCTCCGTGAGATAATTATAGTCATCGTTAAAAAAAATATCACTTCAATAGTAAAATGTTTTACTATTTTTATTAAATTTGCGAGTTCTTAAAAATTGAAAATATGAGAAGAAAATCTTTACTGCTAATCGTGATGATGATGGTTTTTGGAGCATTATCAACTAATGCTCAAGAAAAGAAAAAATCTTTAATAGGCGATTACTTGTCTGTCAGTGGTTGGATGAACATTCAATACGACTATGAGAGACAATTACAAAACGACGAAATAACACTCTATGAGTTAAATACTTTCAACGTGCGTCGCGCTCGTCTTGATATTAAAGGTAATATTAATCCTTATTTGGAGTTTCGTCTTCAAGGTGACTTCGCCGTCAGTCCTAAGATGGTTGATGGTTTCGTCAAAGTTAAGTTGGCAAAATATTTCAACATCCAAGCTGGTCAGTTTAAGATACCTTTTACTTTTGAGAATCCGCAATCTCCTCTAACTCTTGAGGGTATAGAATACGCACAGGTCATCAGCAAGTTGTCAGGTTACAGCGATGTATGTCATGTTGCAACATATTCCGGCGGTCGTGATGTAGGTGTGATGTTTTACGGTGATTTGTTCCATTTCGAAAGAGACGGAAAAGAAATTCCAATCCTCACATATAAATTAGGTGTTTTCAATGGTAATGGCATGAATAAGAAAGATGCCAATCAAGGGAAGGACATTGCAGGAAGCATTGAAGTGTGTCCTGGCGTTAAAGGTCTGAAACTAGCAGCATCATATTATAATGGTGATTATTTACTTGATAATGAATTTAAGATTAATGATACATTAACGATCAATCATAAAGATAATTTTGCTAACAGAGATCGTCTTACTTTTGGAGGTAAATACGAAAACGATAGATTAACAATACGTTCGGAATATATTTATGGTAAAACAGATATGGCAGATAAAGATGGTATCTATCTTCTCGAATCTGACGGTTTCTATGTAGCAGCAGGTTATTGGTTTAACATCAAATGTGAAAAGACAGGTACACAAAAGATTCGTCCTGTGGCTCGTTACGATTTCTTCAGAGAAGACATTACAGAGATAAACACCAACTCGACATACTATATGGTTGGTATAGATTGGTGGCCAATGCAGAACCTCCGACTCTTAGTCAACTACACATTGAAAGACAAAGTCGCAAACAACAATTTCGGTCATTTATTACAAGCACAACTTTCAGTTAAGTTCTGATAAGGTTTAGGTTAGAAGTGGTGGTATATTATCATCACTTCTGTTTTTTAGATAATAATCATAATTATTTTTTATATGAAGACACGTAGACTAAAAGCACTTTTTTTGAATGAGGAATGGCTCATTGTTTTACTTGGATTTGTCATTTTAGCGTTGATAGCCATTTTCCCTGAGATGATGAATAACATAAAAATGTTAAAAGTAAGCACTCTCGACACAGCGAGCGGTTGGATAAATACAGCATATACTTTCGTATTCTTATTCCTCGTGATTCTTATCTCGGCACTCGCCATGAAAAAACCGGTCAAAGGTATTTTCCTTTCGTTTTTAGTGATATTCATACTTACTATGCTTGCACAGCTTTGCGCCAGTATTCCATTCTGCAAGGAATATGGTCTTGAAGCTGTTCTTTTCGCTGTTCTTTTCGGATTGATTATAAGTAATGTATTTGGTGTTCCGGAATGGTTGAAGCCAGCAATTCAGAGTGAGTTTTATATTAAGATAGGTATCATTTGTTTAGGAGCCACCATTATCTTCGGAGAAATTATCAAATCTGGAGCATACGGACTCGCACAAGCATTATTGGTAGTCTTGGTAGTATGGTATTTCGCTTTCTGGATTTCCCGTAAATTGTTCGGCGTTGATGATGAGATGTCAACTATGATTGCTAGTTCAGTAAGTATCTGCGGTGTTTCAGCTGCTATTGCCACATGCGGTACAATCAGAGGTAATCAAAAGAAGCTCAGCTACGTCATCTCGTTAGTCATGGTTGTTGCTATACCTATGTTATATATTATGCCTTTATTATGCGAATGGATTCTTCCATATATATTCCCTAATAATGAAATGGCTGCTCAGCAAGTTGCCGGAGCATGGCTTGGCGGAACCATCGACACTACAGCTGCTGTTGCGGCATCAGGCGCTATCCTCGGCGACGTTGCAGGCGACACCGCTGTCATCGTTAAGGCATCACAAAACGTCTTGTTAGGTGTTGCTGCATTCTTCATCTCATTGTTCTGGTCGGTGCGCGACACTCACAGCGTGATGGAAACAAAAGGCGTCACAATCTGGCATCGTTTCCCTAAGTTCGTTTTAGGAATGGTCGTTGCTTCTGCAGTGTTCAGCATCTGGTTTAAAGGCGGCGTTGAGATAGACGGGGCTATGGTAAAATACAAAGCTATCGCTAAGAATTTCCAAGGAATATTCTTCTCTATAGCATTCGTATGCATCGGCCTTGAAACACGTTTCAAAGAGATATTCACTAAAGAAAATACACCATCGTTGAAAGCGTTCTTGACTGCACAGACTTTCAACATCATATTCACATTTATAGTAGCAGTCGTGATATTCGGATTTATTGCGAACTAAGATAAAGCGCTGAAGACACTAAAGCAGAGACGTAACAAAGACATTTTGTTGCGTCTCTCTTTTTTATGTGGAGTCATTTCAAAGTATTGAAGATTAATCGCAGCTCGAAGTATGAGAACTCATCTCCTAAAACGTCGCGGGCTGCAGTGACAGATGTGTCGCCGGTCTCTTCGTAATATTCCTTTATTATCTGTAAATGATCCTTGCTGACGAAGTCTTCCGCGTCATAGAAACCATTCTTGACAATAGTACCTACATGAGTCTCTATTGTGCTTCTGGCGAATTCTCTTTCCTTGGCAATCTCGTCTATTGTAAAACCTTCGTCGAGAAGCTCTAACGTCTTCATCTCGCTGCGCGATAGTTTTATCTCTTTGAGAGAATCTTCGTCGTCGAAGTCCATTTTCTCTAAACCCTGCGACTCCAATACAATATTGATAATCTCCGCGCCGAAACTCTTGATACGCGTCGCGCCAAGTTTCGAAATCTCTTTCAGTTCTTTTATAGTGACAGGCTTCTTCTCGACGATAGCCGCCAGCACGCTCTTAGGCAAGACACGATATTCTTCCACTTCCATCTCGAAGGCTTTCTCGTCGCGCCATTTCAACAATTTATCTAACAAAGGTTTATCTTTCTTGTCGACAGATTTTGATTTCAATTTTACAGATTTGAGATTCTCTGCTTCAACGGTCTTCTTATTTTTTAACTCGAGATATTTCTCAGTGTCGAAGCCTTTTTTCGTTAAGTTAAGACATGCTGTCTTGACATAGAGTATCTCTCTTATCAAATCAAGGACAGCCTTCACAGAAGTATTGACCGTCTTGTTATCAGTCTCGTTTACGCTTTCGTTGATATTCTCTAAATCGTTGAGTTTATTGAAGAAATATTCCGATGCTTTCTTAATTCTCTCTTGAAGGAAGGAAAAGTCGGTATTTGTTCTGTTGATAAAGATTGAATCAATTTGTCGAGCGAATTTCATCTCCACATCGACAATCTCATCTCTGAATTTTTGACGTCTTGTGCTGATGCTATCGACAGTTTCTTTCGTGAAGATATTGTCATTTTCACGAATTACTTTTGCTAGGCGGTTTATCTGTATCTCTAAGTCTTTGAAATTGAATAGGTCGAGAATCATCTGATGGAAGAAGTTCCATTCTTCTTCACGTAGTTTCTCTTCGTTAGGTTCGAGCGACGGAATTTTCTCTACATAATTATTAATAGTATAATCGTTGAACAATACGTTTCTCGATAATTTTGTCTGAAGCACAAGGCCTTCTAACGAGGTGCATCGGCTCAACGCCACATAAACCTGCCCATGAGCGAACGCCATCTCTGCGTTGAGAATAACCTTGTCAAACGTAAGTCCTTGACTCTTATGTATGGTTATCGCCCATGCCGTCTTCAAAGGTATCTGGGTGAAACTGCCTATCTCTTTCTCTTCAATCTCGTTGGTGTCTTCGTTGAGAGTGTATTCAAAGTTCTGCCATTTCACCGGTGTCACGTTGATTATTTCTTTGTTGCACTTCACCTTGATGCCGGTGCTTTTGTCATAATCGACAATCTTTCCTATCTTTCCGTTGTAATAATCTTTCTCTGGCGATGGGTCGTTTTTCACGAACATGACCTGCGCTCCTACTTTCAGTTCGAGAGACTCTTTCGTAGGGTATGCGTTCTGAGGAAATATACCTTCTATCTCAGCCTCGAAAGTCAGCATCTTGGAGTCTATCTCCTTCAGTTTCTCTTCATTAATCTCATCGGCTTGTTGATTATGTGTTGTCAGTGTTATATAGCCTTCGTCGTCGTCTGGATTGAAATCGGGTTTGTATCGTGAGTTGAGCAAATTGAGGTTTATGTTGTCGAGTTTGTTGTTTCTCACTTGGTTAAGCATCTCGATGAAAGCGGTGTCGTTCTGCCGATAGATATGCTCCAGCTCTACACAGATGTACGGATTTTTCTGAAGCACGAGGCTGTCGAAGAAAAACACCGACTTATAATAAGGTTGAAGCAGTTCCCATTCGTTAGGACGCGCCACTGGAGCGAGTTGTTGTATGTCGCCTATCATGAGCAGCTGCACTCCGCCGAAAGGTTTATCGCTGCGTCTTACTTTCCTAAGCACGTTATCTACAGCGTCGAGTAGGTCGGCGCGAACCATGCTTATCTCATCGATGACGAGTAGGTCGAGGCTGCGCATGATTTTCAGCTTCGTCTTGTTGATTTTCTGTGCGCTGAGTCCTGATGCTGGCAGCGATTTGTTCATCGTTCCGGTATCTGGTACTATAGGACCGAAAGGAAGTTGGAAAAATGAATGTATAGTGACGCCGCCCGCGTTGATAGCAGCGACACCCGTCGGAGCCACGATGACCATCCGCTTATAAGTGCTGACGGCTAGATTTCGGAGGAAGGTGGTCTTGCCAGTACCAGCCTTTCCAGTAAGAAAGATGTTGACATCGGTGTTCTGAACAAACCTCGTCAACAACTCAATCTTCTCGTTTTTAAATTCTTTAGGTTCCATAAGTTTTGATTAAAATTTATATAATTGTGAATTATGCATTGTGAGTTTTTCTCATGCTCACCCTAAACGTAGTTCCTTGTCCCACGACTGACGACTTCACGAAGATTTTTCCTTTATGATAATCTTCTATGATACGTCGCGCCAACGAGAGTCCTAGTCCCCAGCCACGTTTCTTACTTGTATAGCCAGGCTTGAAGATTTCCTTATAAGCAGAACGCTGCATTCCTTTACCGGTATCTGTCACATCGATGTAGACGTTCTCTGCATCTTCTGTCATCTCGACGGTCAGGTTGCCATGATCTTCCATAGCGTCGAGGGCGTTTTTGGTGAGGTTTTCCAAGACCCAGCTGAACAGAGCAGCGTCTAACGGTATGATAATCTCGCGATTCGGGATTTTGATGTCGAAGTTGAATTTATTGTTGGCGAAACGACGTTTGAGATAATTCATAGTGTCGTTGACGGCAGTCACCACGTCGTGAGGTTCTAAGGTAGGGATGGAACCGATCTTAGAGAAACGTTCTGTAATGGTCTTCATCCTGTCTATGTCTTTTTCCATCTCCTGCGTCCCGATGAAAGGTGTGTCTTGCAACTTAAGGAGTTCTATCCAACCCATAAGCGAGGTGAGCGGCGTTCCAATCTGATGAGCGGTCTCCTTCGCCATGCCCGCCCACACCTGATTCTGCTCCGAACGACGCGCGTAACTGAATAGAAGATATGCGACGATGATGAAGAAGGTGAAAACGAAAATCTGCACTATAGGGAAATAGCTGACGATACGAAGAAGGTCGGAACTGCGATAGTAGATATACGCTTTCTCACCGCCTAAGTAGTTAACTTCTATAGGCATATTCTCGTTACTCATTATCTCAAGTTGTCGTTCTACATAGTCGCTGTTGTTCATCATAGAAGCGTCGAGGTTGCCAAAACTGAGTATTTCTCTTTGTGACTGGTCGAGGATGATGACAGGAACACCGGCAGCATTGTCAGCTACGTCCATGATGAAAAAGTTGAACATATCGTCGAGAACGTTGCGGAGTTCTGTGTAAATCAACGACTCGTTATAATAAAGGTATGATTCTTTCCCGAAGATGTCTATCTTTATCGGAGGATATATGCTGAATTCTACCTGCATATCAGCGTCGAAGAATTCTTTTCCCTGATGTTTCTTCGGCAGATTGATGGAAAGCGTTATGTTGTTGTCGCTGTCCGTTATGATGACAGGAATGCTGATGTTACTTTGTATGATTTCAAGATAAACACTGGTGTTTTCGTTCGACGACGCTGCCAGAAAACGACGATACGCCATAGCAAGAAGCTCCACTCTCTTGCTTTCCTGCGCACTTACCTCGTTAAAAAACAACTCGGTATAATTCATCAACTCGGCATGAGTCTGAACTGCCTCCGCCCACATCGTCATCTGTCGTTGTTCCTGAGCCGCAAACCTCTTTACGAGATTGTTGGTATAATACATCGAGAGACTGACTATCACGACAGCGATGATGGAAAGAGCAATCTTCCACCTTTTCTTCCTGACATATAAGTCAACGTTTATTTTCTTTCCTGACATTTAATTCTTATTCTTAATTTTATAAGACACGTCAATTACACGCATCTCTACTTCTATCTTTTAGTTTATGTTTTTTAACTCTTAACCATCTTAACCGTTCTCCCATCAACATGTAAGTAATAAATTCCCTTTTCATAACCTGAAATGTTGACTTCTATATTGTCAGAATTCATTTCAAATTCTTCAACCAATATTCCCATGATATTATAAATCTTCAAAACAGAAGTTTTACCACCGTCAACGGAAATCTTCACTACCTCTCTTGCCGGATTTGGATAGACAAATATTGATGGCGCTGGATTCTCTTCAATCATCACATGATTGTAATTGACACTCACATTTTGGAACAATCCGGAACATCCGTCTGAAATCATTCTGACGCTATAGATATAATCGCCCGATTCTGTCAGACTGTTGTCGGTAAATGTCGTCTCTTCCGTTGTTCCTAAGAATCTCGTTCCGCGGTATATCTCAAATTCCGTTGTCTGTTGCCCGTTGTCTGTTGTCCAACTTAACTCAATTCCGTTTTCTCCTTGTATCCCGTTCAAATCTTTTACAGCGTCGCACATCTCGAAGTAGTCGTTCTCGCATGAGCAGTCGTTAACCCATGAGAAAAGGAAAGTGTTTCTATTGTTAGGGAACTCCGGACTTGTATAAACAAGCTCGCCGTCTTCATCATAAACCACGAAGCTGCATTCGGCGTCCCATACACCAGCCTGCCATTCGAGCGTAACCTCGACATTAGATTTTATGGTAAGTGTATATTCCTCATAACCTCCGTCTTCGATAGTAAGTATGTTATCAGGACTTCCGTCGCTGTATTTTACTATGAGTGCCGCACCGTCCCAACCGTCGTTGTAATAATCGTCGAGTTCGAAACGATAGTCGCAGGCGTTGTCGTAATTGAAGGTGAAATGATGTTCTTTGTCGAAAGCGTCGGTGGTAGTAAGTTCGAAAGGAACATCCAAGTCGGAAACATTATTGTCGACAGTCACATTGAAGAACGCCACTGCCGACGATTCACCGCCGATAGAGTTGAACTCCGACACATTATTGTTAATAGTAATCGCTCCGTTGCACGACAATGTTCCGTTGACTTTCAGAGCGAGTTCGTCGCCGATGTTGTTCAATACTACTCCGAGGTCGGCGGTCTCGCCCGATTCGAGTATGCCGTTATTGTTGTCGTCGTTCTCTACGATAAGTGACGCGAACTCTAATTTGTTGTCGCTAACATAAATCAGGAAACTGAATGCTGATACCAAATCATTTCCGTCATAGAAATTAAGGTCGAACATCAACGGAGTCTTACATTCTGCATCTTCATCTATGGAAAACTCAAATTCGTCGAGAAGAGTGATTTCTTCATCAGCGGCTATATTGACAATCTGAGCTTCTTCGTCAGTGATATTTACGATGTCGTTATTGCAAGAAATGACAGCTTTGATGTTGCTTAAAGTTGCGTCAGAATCGTTATGGAAATTAAGCGAAAGCTTTACATTCTCGCCGGCGTTGAGGTTGCCGTTGTTGTTATAATCTTCATCATTGATGGAAAATCCGCTGAAAGTCAGATGACCTTTTTGCAGATTGGTTATCGCTTTGAAAGCGTCGATGAGACCTGAGCCGGTGACGTTACTTTTTGTCTCTTCGAATTTCTTAGCTGTTAGTTCCAATGTCATGCAGATGTCGGCAGGGGAGAGGTCATTTTGTTTTTCCAAGAGCAGCGCCATCACTCCGGCTACGCAAGGTGTTGCCATCGATGTTCCGCTTTTGAAACTGTAGCCGTCGTTGCTGCTATGGCTTAACGATTGAATCACGACGCCTGGCGCGCATACGTCGGGACGTATCAATCCGATATTAGGATTGTAAGGATAGTCGTTAAACTGTGTGTCGGTCCATGTGACGGGACCCATCGAGCCTTCGGAATATGGTGTTTCATTTTCATCTATCGCACCTACTGAGACGACGCACGACAAGTCACCTGGGTTGACTTGCTGATCGGGATGCAGCCATGGAGGAGGGCAGTTGCCTGGTGTTCTCACGTTGTTAGGTACGGGAACCATCATCATGTTCTTGTCGTTGCCTGCCGCTACTGCCGCGATGACACCGAGCTGAAGTGCGTTGACGCAGGTGTTACGCATCAAGGTCTTGTCGGCAGCACTTGCGTTCATCACGCCTATCGACATACTGATGATGTCGGCTTGATGTTCTATGGCGAACTCCATGCCGGCGTTGAAGCTGCTGGTAGAGCCATAGCCATAATCATCGAGAGCCTTGATGCACATCAACGTCGCATCGGGAGCCATGCCAGTGGCGAGACCTGAGGTGCCATCGCCGCAGATGGTTCCGGCGCAGTGTGTACCGTGACCGAAATTATCCATCGGGTCGTTGTTGCCGTCGATGACGTTGTATCCGTGGTTAGGATATTGCGCCCCACCATCCCAGAGATGATCGGCTAAATCGACGTGGTTGTAGTTGACACCGGAATCTACGATAGCAACGATGACGCCTTTACCAGTATATCCTAAATCCCAAACCTTGTCGGCATTAACCATCGACACATTATATGTCAATTGTTCATTGTCAATTGTCAATTGATCATTGTTCATTGTCAATTGTTCATTGTCAATTGTCAATTGTTCATTGTCAACTGTACATTGAGTGACACCGTCGATGCCAATTGTTTCAATGTCGGGATGTTCGGAGAGATGAAATATCAGGTCGCGATCTACGGTGCAGGTGATGGCGTTTGAGATCCAGTGACTTTTGATGTCGCTGACACGATTGTTTCTTTCTTCGGCAAGAAGAATCGACATCACGTCACTTTGTTTCTCTTCCGAGAATAGTTTTAGTTCGTCGACGAGAACGGAACGACGCATTTGTTTGTCGCCGATGTCTTCGCCTCTTGCTTTCAACTTCTCGATGTCGATTTGCGATTTGAAGATGATGTTAATTCTAATCATCTCCTTATCTTTTCCATTTAGAACATCCTGTAACATCGGGTCGATTACATTTTGGCAAAAGCCGATGCAGCATGACAAAAATAACAATTTCAAAGTTAGCAACAATTTCTTCATAATGCAAATAAGTCTCTATATAATTACCTTCCTGCAAACTTACGAAAAATAATGATTATATATTTAAAAAAATACGTAATTTTACAGACGATTGTTGTAACATAAATATTCAAACTATGAAATACGTATTAGCTTTATTTTTAAGTGCTTGCTTAGCTTTATCTTCATACGCTAAGTCAGATGAAGTTGGCCAAAATGTCGATGTGAAACATTATGAAATTCATCTCAACGAAATCAATATCACGGAGAGGACTCTCGACGCCACTACCATAGTGACTCTCACTTCTCTCGCATCTCTCGACAAGATAGAATTAGAACTCAAAAGTTTGAACGTTACTGCCGTCACAGCAGACAACGCTGCTGTGGAAAGTTTCTCTCAAGATGGCGACGTGCTTACGATAAACCTTACATCTCCATTAGCAGAAAACACAACAGCATCTTTTACTATAGACTACAGTGGAAGTACTTTCAACGAAAATTGGGGTGGAATACATTGGAGCAACGACTACGTCTATAACCTCGGCGTCGGCTTCGACAGTCAGCCTCATAATCTCGGAAAGACATGGTTCCCTTGCGTAGACAACTTCACCGATAAAGCTTCTTACGATTTGTTCATAACTTATCCTGATAATATGCTGTCGTCATGCGGCGGACTTCTTGAAGAGTCAATAAACAACAACGACGGAACAAAGACAGACCACTGGGTTATGAGCCAAGAGATTGCAACATATCTCATCTCTTTCGCTATCGGCGATTTCGTCCTATGGGAAGACACTTACCAAGGCATCGAACGCGATATTCCAATCAACGTTTATGCTAAAGCAAATCAGATAGATAAGGTGGCGACTACATTCGCAAACACTAAAGCCTTCGCTGCTTTCTTCGAAAGTCAGTTCGGACCTTATCCTTTCAACAGAATATCTTACGTCAGCACAGGTCTCGGCTGCATGGAACATGTCGACAACATAGCTCTCTCGAGTTCTTTGATAACAGGAACGACAAATATGAACAGCGACTTCTTCATCTCTCACGAGATGTCACATTCATGGTTCGGTAACAAGGTAACTTGCGCTACCGCCGCAGATATGTGGCTCAACGAAGGCTTCGCCACCTTCTGTAACAACTACTATTTCACAGAGTTCTACGGCGACGACTTCTACTACGACGCTATGGACGAACTCATCGACGACATTATCATGTCGTGCCATACCAAAGAAGGCTGGCTTCCTCTGAACGAACTTCCTTTAGACATCACATACGGAACGATGGCTTACGATAAAGGCGCTGTTGTGGCTCACAGCTTGATGAACTATCTTGGAAGAGAGACTTTCAGCGACGCAATGAAATATTATCTCAACAAGTTCAATGCTAAATCCGCATCGTCGGAAGACTTATGCGAGGCCTTGTCGGAAGCGACAGGTTTGGATATGAATGATTTCTTCGAAGCTTGGGTTTATAATCCAGGAAGTCCTGTATATTACGTTCAACATTTCACAGTGGAACCTAATGGCGACAAATTCGATGTTCAAGTCAACATGGTTCAAGACCATAGAGGAGCAGATTATATTGGAGACGGTGTTCGTTTTGAGATAACTTTCGTCGATGAAGATTGGAACATGCATAGCGAGATGGTAAGCTGGGATGGCGAGTCAGGTACAATAACAAAGACATTAGACATTGAACCTGTCGCAATATTTTGTGACGTAAACAACAAATTCGCTGACGCTTCACATGAAGAGACTTTCGTCATCAAACAAAACGGCAGCAAAGACTTCAGCGCAGCTAAATTCAAGGCTATTGTGGAAGAAGTCAGCGACTCGACATTGCTGCGTATAGAACATCGCTGGGTAGGACCTACTACCGTAGGTGAGATACCAGAAGGCTTGACAATATCATCAGACCGTTATTGGACAATACATCGTCTCGACAAAGGTGAGTCTAAGATAAAAGGCGAGTTCCAATATCAAGACGCAGTGAACTACGAAGAAAACCTTATCGTCTCTCCAAACGACTCCATAGTCCTCTTATACCGACCTGACGGCTCGCAGCAATGGCGTTCAATAGATTACGTCTTCCAAGGAATGAGCAACTACGGAAGAATGACCCTCGATGATGTGATGAGCGGCGACTATGTACTTGGAATGTGGGACGAAGAACACGCTGCAATAATAGAGACGGAATCAGATTCTGAAATCAATATTTATCCTAATCCAGCAGAAGGAAAAATCAATATAGAATTGAAAAACGACATAAAAGGAAAAGTCGTTATCTGCAATCAATTGGGACAAATTGTTAGAGAAATGAAAATCAACGATAAAAACATGACAATAAACCTCGACGGTTTATCATCAGGAATTTATACCGTCAATGTTATGAATAAAAAGAATGTCGTTTATAGCGAAAAGGTTGTTGTGAGATAAGTCACATTGTCACTAATTTGTTACAAAAAAAGGTCTGCTCAAGCAGACCTTTTTCTTTTTAGTCATCTCAACCAACAACGATGTTGATAATCTTCTTAGGAACGACGATGACTTTCTTTATGCTCTTGTCGGCAATCCATTTCACTGCTTCTGGTGTTGCCACAGCTATCTTCTCAATCTCTGCTGGACTTAAAGTGATAGGCAATTCTAAATCGAAGCGTTTCTTGCCGTTGATGGATACAGGATAAGTGAAGTTGTTTTCTACGACGTAACTCTCAACGAACTCAGGATATTTCTGTGTCACTATGCTGTCGTTATGTCCAAGTTGATGCCACAACTCTTCAGCGAGGTGAGGCGCATAAGGAGAAATCATGATGGTGAGAGGCTCAAGTATCTCTCGTTTGTTGCATTTGAGATCAGTCAGTTCGTTGACGCAAATCATGAATGCTGAAACGACGGTGTTGAAAGAGATACGTTCGATGTCGTCTTCTTCCTTCTTGATGAGTTTATGCAACGACTTCAACTCGTCTTTTGTAGCAGCTTCGTCGCTGAAGCAGAACTCGTTGTTTTCGTCGGTATAGAGTCGCCAGAACTTACGGATGAAACGATAGACGCCTTCTATACCTTGGGTGTCCCACGGCTTGGATTGTTCCAATGGCCCGAGGAACATCTCGTAGAGTCTCAATGTGTCAGCGCCATATTTCTCGACGAGGTCGTCAGGATTCTGAACGTTGAACTTCGATTTCGACATCTTTTCAACTTCCCAACCGCAGACGTATATAGGGTTGCCGTCTTTATCTTGTTCGAAGATGAACTTAGAGTCCTTGAGGTCGAAGCGCCATTGTTTGAATTGTTCTGTATCGAGAATATCGTTGTGAACCATGCTGATGTCGACGCGGATTGGGTCGCTGTAATATTCTCTGCCTTCGACGTTTTTAGATACGAAAAGGTTTGATGTGCCTAATGCGTCGACGTTGAAAGGCATTTCTTTATTTGCAAAATATTCTTTGTATTTATGTATGTTGACACGGTATACGAAGCTTGTTCTTCCTTGAATCATGCCTTGGTTGATCATCTTTTGGAATGGTTCGTCTTTGCAAGTTACTCCTATGTCGAACAAGAATTTGTTCCAGAAGCGGCTGTAGATGAGGTGACCTGTTCCGTGTTCGGCTCCTCCTATATATAAGTCGACTTGTTGCCAGTAGTTGTTAGCTTCTTTGCTTATGAACTCATTATCATTTTGAGGGTCCATATAGCGGAGATAGTAGCCGCTTGATCCTGCGAAGCCAGGCATTGTGTTAGTCTCGAGAGGATAACCTTCTTCTGTTGTCCAGTTCTTAGCGCGTGCCAATGGAGGTTCGCCTGTCTCAGTAGGTTTATAAGCGTCGATAGAAGGGAGTTCGAGAGGAAGTTTGCTTTCGTCTAAGGCGTAAGGCATACCGTCTTTGTAATAGATTGGGAAAGGTTCTCCCCAGTAACGTTGACGGCTGAAGATAGCGTCGCGGAGACGATAGTTGGTCTTGCCTTTACCTATGCCTTTTTCTTCTACTTTTTGAATCATCGTGGCTATTGCTTCTTTCACGCTGAGACCGTTGAGGAAGTCGGAGTTCACCATCACGCCTTCTTTAGCGTCGAACGATTCTTCCCATTGTGAGGCATCGGTTGGTTCTTCGCCTGGTTTAGTGACGACCTGAATGATTGGAAGTTCGAAGTGACGTGCGAAAGCGAAGTCGCGGCTGTCGTGAGCAGGCACTGCCATGATAGCGCCGGTGCCGTAACCCATGAGTACATAGTCGGCGACCCAGATAGGAATCTTAGCTCCTGTGAATGGGTTGATGCCGTAAGCACCTGTGAAGACGCCCGACACCTTCTTTACTTCTGCCATACGTTCACGCTCTGAACGGTTCTTAGCCCATGAGACATATTCTTCTACAGCAGCACGTTGTTCGTCGGTAGTGATGCTACTGATAATCTCATGCTCTGGAGCCAATACCATGAACGTGGCTCCGAACAAAGTGTCGGCGCGTGTGGTGAATACTTCTATGTTAATATCTTTATCGGCTATGTCGAAGAATAATGATGCGCCCATCGACTTGCCTATCCAGTTGCGTTGTACTTCTTTTATCGACTCGCTCCATTCTATTGTCTCGAGGCCTTCGAGCAGACGTTCTGCGTAGGCTGTGATGCGGAGCAGCCATTGTTTCATGGTCTTGCGTACTACAGGGAAGCCGCCGCGTACTGAGAGACCGTCGGCTACTTCGTCGTTGGCGAGTACTGTGCCGAGTTGTGGACACCAGTTGACCATAGTGTCGGCGAGATAAGCAAGACGATAGTTCATCAAGACTTCCTGTTGTTCTTTCTCGCTCATGGCTTTCCATTGTTCTGCGCTGAATTGCATAGGCTTTCCACAAGCAGCGTCGAGACCTTCTGTGCCTTGTGCTTCGAAGCGTTTTACCAAGTCGGCGATAGCTTGTGCTTTCTTAGCGGCCATGCAATAATATGAGTTGAAGAGTTGGATGAATGTCCATTGAGTCCATTTGTAATAGCGAGGGTCGCTGGTGCGTACCTCTCTGTCCCAGTCGTAGCAGAAACCTATCTTATCCATCTGCTCACGATAACGGTTGATATTTTTCTCTGTGGTTATGGCAGGGTGTGTGCCTGTCTCGATAGCATATTGCTCTGCTGGCAATCCGTAGGCATCATAACCCATTGGGTGAAGCACGTTGAAACCTTTGAGGCGTTTGTAACGAGCATAGATGTCGGATGCTATATAACCGAGAGGGTGACCCACATGAAGACCTGCTCCTGATGGATATGGGAACATGTCCAAGATATAAAATTTAGGCTTATTATTGTCAATATCAACTTTATAGACATTATTGTCGCGCCAATATTCTTGCCATTTTTTCTCTACTTCATTAAAATTATAATCCATAACCGATATATTTTGATAAGGTCACAAAAATAAAGAAAAAAACGATACAATGTATATTTTTTTAAGACGACCGAGTCGCTGAGATTCTGGAAAGACTTCAGCTTGTCGAAATGCGTATGCGATACGCCACTGCAAAAATATTCTCGTCTTAAGTTATTGGCCTTTCGTCTTTTTATTATATTTGCAACTCATTAATACATTATTTTCATGAAGAAATTTTTACTTTTATTATTGACATTTATCTCCTTAAATGCCGTCGCGCAGATTAAGGTGAAAGAGGGTTCTTTCCATCAGGTTGAAGGTTTTGTGATGTTGGATAAGAACGAACATTTGGATATGAATAATGCTCCTATGGCATTGATAAAGATTTCTACGGAAAACATAAAGGCTGAAGAGCGCCGCCGCATCACCTTCAAAGGTAATCTCGCTACATATT
>JAZNVS010000043.1:0-46334 GCA_045592965.1 Bacteroidales bacterium | reverse complement strand
GGCGAATCGGTGGATCAACCCATAAAATATTATCGTAACAACCTCGATTCGTTGATGAACATTCTCGAATGTATGTATAAGTATAATGTGCCAAATATGGTGTTTTCATCATCATGTACTGTATACGGACAGCCTGATGCCGAACATCTCCCAGTCGCGGAAAATGCTCCTATCAAGAAGGCAGAAAGTCCATACGGCAATACGAAACAAATCGCGGAGGAGATCATCAGCGAGTCGATAGCCGCATATAAAGGTTTGAATGCTATAGCTCTAAGATATTTCAATCCGGTTGGCGCCCACGACAGCGCTCTTATAGGCGAGTTGCCGCTTGGCATTCCAAACAACCTCATGCCTTATATCACGCAAACCGGATACGGAATAAGAGAATGTTTGAAAGTTTATGGTGACGACTACGACACACCCGACGGAACGCCTATCCGCGACTATATCCATATCATGGACTTGGCTAAAGCTCATGTCATTGCCGTTGAGCGAATGATCAATGAAAAGATGAAGAATCCATTTGAGATTTTCAACCTCGGAACAGGAACAGGATATTCCGTCTTAGAAGTTATTCGTTCGTTCGAGAAGGTCTCTGGCGTGAAGTTAAATTACGAAATTGTAGGAAGAAGAGCTGGCGACATTGAGAAAGTCTGGGCTGACCCTACATATTCTAATAATGAGTTAGGATGGAAAGCTGAACGCGAATTAGATGAGATGACGTTATCTGCATGGAAGTGGGAAAATACATACAGAAAAGAAAAATGAACATAAAAAAAGGATTGCCTGAGCAATCCTTTCTTGTATCGGGTAGGGGATTCGAACCCCTGTTTCGACAGTGAGAGTGTCGTTACCTGACCGACTAGTAGAACCCGACATCTGTCTTTTTTCGCGCTGCAAAGATAATTATTTTCTGAAAACAAAGATAATTTATTTTAACATTTTTGTATTTTTTTATCTCAATGAATTGGTTTAACACTATCATAGAAAACGGGAAGACAAAAGTCTTCGACCCTATCCGAAAGATCTATTGTACATTAACTCCAGAAGAGGAAGTACGTCAAAAGATGTTATATCATCTTGTTGAAAAGAAAAAATATCCCGCAGGTCTCATCGCAGTAGAATATTCTATAAAAGTGAATAACCTTCCTAAACGCTGTGACATCGTGGTTTTCAACAAATCGTGTCAGCCTGAGATGATAGTAGAATGTAAAGCGGAATCTGTTCCAATCACTCAGAAAGTTTTAGACCAAGCTATTCGCTATTATTCAGGATTGAATGTCAATTATCTTTTATTGACTAACGGCAAGACGATGTTCTGCTATCACATCGACATTGAGAATAAAAGAATCGAGGCGATGAGGGAAATGCCGGAAATTAGATGAAAATTGAAAATATTAACAATTGAAAATTAATTCTTTTCTATAAAGAATTTCTTGATGCTTTCCCAAGTGGGAAATTTCACTGTTCCGAAATGAATGTGACGTTCTCCGAAGTTTTTAGCACCTTTGTTAGGTCTGTCGTCAATAAGCCACGAGTCTTTCTGAATGCAGAGTTCTTTGTGATGACTTAGTATCAGTCGTTTGTAGAATAATCCGTCTTCGTTGTCAGAATCGAAATAATGTTTCACCCATTGCAATTTGTCGCACCAAGCAGAAGGGTTGTCCCAAGGTGCAGTAGATAAGATTACCAATTCGTAATGATTTGTCGCTGCGATTGCTTTGATGGCGTCAACAGCTCCTTCCATTGGTTCCATTAAAGAAAAAATGTTTGGAATGTCATCATAATGAGGTTTGCCGTTTCCATCATCGGCGTATTGAGATTTTACTTCATCAGAAATTTTATTGAGTCCCGACTTGAAATCTACAATCACATTATCCATGTCGATGTAGATTATTTTACTATTTATATCAATTGGTTTGTGTGACATTTCTGTATAAATTTTAAAACACCATCAAAATCGCTACAATGATATGCAGCACCAAAAACAACGGCAGGCAGATATAAAACTTGGCGTGTTTAGTCTTATGTCGGAAGATATACATTGAGCATAAACCTCCGAAAGCGCCGCCCATAGCAGATAACAATATCAACGTTGATTCGGGAATGCGCTCTTTGCTTCCTCTCTTCGCTAAGAATTTATCGATCGCAAAAATGAGAAAATTCCCTACATTGATTAATGCGAGGTAATAAATTAAGATTTTTGTTAGCATATTAATTTATGTAGAGACGCGTCAATGCATCATGCTATAAAACACATTGACACGTCTTTACTTTTTAGAACGACAAAATTGTTTCTTTGATGATTTCTATCGCTGCGCGTAATTCTTCTTCAGTGATCACTAAAGGAGGAGCGAAGCGGATGATATGTTGGTGTGTAGGTTTTGCCAAGACGCCATTCTCTTTCATCTTCATACAAACGTCCCAAGCTTCTTTACCGTCTTTAGGTTTGATGATGACTGCGTTTAACAGACCTTTACCGCGGACGAGTTCAATCATCGGGCTATCGATTTTTCTCATCTCTTCACGGAAAATGTTTCCAAGTCGGAGGCCAAGCGGTCTTAGGAAGACAAGCAACTATTGCAACTCCTTGGCTCACAGAACGACATGGCTACGATCCGACTTGTCTTTAGGTTTGATGATGACTGCGTTTAACAGACCTTTACCGCGGACGAGTTCAATCATCGGGCTGTCGATTTTTCTCATCTCTTCACGGAAGATGTTGCCAAGATATTCAGCTTTTTCCATGAGTTTTTCGTCTTTGATGACTTGAAGAGCAGCCATACTGACTTTAGCAGCGATTGGGTTGCCACCGAATGTTGAGCCGTGTTCTCCTGGCTTGATGTTCATCATGATATAGTCGTCAGCTAATACTGCTGATACAGGAACAACGCCGCCGCTCAATGCCTTACCTAATATTAATATATCAGGACGTACGTTTTCGTGGTCGCAGGCTAACATCTTACCAGTACGTGCGATACCGCTTTGTACTTCGTCGGCCATAAATAAGACATTGTATTTCTTACAGATGTCGTAGCATTTCTTAAGATAACCTTCATCTGGGACATAAACACCAGCTTCACCTTGAATTGGCTCTAACAAGAAACCAGCGATTTTGTGTCCGTGTTCTGCCAAGACAGCTTCCAAAGCATCTGGGTCATTATAAGGAATACGGATGAAACCTGGTGTGAGAGGACCGTAGTTTGCGTATGAATCAGGGTCGTTCGACATGGTGATGATGGTGATGGTACGACCGTGGAAGTTACCTTCACAACAAACGATTGTAACTTCATCATTTGGAATGCCTTTGCAAACTGTTCCCCAACGACGTGCCAATTTAAGAGCTGTCTCGTCGGCTTCAGCGCCGGTGTTCATAGGAAGGACTTTGTCATAACCGAAATATTCTGTGATGTATTTTTCCCAAACGCCGAGGCTGTCGTTATAGAAAGCGCGTGAACTTAAAGTGAGGTTTTCTGCTTGTTCGCATAAGGCTTTGATAATTGCAGGATGGCAGTGTCCTTGATTTACTGCTGAGTAAGCTGATAAGAAATCATAATATTCTTTGCCTTCAACGTCCCATACTTTTGCGCCTTTACCTTTTGCCAAAACTACAGGAAGTGGATGGTAATTGTGAGCGCCGTATTTGGCTTCCAATTCCATAGCTAATTGTGAAGTCATTTTTTCTGACATAATGTTATTAATTTAGAGTGTTTATACTTATTGATTTTATTGATTTTTACCTTTTCAGATTCTCAGTTTTTCAGATTCTCAGATTCTGGAAAAAGGTACTCACAAAGATATATTTTTTTTTGTAAAAATGCAAGCAATTTTGGCGTATCTTTGTAACAAAATTCATCATTATGATTAAATCAATGACAGGCTACGGTAAGGCCGAACAAATATATCAGTCAAAAAAAATCGCTGTTGAGATAAAAACGCTGAATTCTAAAGTGTTAGATTTATCTGTAAAATTACCTCAGGAAATAAAGTCGCAGGAGATTGACTATCGTAACGAAGTCACAAACTTGATGCAAAGAGGTAAGGTTGATGTCGTTATAAGCGTAACTGACGCAGATAACGAACAGAACGTTCACATTGAAAAAGAAATAATAGCTTCTTACCTCAAACAGATAAAGGAAATTTCTGAGGAATATAATATCCCTCAATCATCCGACTTGGCGATGCTTCTTTTCAAGATGCCTGGGATATTTGTAACGCCTGAACAACAATATGATGATGATTTCTTAAATAAGATAAAAGAAACACTTCACAGCGCTCTTGTCATTGCCGACGAGTTCCGTGCTAAAGAAGGCGAAGTCCTTAGAAAAGACTTGATTTTGAGAAAAGATCTCATTATGGCTTATCTTAACGAAGTGCCTTCTTTTGAACAGGAACGTCACGAGAATATCAAAAACCGCCTGATAAAGAATCTCACCGAACTGACACAATCTGGAAAGTATGACGAGAATCGTTTTGAGCAAGAACTGATTTTCTATCTTGAAAAATTAGACATCACAGAGGAGAAGGTACGTCTTGCAAAACACTGCGCTTATTTCGATGAGACGATAGATGAGGACGGCGCAGGAAAAAAATTAGGCTTCATAACACAGGAGATGGGACGCGAAATAAACACTCTCGGTTCAAAGGCTAACGACGCTAATATCCAACGTCTTGTGGTTCAGATGAAAGACGAATTGGAAAAGATAAAAGAACAACTCTTCAACATTTTATAAGATGACGAGAAGAAAAATCGGTTTGTTTTTTGGTTCTTTCAATCCTGTCCATAACGGACATCTGATGCTCGCCAATTATATTGTAGAATACACCGATTTGGATTCCGTATGGTTTGTCGTCAGTCCTCATAATCCTTTTAAAGACAAGAAGTCGCTGCTTCAGGATCATCATCGGCGCGATATGCTTGAGATGGCGGTGAATAATGACGAGCGTTTTGAGGTCTGCGACATTGAGTTTTATATGCCAAAACCATCTTATACTATTGATACTCTCATACGTCTGTCGGAACGTTATCCCAATGCTGACTTCTATCTTATCTGTGGAATGGATAATCTGACAGGTTTTAAGAAATGGAAAAACTATCAGCTTATTCTCGAGAATTATCATCTTTTAGTCTATCCGAGAAAGAATTACGATGGTGGCGACTTAGTTAATCATAAATCGGTACAAGTGATTGACGCTCCAGAAATTGAAATATCTTCCACTTTTATAAGAGACGCTGTGTCGAAAAATATCGATGTGAGATATTTTATGCCGGAAGTTTCTTATAAGTATATGATTGACATGAATTTCTACAGATAATATTTCTTTTTACTTGCTTCAAACTTTATTTTCATTTCGTTGTTTCTTGTTTAAAACAACAACATGAAAACAACGGATACTCTCAACGCATTGATGTTCCTCACCAACGAGCCTGATGAACACCTATATATTAATATAGCTGATGCCATTATCTCATTTGGCGAGAAAGCGCTTCCTTTCTTGAAGAAAAAAATGAATGCTGTCAGCGATTTCTATCATCGTCAACGTATAGAATATCTTATCTACATTATTGAACGTCATGATATTATGAAGAAACTTAAATCTTGGCGTGAAAAGAGAGAACACGACTTGATGGAGCCTTATTTTATTTTGGCAAAACATCGTTTCCCAAATGCCGACTGGGCCTGGTATGGATTTCAACTGATGATGATTATTGAGCAGGCAGAGCAGGAACTTAATACCGAACTGACTCCTTTAGAACAGGTTAAGACATTGAATCACATTATTTACGATGTGAATAAATTCCATGGAGACACTAAGTATTTGGGGAATCCGGATTATTATTTTATAAACACTCTTTTGGAGACACGTGTTGGTAATCCTATTTCGTTGGGAATGTTGTATTGTATTGTGGCAGAACGTCTTAATATTCCAATCTACGGCATCGATTTGCCGAATCACTTTATTCTGGCTTATTGTAACAAGACAGAGCGATTTCCGCAATTAGAAGATGTTTTGTTTTATATAAATCCATATAATAATGGAACTGTTTTAACAAGGAAGGATATACGTAACTATCTGTCACAGTTGAGTGTAAAGTCGGAATTGAAGTATTTTGAACCGTCCAAAAACGAGTTTATAGTGAAGAAATTGTTTAAGACATTGATAAAGACCTACTCGATGAGCGGTAAAGAATCCGAAGCAAATGAAATGAGAGAGATGATGGATTATTGAGAAAAGATGCTAAGTCACTGAGTCATCGAGTTGCTGAGAATTATATAGCCTCACTCACTTGATAACTCAGTGACTCAGTGACTTGGCGACTTATTCAAGTCCTTCAAGGCAATCTGCAATATTTTTTTCGATGCGTTTTAAGACATCGTCTGAGTTGTCGGCTTTTTCAAATTTCTTGCCTGTGACTTTTTCGTAAAGTTCGATGTATCGTTCTGAAATGCTGTTTACGATTTCAGGTGTCATCTCTGGAACTTGCTGACCTTCTTGTCCTTGGAAACCATTTGCCATAAGCCATTCGCGTACGAACTCTTTTGAAAGCTGTTTCACAGGAAGACCTTTTTCGAAACATTCTTCATATTGGTCGGCGATGAAATAGCGTGATGAGTCGGGAGTGTGAATCTCGTCCATGAGGTATATCTGGTCGCCAATCTTGCCGAATTCATATTTTGTATCGACTAAGATGAGTCCGTGTTTAGCAGCTATTTCGCTACCGCGTTGGAATAATTTGTATGTTATTTCTTCAATCTGCTTGTAGTCTTCTTCGCTGATAAGACCTTGACGTATAATCTCTTCGCGTGAGATGTCTTCGTCATGACCTTCGTCGGCTTTTGTTGTAGGAGTGATGATTGGTTTTTCGAAGCGTTGGTGTTCTTTCATTCCGTCAGGGATTGGCACTCCGCAGATTTCGCGTTTGCCGCTTTTGTATGTGCGCCATGAACTTCCAGTGAGGTAGCCACGGATAATCATCTCTACAGGGAAAGGTTTGCAGAGTTTTCCTACGGTGACCATTGGATCTGGAGTAGCTATTTTCCAGTTAGGAACGATGTCTGTTGTCTCGTCCAAGAACAATGCTGCTATCTGATTTAATACTTGTCCTTTATAAGGGATGCCTTCTGGGAGGATGACATCAAATGCCGAGATACGGTCTGATGCAACCATTACAAGGTATTTGTTATTAATGAAATATACATCGCGAACTTTGCCGTGATATACTTTTGTCTGTCCTTTGAAGTTGAAATCTGTTTTTGTTATAGCGTTCATATTATATGTTTTTATGTTGCAAAAATAATATTTTTTCTGACTTATGAGTTAGGATCCTCTGATTCTGTTTTTGTAGTTTTTAAATTTTCTTCCTCGTCCGATTCTTCATCCGAGTAATACTTCTTATAAGCGTTGACGATGTCTGTGACGAGTTTATGACGTACCACGTCTTTTTCATTTAGGAAAATAAAATCAATTCCTTTAACATCTTTTAACACTTCTATTGCTTGGGGCAGACCTGAAGGTTGGTTTTTGGGTAAGTCTATCTGTGTTATGTCACCAGTGATGACGAATTTTGCTGAGCGTCCCATTCTGGTTAAGAACATCTTAAGCTGTGAACGCGTTGCATTTTGAGCCTCGTCTAATATTACGAAAGCATGGTCGAGTGTACGTCCGCGCATGAAGGCGAGCGGCGCTATCTCTATCGTTCCGTCTTCCATATAACCTTGGAGTTTTGTCTGTGGTAGCATATCGCGCAAAGCGTCATAAAGAGGCTGTAGATATGGGTCTAGTTTTTCTTTCAAATCGCCAGGAAGGAAACCGAGGTTTTCACCTGCTTCAACAGCTGGACGCGTCAAGATAATACGTCGCACCTCCTTGTTCTTCAAGGCTCTCACTGCTAAGGCGACGGCGGTATATGTCTTTCCTGTACCAGCAGGACCAATGGCGAAAATCATGTCTTTGTCCTCAGAGGCTTTCACCATCAGCTTCTGATTGGCGGTCATAGCTTTTATCTGTAATCCGTTGCGTCCATAAACTAAGACTTCGCTGTCATTAAGATTCTTTATGAAATCGGATTCACCCGCACATAACATGATGTCTTCTATGACTTTAGAACTTATATTTCCGTATCGCTCCAGATGAAGTATCAGCAGATTGAGACGATTGATGAAATATTCGACCTCGTCGTCTTCTCCTATTATCTTGATATAATCGCCACGAGCAATGATTTTTATCTTCGGAAATAACGACCTTATCATGGTAAGATGCTGATCATTAGCTCCATATAAATCACTGGGATTTACGTTTTCAACTTGAACTATTTGTTCTGACATTATTTTTTCTTTAAATTTAATTCAATTACAAAGATAAGTGTAATAGGAATAAGAATCGAAAAAATGTTAATAAAATTTTTTACTTTGCCTTCTATTAATATTTCTAAAAATGTATATTTGCAACTCTCATTTTTAGGGTGAAACTTAATAATTTAAAATTTTTTATAATAATGGCAATCATAACATTGACGAGCGATTGGGGTCTGTCAGACTTTTATGTTCCTGCAGTGAAAGGAGCAATATATTCTGCGTTGTCAGATGTTAACATCGTGGATATAACACATTTCATCGAGCCTTTCGACGTTCGCTCCGCTGCCTTTATTGTTAAAAATTGTTATAAAAATTTCCCAGAAGGAACGATTCATATTCTTGCCATCGACACGGAAGAGTCGAAAGATAATCCTCATGTGGTGCTTAAATGTAATGGCCATTATTTTATCGGTACAGACAACTCTATTTTTTCATTGATAATAGACAACGACCCTTACGAAGCTGTCATTATCGATGTTATGCAAGACACTGATTTCTTTACGTTTAGTACAAGAGACCGTTTCGTAAAAGTCGCTGTGATGATTTATAAAGGCGCGACATTGCCGGAAATAGGCAAAGCGTACGAAATCAAGGAGAAGATTGAGTTGAAACCTTCTTACACAGCGAATTCAATTCACGGCTTGGTGAATTATATTGATGCTTACGAAAATCTGGTCACTAATATTTCAAAGTCACTATTTGAACAGATTAGAGCTGGACGTAATTTTACTATCAAGGTTTGTTGCGGGATATATACTATAGAGCATCTGGTGGAGAGTTATCAAGACGTGCCGGAGTCAGAAATATTAGCTCTTTTTGGAACTCATGGCTTTATGGAAATAGCTCTAAATCATGGTAAAGCAGCGTCTCTCCTCGGAATGGAACGTGACTCTGCCGTCGATATTTACTTTGAAACAGAAAAGGATATTCCAGCAAATAAAAATATTAATACCTTATTTTAATAGTAATATAAACTCTTTCGAAGTGCCCGTCAAGAAAATATGTCTTGTCGGTTTTTTTGTCGCTTTTTTGTTAAAAAACTTTTACTTTTTCTTTGATTCTGAAGACTTGTTATTCGAAATCAAGTTTTCTGCATTACATGATGTAAGATTTATAAAAATAAATCATATTTACTTGATTATTAAAATATAAACTATAATATTGATGGTAACTTTACGTTAGAAATGTTAATATTTATATGAATGAATAATAATGAAAATGCTCGCTTTTTCATGAAAATCTTAAATAATGTTAAAATGAAAAAAAGTGTATTTTTTCGTTGTATATTTGCAGAGAAAGAAACGATAATATATATGAATAATCACAGCAAAATAGTAAATCTCTTTTATAGAAGTATATTATACCTTTTTATAGTTGTTATATCATTGTCTTTTATGTCGTGCAACAAAACAAAGTCATATAAGGATAAGTTATATGTAGAATACGAGAAGTTTAATCCTCTTAATATTGAAAGTAAATTTTACAGCAAGGCTCTTTTTTCTTTGGATACGGCAAATTTCAACGAAGAACTGATGCGAATAAAACCTGATTTTCCTTTTTTCTTTGAAGATATTAGTGATTTCGATATGACGGCATCTTTCCTAAAGGACTTTGCTACAGATACTTTTTCGGTTAAGATAAATAACTTGGTTGAAGATAAGTATAAGGATTTTAGTTCGTTGGAGAATGATGTTAAATCGGTTCTTCAGAGGTTTTCTTATTATTATTCAGAGATAAATAATCCTACTATTTATTATTATATCTCAGGAATAGATTACAATACGCCTCCTGTCTATATGAAAGACAATGATATTCTTATAAGTATAGATTTTTATCTTGGTAACGAAAGTAAAATTTATGACTATATAGGTATGCCTCGCTATCGTTCTATTCGTTGTCAATCTTCATATATCACAAGAGATTTGGCTCAATTCATATATTATGATAAAGTATATCGCCAACGTATTCAGAAAGATTTGCTTACAGAGATGATAGAAGTCGGTAAGATGTATTATTTCATTGAAGCCATGAATCCTGTAATACCCGACTCTGTTTTGATGGGATATTCTGATTCTCAGATGCAATGGGCTGAAAATCATGAAGCGGATGTGTGGGCGTCTATTGTTGGTAACGATATGTTATATTCCAAAGGATTAGAAATGTATCGTACTTTTTTCGGTGACGGACCATTTACGCAAGCTTTCTCCAACGAATCTCCAGCACGTCTCGGCGAATATATAGGGCTTCAGATAATACGTTCTTATATGACTAACAATGATGTAAGTCTGCAAGAACTGATGGCGAACGATGATATACAGCAGATCTTTCAGGCGTCGCAATACAAGCCGAAAAATTGACAATTAGCAGTTGACAGTGACGCTGACGATTATAGTTGCCAACGACGTTGATGAAGTTTTACCAAAAACCGTAGTATTATGTTAGTAAAAACCTTTGGAAGTGCCTTGAATGGCATTGAAGCTATCACTGTAACTATTGAAGTAAACATTGATAGGGGAGTCCAGTTTTTTCTTGTAGGATTACCCGATAGTGCAGTGAAAGAGAGTCAGCAGCGGATAGAAGCAGCGCTGAATAACAACGACTTAAAATATCCTAAAAAGAAGATTACCATCAATATGGCTCCTGCGGATATTAGGAAGGAGGGTAGTTCATACGATTTGCCTATTGCGATAGCTATATTGGCGGCGTCTGAGCAAGTCAGCGTTGAACTTCTTGATAAATATGTTATAATGGGAGAGTTGTCGTTAGATGGCAGCCTTAATCCAATCAGAGGCGTTTTGCCTATTGCTATAAGAGCAATGCAAGATGGGTTCAAAGGAATCATACTTCCCATGTCTAATGCCAAAGAAGCTGCTGTTGTAGAAGATATTGAAGTCTATGGTGTTAACAATATTATGGAGGTCATTTCTTTCTTGAATGGAGCCTCATCGCTGCGTCCTGTTGAGATAAGCAGATATGAAGAAGACGTAGAGGATATATATGCTTTCGACTTCTCTGACGTCAAGGGACAGGAGAATATCAAACGTGCCTTAGAAGTATCGGCTGCTGGTTCTCATAATGTTATCCTTATCGGTAGCCCAGGAAGCGGCAAGACGATGCTAGCCAAACGCCTGCCTACTATCATGCCGCCGATGACATTGAAGGAGGCTCTCGAAACGACGAAGATACATTCTGTGGTGGGTCTCGTCGGCAATGGCTTGTCGCTGCTGAAGACGCGACCGTTTAGAAGTCCTCACCATACTACTTCGTATGTAGGACTAGTAGGCGGCGGCGCCTATCCTCAGCCAGGTGAGATCTCTCTTGCTCATAATGGAGTGCTCTTCCTAGATGAGTTGCCAGAGTTTAAACGCAACGTCTTGGAGGTGTTGCGTCAACCTATGGAAGATAGACTGGTGACGATAGCACGTGCTAAACAGACTGTAGAGTTCCCTGCTAACTTTATGCTTGTCGCTGCCATGAATCCTTGTCCCTGCGGATATTACAATCATCCTACTCAGGAATGTACCTGTCTGCCAGGAACTGTCGAGAAATATTTAAACCGGATATCGGGACCTCTGCTGGATAGAATAGACCTTCATATTGAAGTTGTGCCTGTGCCTTTCGAAGAGCTGTCGAAGAAAAATGTGGGCGAGAAAAGTAAGGATGTGCGTGCTAGAGTGATACGTGCGCGTAAGATACAGACGGAGCGTTTTGCAGATGTACCTAACATACATTCTAACGCGCAGATGAGTTCCAAACTGATACAGAAATACTGCATTCTCGATGACGACTGTTCTAAACTCTTGAAAGGAGCTATGGATAGACTGAACCTGTCGGCTCGGGCATACGACAGAATCTTAAAGGTGGCGCGCACAATAGCCGACCTCGACGACTCGACAGATATAAGGACGGAACATCTGGCCGAAGCGATACAATATAGAAGTCTCGACCGTGAGAACTGGGGAAAATAAAAACAGACATTATAAAATGCCTGTCTTTATTATTATAGCGCTTTGAAATGTTTCTTAGCCTAAGTTCAAAGTCCAACAGTCTTTATATTTCTTATTTTACAAATTGAAGGCTGTATAAGATGCTCTCTTGTTGACGGAGAAGGTCTCTCTTGTCCTTGTTAGGATAGTAGACCCAGCCTTCTGCTGTGACAATCTTGGTGTGCTCTGGATTGACGATGCTGTATGACACAAAAGGTCCTGCCATGAAGTCGCCGACAACATTCCATAAGCCACGTGTCTCAACAGCATAACCAGCAGGGAAGTCTGGCAAGGTCTTGAAGATAGGTTTCACGAATTCTTTATCGGTTGTCATATATGAGCCGTCGATAGGACCTGGGATGTGTTTCTTGACGATGGAGTCTCTCACCTTGATGATATTGTCAGGGTTGAAGTCGGCGGTGTCTTTGTATGGCAACTCATAAACCATAAAAGCCATGCTCATGTCGGATGTCTCTTTGCGAATCCACATGAAGTCGTCCTGGTCGATGCCGATGAAATATCCTTCTGGGATGTTCATCTTGACACCGAATTGCTTCTTCAACTGATTGACAATCTTGGTGTCGGTGGTAGGACGGAAAAACTCTTGAAAACGAGCTCTCTCATTTTGATCGAACATAAGCTTCAAGCCGTCTTTCTGTGAGTCGAAGGTTCTTACCCACGACTCTTTAGAAGGAGCTGTGATTCTTATGACAAACTGAGGCTCCGACATCCAGTTTTTCTGTGTCTCTACCAAAGGATTCTTGATGTCGGTATCAATCTTGGCGATGATGAGGTTACGGTGTTTCTTGAACATATCGTTCAATGCGTCGATGTTGAGATGAGCTACTTTGAAGTTCTTTTCCGGTTGTGGCAATCCGTATTGTTCTTGTTCAAAGAAATCGCGTACCGCTTGTCCCATCGCGCCATTCCATTGTTCGTCGTTCTGAGTAATCATGAGAATCTCAGAGGTGCCGCCTACAGAACGGGCTTTTCTTATCTCTTTCTGCTTATCTTCGTTAAGACATGATGATAATGACATTATTGAAATCAATATCACCGCAATTAAACTAAGTCTCTTCATAACCATAACTGTTAAATTGTTAATTGTAAATTATTTTATCTTCAGTTTCTGTCCTATTTTCAACACAGCCTTTGAACTTAAACCATTGAGTCTTCTTATCTGTTCAACGCTGACTCCATATTTCTTGGACAAATCCCATAGGTTGTCTCCCGATTTAACAGTGTGAATTACTGTAGCGTTGATGTTTTCTGCAGGAGGATAAACCTTCAGTTTCTGTCCGACTTGTAAGGTGTTGCTTTTTAGATTATTCCAGTCTTTGAGATTTGTTACAGAACATTTATATTTCTTTGCTATGACCGACAAATTTTCTCCCGACTTCACGGTGTGTATTGTCTGTTCGGTAGAACGTTCAACAGGTTTGCTGTTACCAGCCTGTGCCATTGGCGCTCCTGAACTATAGACGATGAGTTTTTGTCCAGGATATATCGTCGTCTTCTTGAGCTTGTTCCATGACTTCAACTGATTGACACTGATGCGATATTTCCTGGCAATACTGCCGAGGTTCTCGCCGCTCTTCACAATATGAACGCTCCTGTCGCTCACTTTCTTCATCTCTTCCTCTAACTTCTTCCTGTCGATGCCTTTCTTTGTTACAAAAGTATATAGCTCTTTTTCGTGGACGATGAAACTGTCGATGTATTTTTCAGGAAGCCGCAGCGACATAGGGTTTTTCGCGTTGGCAGGAATTATTTGAGCTTTATATTGAGGGTTGAAAAACTTAAGGTCTTCCATAGGGATGTTGAGCATCTCGTTGAGCTGGTCGAAATGCAGCGGCTCGTGAACTGTTACGCTGTCGACGCCATCAGCCATGATGCCTGGGTCTGTAGGGTAGAGGTTGTGCTCCTGAGAGTAACTCATCACATAGTTGACAGCGATGAATGCCGGCACATAGCCTCTTGTCTCTTTGGGAAGGAAAGGCCACACTGCCCAATAGTTCTTCAGTCCGCCAGCGCGACGTATCGCCTTGTTTACATTGCCGGCTCCTGAGTTATAAGCCGCCAAAGCCAAAAACCAGTCGTCGTATTTCTTATAAAGATCCATCAGATGCTGACATGCTGCCTCCGTCGATTTTATTGGGTCGAAACGGTCGTCAACTAAAGATGTCACGTTTAACTTATATGTCTTTCCTGTTGCGTACATGAACTGCCACAGACCTTTAGCTCCCGCATGTGAGCCAGCACGCGGATTCAAAGCCGATTCTACTACAGCCAGATATTTAATCTCTAACGGCATGTTATATTTGTCGAGAGCCTCTTCAAACATAGGGAAATAAATGTCGGCAAGACCTAAGATCTTGCTAGTATGTTCTCTTTTGTTGAAAGCATATACGTCGATGAAACTCTTGACGTGTTTGTTGTAAACCAACTCGATGGTGGTCATCTCTCTCAACTTGGCAATACGTTCTGCATAAACGCTGTCTGGAAATGTCGGTACATAACCTTCAGGATAATTATATATGTTTTCCGACTTTGAACTCGATTCTAATTTGTTCTGCTCGAAATATGGGATGTCGTTGAGATTGTCAATCATGCCCATCATGGTGTTGGATTCTTCTACTATAGCCTCGCCAGAGTTCTCCGAATCGATGCGTTCCTGCAAGACAATCTCTAAACTGTCGGCAACGACAGGGTCGATGCTGTCGTTAACGAGTAACTCTTCTTCATAGACGACAGTTTCTTCGTAGATGTCTGTTTCTTCGTAAATATTTTCTTCGTCATAAAAAAACGTCTCCTCTTCCTCAATAATGACTTCTTCCTCAATAATGACTTCTTCTTCCTCAATAATGACTTCTTCCTCCGATACAATCGCTTCTTCAGTAGTGGCTTCTTCTGCAACGATACTTTTGTCTTTATTCAAAAATGTGATGCTTTCGAGAATCTGGCATGAAGATAAGAAAAATAGGGTAGTAAATAATACGATAGTTGATAGTTGATATATAGTCTTTTTCATTGAAATTTAAATACTTTTGGGTAATGAAATAAATGTTTGCAAATATAACGAAATAATGAGAAAAAGTAGTATTTTTGCACGAAAAAAAATCAGAATAATGAATAAGAGATTTGCCTTAGTGTGGCTTATTTTATGTTTTGTGTTAGGCTTTGATTTTGAGGCTTTTTCGCAGAATGAAGAACTTCCAGAATGGAGGTTGAAGAAGTATCTCTCAGAAGAAGAGATGTACATGCCAGTTGTTAATCGTAGTTTCGTTGAAACGCCGCCACCAACAGGTGAGGTGCGTTTCCCTGGCGAATATGAACCAATGCAGGCAGTGATGATTGTCTATCCTCTCGGTATCCCTGTAGAACTCGTAAAAGAAATGGCTGAAGACTGCAAAGTCATTACAGTAGTGACTTCATACGAACAAAACTACGCTGTCAGCGAGTTCCAAACTGCTGGCGTTAACATGGATAACGTCGAGTTCTTGAATGCAAGTACCAATTCTTATTGGATTCGCGACTTCGGTCCTTGGTACATTTTTGATGGCAAAGAACCGGCTATCGTCGATAACAAATACAATCGTCCACGTCCTTATGACGATGACCTCCCAGGTCATTTCGCAGAATATTGGGGCATCCCTATGTATGGAATGAATGTGGTTCACACAGGCGGCAATATGATGGAAGACGGACGCGGTAACGGTGTCTCCGACGACATTGTCATCACAGAAAGCTACTCCCAAGCTGGCGTAACCGAAGAACAGGTTTATGAAAGAATGAAGGCTTATCTCGGCATCGACCCTTATCACGTAACTATCGACCCTCAAGGCGATTACATAGCTCACGTCGACTGCTGGGGAAAATATCTCGCTCCTGACAAAATCATGCTCGCTCGCGTCCCTGAGTCAAATCCTCGTTATCCTTATTACGAAGAAGTGGCAGAATACTTCGAGACTACTAACTGTTGCTGGGGTTATCCTTACAAAGTGTATCGCGTCGATATTCCTGGAGGAAACGTAATCTCTCCTTATACAAACAGCTTGATTCTTAACAATAAAGTCCTCGTTCCAATGGGCTCTAACAACGCTTACAACGAGGCTGCTCTTAACCTCTATCGCCAAGCAATGCCTGGCTACGAAGTTATTGGCATAGAAAACAACCTATACTGGGACGGATGGCTCAATACCGACGCTCTACACTGCCGTACTCGTGGCGTCATGGACTTCAACATGCTTTATGTCGACCATCGTAACGTCGTATTCGGCGAACAAGAATGGCAAGATTCTATCGCTATCACGTCGAAGTTCATCGCTTATAGCGGAGCCGACTTGAAACAAGATTCTCTCCTTATTTATTATAGAATAGACGAAGGCGAATATCAAACTGCTAAAATGACAGCAACAGGAAACCCTGACGAATATGTCGGTTATATCAAAGGTTATAACGGCGGTTCAAAAGTGGATTATTATGTTTTCGGCGCTGACGAATCTAACCACAGATACCAACAGCCTGTATTCGGCGAACTCGATCCTCATACTTTCACAATGGAGGAACATGAACAAGTTGAAGAATATCTTACTCTCAATCCATCAGAAATAATCTTCGACAACTCATATAGTTATGATGTCCCTGAAGTATTGACAATAACAAACAATACCGCATCTGATGTCACCATTGAAAATATCACGATAGGAAATGGCGAATACGAACTCGATTATGAATTCTCGTTGCCTCATACTATAGCTGTCGGCGAGTCGGTGGAAGTTGACGTTTATTTCCGCGTTGTATTCAAAAATGGTTTGTATGATACCGAACTCGTGATAACTTCATCAATAGGCGAACAAATTGTTCCTGTTAAATATACAGGCGACTTGAACTTGGATGAGAATAATCTTACTTCTGTTGAGATATATCCTAACCCTGCAAACGACTTTGTTAAAATATCATCTAACGGATGTCAACTTACAGTTGTTAAGATTCACAATATGTTAGGAATGATGATTGACGAAATGGAAGTCGATGCTAAAGAAATAGAAATAAATATTTCCGACTATAATCCTGGAATCTATTTCTTCAATATTGATGGAGAGATTGTAAAGGTGGTTAAGAATTGACAATTAACATCTACAATATTGAAAGTTGAAGATTGAAAGTTGAAAATGACAGAGACGCGTCGGTTGCACCTTAATAATAATAATGTGTAATTGACACGTCTCTATCATTTAATTATTTAAGAATTATTAATATTTATAATAATAGTTAAAGTATGAAAAAATTTTTATTTTTACTTGTTTCTTGCATTTTGTGCAGCATTGGTCTTGCACAGGTTAATGTTATTGAAACAGAACTGCAAGAAGTAATGAATCAAAGAAGCGACGAGATGATTGATGTTACCATCATCTTCAAATCGCAGATGGATGCTGCCAAGCTTCAGGCTAAGGCAGAAAGAGGCGACAAGTCACTTCAAAGAGAGATTGTCGTGAGCGAGCTTAAAGATTTTTCTTTAAGACAACAATCGGACGTCATGGCTGTTTTGCGGGCAGAAGAAATGGGCGGCAACGTAGCCAACATCAGCCCGCTCTGGATTGTCAACGCAATCAGCTGTGAGGCTTCACGCGATGTGATCTATAAGTTAGCATCACATCCTGATGTAGCTAAATTGAGCTATAACAAAGAAATTCAATTGTTATCGGAAGAACAAATGTCGGAGACAGCAGGAGCCACAAGAGGTCCTGCATCTCACGTGGTGACCATCAATGCCGATGATGTTTGGGGACAAAACTATACGGGTAAAAATGTTGTAGTAGCAGTTTTAGACACAGGAACAAACATATATCATAACGACTTGAAAGACCACCTCTGGGAAGGTGATGTCGATGGTGAGACGGTAAACGGATGGAATGTCATAGCAAACAATTCAAATATCGTTGACGACAATGGTCATGGTACACACTGTGCGGGTATTGTTTGCGGCGACGGTACCTCAGGAACTACAACAGGTGTTGCGCCAGATGCACTTCTTATGACAGTCAAGACATTAGCCGCTACAGGTACAGGCTCTGTAGATAATATGATAGCCGGCGTTCAGTTCGCTGTTGAAAACGGTGCCGACATCTTAAGCATATCGTTAGGTTACAGGGCCGACCAAATCTCTGTTGCACAGAAAGAACTGATAAGAGATGCCTTCAACGAAGTGTTGACATTAGGAGCTATCGTTTGTGCAGCAGTAGGTAATGACGGCAACACATTAGGCGCGCCATATAATGTTGACTATCCTGCAGCATGTCCTTCACCATGGAGAAACCCAGACCAGACACTCGCAGGCTATTTGTCGAGCGTGATAGCTGTCGGAGCTAACGACCTCGCAGCATCATCGCAAGGACCATCAACATGGCAGGATACTGAGTTCAACGATTATCAATACAGCAAATGGACTCATTATTGCGCCTTTACAAATTCTCTTGGTGATTACGGTGGAAAATATTCCCAAAATGATAAACCGTTCTACTGGGCTGTAAAATATACACCATCTATGTTAACAGGATACTCTAAGATAAGCAAAGTCTCCGTCTTCGGATCAGACATAAATCCTAACGTTAGTATATCTATATACGTTGGTGGTGATAATGCTCCTAAAACATTGAAATATGAACATGGTGATGTTACCTTAGAAAAGATGCAATGGAATGAAGTCGAACTCGGAGAAGACATTGAAGTTAATTCAGAGGAGAATCTCTGGATAGTGTTCAAGAGTTATGAGGCTATTCGTGGTAAAACTTATGCTACTGCCGACAGTCGTTATTACTCGGCTGACGGAACTAACTGGACCGACATCTCAACAGTTGACGAATCTACAAGCAAGATGTGCCCTTGGTTAGTGAGTGGTTATTTTGAAGACAACGACGGCAACACCTCGACAGTGGGTCTCATCCGTCCCGACATCACAGCTCCAGGCAGTTTGATATATTCCCTCGACCATTTGCAAAACGGCGTTTATGAGCTTAAAGAGGGCACCTCGCAATCGACACCTTGCGTCGCCGGAGTGATAGCTCTCATGTTGGAAAAAAATTCTTCTCTGAATCCAGCCGAAATAACTGAAATCATTGAGACAACAGCAGCCAACAAACCAGCAGGCGGCAAGAACAACAGTGTTGGAGCAGGTCGCGTTGATGCTTTGGCAGCTGTCAATGCAACAGAAGCAGGAGGACAGAGCTCATACATGTCGGTAATCTCTTTCTCACCAAAAACATTAGTTCCAGGCGATAACCAGAATATAAATGTAATAATAGAAAACCAAGGCCATAAAGCAACAACATCGGAAGCACAATATACAATTTCGGTGAACGACGACCCATACGTAACAGTCGTTGGAAGTAATACAGTTGCTTTAGGTGCCGTTGAGCCACAAGACATAAAGGAAACATCATTCAAGGTTAATGTAAATGCCGATACACCTAATGGCCATGTAGTATACATCACATTGACACTGCAAGACGAAAGTATGACAAGAAAAGAGAATATCGCTATAAAAGTTGAGAAACTTCCACATGTCGTATATAAGACACATACACCTGGTCAGATCAAGCCGGGAGATGACGAGGTCAACCTCAATGTCACTATGGTTAACGACGGAACAGCAGCAATGGCAAACAGTACATATGTTACATTGAAGACATTATCCAGCAGTTTGGAACATTTTGAAATCATCGAAGACGAAGCGACAGTACCATCACTTGGCGTTGGTGAAACAGCAACAGCAACATTCGTCATCAAGGCTAAGGAAGAAGCAAAAGACGGTTATCTTCTCGACCTTTTCCTTGAGACATTCAGCAACAACACCACACCGATGAATTTCGTCTACGGATTTGAAACAGGTATGGAAGGCTGGACCTCGTTCGATGCTGCAAACAACAATATAGCAACACCATGGTGGCATAGCTCGGAAGCTGTTATTCACGGATTACAAGTTGTGGAGTCACACTATGGAAACGGTCACATTATGAGCGAGACTATGATAAGCAACAATGGCCATCAATCTTACGCTAATCCTATCGATAACTATATAGTATCTCCTAAAAAATTTGGCATAACAGAAAACAGTGAGATAAGCTTCTATGCACGCGCTAATCATGAAGTCTATTATCAAGAACATTTCGGCCTTGCAGTGTCAGAAAAAGGCAATGTCAACGAATCGGATTTCACCTTGATAAAAGAATGGGATATCACAGAATCGACAAAATCATGGAATAAATATACTGTCGACTTAAGCCAATATAAAGGAAAAGAAATCTATGTTGCTATCAGACACTTCTTCACAGACGAACAATGGGGAATTTTGAATAATGGCTTTTATGTAGAGGCTTTGGATATCGACGATATCTGTTTGTCGGATGTCATTATAGATTTCCAACATACGACAACATTTGACGGTACGGATGAAAACTATTTCAATGTAGCAATCTATAATCCTATTGATTTGGGTGCTCCTACAGGTCTGGACGTAACAGGAACAACAACAGAAAGCATAACATTGATTTGGGATGAATTAGCAAACGCTCAAAGTTATAACGTATATCGTGATGGAGAAAAAGTCGCTAACGTGACAGAAGAAACATATACCGACAACGGTTTGGTTCATAATACTGAATATTGTTATACTGTTACAGGAATGAATAATGTTTATGAATATGAACACAGCGTTGAAGTCTGCACTATGACATTACAGAAAGACTACAATACGGCTATCAAGGAGTTTACGCCAGAAGTTGTTCATTATGACGGAAACGAAGTGAGCTTAGACATCACATTCATCAACGATGGTATATATGAACATGAATCAAAAAGTGACATTACCTTATCGAGCGAAGATGAATATGTGACAATGACATCTGCGACAGGAAGCATGGTCGCTTTAAAACCAACCGAGGAAGTCACAAAGACATTCGCTTTCACACTCAAAGAAAACATCCCTAACAATCATGAGATTCAGTTCAACGCCAATGTTAAGTATATGTATGGAAATACATCATGGGATATTCCATTTACTATTGTAGTTAAGAATGACCCTAACTCACCTAAGAATCTTAATGCGGCGGCAAAGACAGAAAACTCCGTTACATTAGAATGGAGCTCGGTGTCGTCTGCTGTACGTTATAACGTTTATAGAGATGATGTTTTTGTAGGAAATACTACAGCGACATCATATTACGACGGAGGACTGAATGCGGAGACAGAATATCGTTATTCCGTCACGAGTGTCACAGCCGACGGCGAATCGGAAAGATCTAAAGAACTCACGGTCACGACAAACAAAGTTAGCAATGGCATAATATTACACTCATTTACGATGGGTAGTGCCATAGGTGAATATGTTGAGCTTACAGCCACATTGATTAATAAAGGTAGCGAGACGACACCTGATGAAACAACAGCTACTTTGTCGTGCGACGATGATTTAGTAGAGATAAAAGAAGGAACATACGATATAGGTTCTATTGCAGCTGGCGCAACTAAAGACGCTGTGTTTACAATTAAATTAGATGAAAACATTCCGGCAAACTATAAACTGGACTTCAATGTTACAACAGAATATCAGTCTACAGGAACATCATATCAAAATTATGAATATTCTTTCGATACTGATTTTGAAGGATGGACTGCATACGACTATTATATCAATAATAATCATACATGGTATCATTCTTCTGAATCTGCTTCTCATTCGCCAGCTAAACCGGAATCATACGCTGGTGAAGGACATCTTATGAATGCAACCTATTGCAATAAGCATAAATCATATAATGCAAGTGATATTGTATGGTCTCCATCAAGAATAAGAATCAGTGAGAATACTAAGATCAGTTTTTATGTACGTTCTACGGGAACAACAAATACTTATTGTAAGGATTCGTACTATATCGTCTACAGTGATAAAGTGGAAAACCCAGGAGGAAGTTTCGATGATATCTTCGTTTATTATCAATTGACAACAGATGAGAAGAATCAATGGAATTATAAAGAATATTCTTTGTCAAGTCAAAATGGAAAAGATATTTGGGTTGGAATTTTCCATGAGGCCAATGATGATAACGCTGATGGTTTATGTATTGATGAGGTGACCTTCACCAATGTTTTAACTGAAGGTAACACCACCATCTCTCATACCTCTTCATTTTCTGTCACAGCTAATCCATCGTTGAATACATTTGCAGGCACTGGTTCATGGAGCAACACTTTATTATGGAGTAAAGGTTCTGTCCCTTCATCAACAGACGACGTTATTGTTACCGGTGACGCTACAATAGAAAGCGGTAACATCACAGTTAACACATTATCGATAGAAGAAGGTTCGTTGACAATGAACGGCGGCGCATTGACAGTAAGTGGCTTATTGGTAAACACAGATGCCGACGCATTTGTCATCAACAACGGAGCACAAGTCATCCAAAATAACGACAAGGTGGCTGCTACTGTTAATATGGACATCGTCGATTGGAACAAATGGCAGTTCATTGCATCACCTGTCAAGGATATTGAGATAGAAGGCTTCGTTCCATCAACAGGCTACGACTTGTTCAAATATGACGGAACACAGAAAGATGCAGAATGGGTGAACTACCAAGGTCATGTTGCCGACTTTGATGAAACATTCCAACAAGGTCGCGGCTATCTCGCTTCATACGAGACAGAGACAACAGCAACATTCAAGGGCGTTCTTAACAAGAAGTCGTCATTCACATTCTCCGACGTAAAAGCCCACGACGAAGAGAACTATTATACAAACTTCTACCTCCTCGGCAATCCGTTCACCTTCAATATGGATATAAATAACTTGGTTGCTTCAGGCATGGAAACAGGTATTGCTGTCATCAACGCAACAGGCAACGGCTACGAATACCGCACATCAGGTTCGGTTAATGTAGGTGAAGGATTCTTCGTCAAGACAGCAGCTGCCACAGCATCGCTCTCATATAGCGAAGGCGCAAAACGCGGTGACGACAAGGTGGCTGCTATCAACCTTATTGCTACAAGCAAGGCAGGCAACGACAATGTCATCATCCGTCTTGCAGGTGCCGACAATGAAGGCTTCAACAAACTCGATAACTTAGACAGAGGCGTCGCTGAAATCTATGTTCATAACGACGGCAACCGCTATGGTATCAAGAGCTTCGACGAAAACACTACTGAAGTCGAGGTGGCATTCCACGCAAATGAAATGGGTAACTACACAATTGCAGCAGTTGCAGAAGGCGACTTCAGCAGCGTTGTATTGCTCGACCGTTTCACAGGTGTTGAAACAAACTTGTTGGTAGAAGACTATGACTTCACAGCAACAAGCAGAGATGACCAAGACAGATTCATCGTTAGATTAGTCAACGGACAACAGTCGGCAGACAACAGTCACTTTGCATACGTATCAGGAGAAGACCTCATTCTCGAAGCTGAAGGTAAGGTTCAGATCATCGACGTGATGGGCCGCATGGTTTACAGCAACGACGTTGAAGGCGACAACAACAGAATTGACGTAAGCAATTTCAGAAACGGAGCATATGTCGTGAGATTGATTAACGAAGAAGGTGTTAAGGTACAAAAAATAGTTGTTTATTAATAGTTTAAAGTTTAAGGTTTAAAGTTTAAGGTGATGGTCTTCCAACCTTAAACCTTAAGCATTAAACCTTAAACCCCAAAAAATGAAAATATGAAAAAATACATAATAACATTAGTATTCGCATTGGGTCTCGGTTTGAACCTCAGTGCACAGAGTGATGGTTTCTTCTCCAACAGCAATTACTCTGAATATAGAGAAGAGAACAACAATTGGGGAACTATGCCATTGTTGCCAAATCAACACGGCACACAATATGACTTCGCAGCAGAAGCTCCACTTGGCAGCGGCTTGTTGCTGTTAGGAGGACTTGCGTTGGCTTATGGGCTACGTAAGAAGAATTCATAATTCATAATGCATAATTCACAATTATGAATTGTAGAGACGTGTCAGTCACACCTTAAACAATAAACGAGAATGTGTGATTGACACGTCTCTGCATTATTTCTCAGATTTTCAATTTCTCTATAGAGTAGCGCAGCATCCATCCTGTCGCCTTATGCATGAGGTCGTGCTTGCTGAGTCTGTACAATTGTCAGCTGTCTGACAATCTCATCAGTATCGACTTGCATCATGCATTTGAAATGTTTCTTAGGGCAGTCTTTGAATCCGAGTTTGCTGCAAGGGCGGCATCTTACGTCTTTACATTCAGCGATATGACATCTCTCAGGCTCGTTTGGAAGATAAGGATACATTCCAAATTCAGGGACTGTGTTGCCCCATACCGATACGATATGTTTGTGGAAAGCCGCTGCTATGTGCATCAAACCAGTGTCGTTTGTAAGAACAGCGTCAGCGTTTTTCACTATCGACGCTGACTGTTCAAGATTTATCTTTCCAACGAGACTTTCTACTATCGACTTCTGTCTTTCGACTGCTGATAAGACTTCTTTTGCTCTTTCAACATCATCGGGTCCGCCAAGAAGAATAACAGGCTGATTCAATTTCTTAATGACTTCTACAATCTTGACAGCCGGAAGTATCTTAGTCTTATATGTTCCGCCAATGACGAAGGCATAATATCCTTTCTGAAATTCATCAGGTAATTCTGTCAATGGATAATTATTATTTTCCGAAATAAAGAAGTCGAGACCTTGATAATCATTTTTTACTCCTAACTTTTCCACTGCCTTGAAGTATCTGTCCACGATATGAACATCAGGAAGAGTGTTAATCTTGAAAGTGGTAAGTAAAAATTTTTTAACATTTAATTTAGGGAAAGAAGAATGATGACAATGCAAGGCGCGAGTCACTCTCACACTTCTTTTGTTTTTCTGCAAATCGACGATATAATCGTAGTTCTCTAGTTTTAACTCTTGAATATTTTTCTTCAGCGAATCATCATATTCAAAAACCTTGTCGACATACGGATTCTTCTTGTAAAGATTGCTGAACTTTTTCTTTGTAAAAACATGAAGTTCCACATCAGCCAGTTGATTTTTCAAACAACGTATCACAGGAGTTGTGAGAACGATGTCACCGATAGAACTAAAACGAATGACCAAAATCTTCTTCATAACCGATTATGCATTATGAGTTAACTCTTTGTCTCTGAAAATAATCTCGACAGTCTCTTCATAGATATCTAAGTTATTTATCTTCTTAATCTTACGCCAGATGTCTTGAGAGTCTTCGAAAGAGTTCATCACGTAAGACCATAGTTCTTTCATACAGCCGATAATCTTAGGGCTTCCGCCAGCATGACGAAGTCTTTCGAGATAAAGCGACACCATAAAATGATGTAATTTTTTCTTTCTCTCTTCGTAATCGAATGATTTTCCTTTTATCTCATCGGCGAGGAAAGGGTTAGAGAGCAAACCTCTTCCGAGCATAAACATTGACACTGAAGGCACTTTCTCGCTGATACGTTTGAAGTCAGCCACAGAAAATATGTCGCCGTTATATACCAAAGGTCTCTTAATCTGAGCTGCCACTTCAGCGAATCTATCAACATCGGCGCTGCCTGTGTAAAGTTGTTTTCCTATTCTCGGGTGAATGATAATCTCGCTGAAAGGATAAGTGTTGAAACTATCAATAAGTTCGTCAATCTCAGTGTCTTTGAAATAACCGAGGCGACATTTCAGACTGAATTTTATGTCGATGTTATTAAACACCTTATCGAATATCTCTCTCACTCTCAGAGGCTCTGCCATAAGACCGCAGCCTCTTGTCTTGTTAGCGACTCTTGGGAAAGGACAGCCCATATTGAGGTTAATCTCCTTATAACCCATCGCTTGGCATTGATTTGCAAAACGTACTATTTCGTCAGCGTCGTTACCGAGTATTTGCGGAGTAAGAGTATTGACGTCATTACGTGTTACATCTATTTCTTCTCCTTTCAGGCTTCTGCTGTTATCTTTATGAATGCCAGTAAAAAAAGGAGTGTAGAATTTATCTATTCCAGTAAAATATTCCTTATAAAGATTTCTATATACCGAATCGGTGATTCCTTGAAAAGGAGCCAGACTTAATGTTATCATCTTTTTTTTGCTATTGAAATTACTACGCTAAAACACAAGACTATCACTGCGATGAAAGAAGCCACGCGATAAATATAATCGCCGTGTTGAGAATAAAACGTCATTTTCTCATTAGCTTTCAATGTGTTACGTAAGGCGGCAGGTTCCCAGTAGTTAGTCTTTTCCATCACGTCGCCTCTTTGATTTATGAAGCCTGAAATTCCTGTATTGGCGGAACGTGCCACGCCTCTTCTATTTTCTATCGCTCTAAGTTTCGACATCTCAAAATGCTGCTTATGACCGGGAGTATTTCCCCACCATCCGTCGTTGGTGATGACGAATAATAAGTCAGCTCCATTTCTCACGAACTCAGTGACGTACCCACCAAAGACAGACTCATAACATATAAGAGACGCTACTTTATGACCTTCAAAATTCAATAAAGTAACTTCATCTTCCGATTTCAATGTTCCTACAGTACCGCCGAGGTCGATGGCGAGGTTTTTCAGAGGACGCAAGAACCACCATGAAGGCATCATTTCTACGCCTGGTGTCAGTTTTGATTTCTGATGCCATTGAATGTCATTATCTTCCGCTACCATAAAAGCAGTGTTATAAGAATAATAGTATTCGTCGGCGTCATAGAACTTACGAGCTGCGAAGTCGTTTTCTTCACCTTCGGGTACCATATCTAAGGTGCTCGCGCCTATTATGTAAGCAGCGCCATCATAATTTTTTGAAAACAGTTCTAAGTTCTTGATAGAGTAATAATTTTCCACATTATCCAACCAAATATTCTCATGAATCGACGATTCGGGACTTACCACAAAACGCGTTGATGGACGCATAAGAGGCTCAGCCTGAGAGAAATTACGTCGGAGTACCTCAGCCGACGACAATGAGAATTCTTCATTCCAAGGGTCAATATTAGGTTGAACGACAACTATTTCAACATCTTCGCCTTTCTCTTCGTAGGTGTTATACATTATCTTACCGACAATAATAGGAACGATAATTATTATAAGGAAAATAATTATAGAAACAATCATCTGCCTTTTCTCTTTCGACTTTAGACTTTCTACAATCTTATAAGCCAAAATGTTAGACAACAAGACCCATAATGTTCCACCTGCTACTCCGGTAAATTCATACCATTGTATCCACGAATGACAACGTGAGAAGACATTGCCGATATTAAGCCAAGGCCAGTTGAGCTGCCAGTTAAGATGCAGATTTTCAAAGGCTAGGAAAAACACTATCAGAAGGAAGAATCCTTTTTTATTATGGAATATTTTCTTTCTGGTGAAATGATAAAGCCAGAATGTAGTTGCCATAAAAGAGCTGTTTAACAACAACATAGCCACAGCTCCTGCTGCTGTGCTATTCCAGACCCACCATGTGGTGAGAGAATTCCATACTAGAAATGCTAAAAATGATAAACAGAAAATATTACCTTTAATGCCGTTCTCTTCGTTACCGACTCTGTCTTGAATGAAAATAAGCGGGACGAAAGCGATGAATATCAAAGGAATCAATCCATCAATCATCCATGCCGCTGCAATAAGAAGACCACTCAGCAATGACAAAGAAACTTTTGTAATTACCTTCATTTACTTCATTTTAAAATAGTTAAAAATCTTATAGCTGTCATCCATGAAAATCATGGAAGCATTGCCGTTACGTTCAATCTGTCTGATGCTTTCTTCAAAGAGCTCGGTGATTAGTCCTATGTTATTATTCGACACGAAAGGAGCGAAGTTATTTAAGAAAGCGAGTTCGTCGTCAGGTAGCAACACATTATTTCTCAAGCCGTTGTTATGTAGAATAGCGTTATGGAACACTTTAAGCCCGTAAGCGAGGAAGTCTTTCTGTTTCTCTCTTCCAAGAGGTTTTATATCATTGGCGATGAAGTCGATGAGTTCTGAAGCACTGAATCTGAAGCAGTAACGCATCCATCTTTGGAAACAGTTGAAGAACATTTTTTCATCTTCCGAGTTTGCGAGATAGCGCGATGCTGCATTCCAGTCACCGTTAGATATAAGTGCGGCGTTATGAGCGGCGGTGATGTCACAGCCGTATTTTTGTATCAATGCCGACTGTATTTCTTCCACAGAGAGTTTTGGCACTTTCATCAGAAGAGTACGAGAACGTACTGTTGACAACAATTCCTCTTGATTCTCTGCCACGAGAAGGAAGACTGTCTTCTCCGGTGGTTCTTCTAAAAGTTTCAATAACTTATTGGCAGCCGTTATATTAAATTTCTCTGCCATCCAGATTATAGCAATCTTATATTCTGACTCGTAAGATTTAAGATTCAACTTACGCATTATTGTTGCGGCATCGCGAACATTTATCATTCCCTGCTTATTCTCAATCTCAAGAGACTTATACCAATCCTGAAGGCCTCCGTATGCTTCAGTCGAAGCGACAAAATCTCTCCATTCAGAGAGAAGCATGTCAGACTCGGTATTAGACTTGATGGTTTTTGTTGCAGCATTAGGGAAAACAAAATGCAAGTCGGGATGTACTAAGTTGTTGAATTTCTTGCAAGAAGGACATATTCCGCAACTATCGTTTTCGCTTCTATTGGCACAGTTGATGTATTGAGCATAAGCTATCGCGAGAGCGAGTGAACCAGAGCCTTCTGGTCCGAGAAACAACTGTGCATGAGCGACACGATTATCCCTCACACTCTGTATGAGTTTCCTCTTAGCATCTTCCTGTCCAATAATTTGCGAAAACAACATTGCTACTTATTTTATTCTTTAACGAATTTCTTTACAGTTATATTATTATTGACATCGAGGCTACGAATGAGATAGAGACCTTGTGGGATGTCGTTAACATCTATCACTGAAGAGTCTTTTACATTCTGCGTCAATATCTTCCTTCCCATCATATCAAAAATCTCCACCTCTATTACATCATCACTTTTAACGATGATATAATTCTTCGCAGGATTTGGATATATATCGAACGATTTATTTTCTGTTATCGTATTGACATCAAGCACTAAACTATTGCTTGGAAACTCAATGTCATCTACCCAGCAGCGGTCGGCACCATCCTGATTTCTGACGCTCTTGTCATAACGCCACTCAAAAGTATGAACTCCTGCTGGAACGTCATAACTAACGCGTTGCCAATCGTTTTCGCCGCTCCATCTTTCTTGTAACTCACCATCGATATAGAATACGAGATAGTCGTTGTGGAATTCTGTGGAGGTCTTGAAATAGAATGAAATCTCACCATGTGAAGTGTTCTCAATATCTATCAAAAGCGAAGTTATCTCGTCATCGCCGATGTTACCTGACTCGACGCAGTATTCGCCTGAATGTGCCTCATCTTTAGTGATAACCCATGGCATATCGAAGTCAAACTGCCAGTCGAGATGTGAGAAGTCGCCTGTTTCAAAGTCTTCCTTAAGAGTTCCCACAGTAAATCTCAATTCATCATGCATCTCGTATGCGCCCGAGGTAAGATTAAGGTCGATGGTAAATTGTTCTCCGTCAGGAGTATTTTCATCTATCTCAATAACAAGATACTTGCTAACAATCTGTTCTACATTAAGTTCACCAGCAGAAACCCCATCGTCGAAAGACACATATTGATTTGAGGAAGATGCTGTTACATAAACCTCATCGCTTCTGCTACTACCAATGTTTTTAAGTCTGAAATAAACCTTGATAGATTCGCCAGCATCAACGAAACCGTTATCATTGCCCAATCCGTCGTCGTAGGTGATGTCATACATCTCAAACACAGGAGCTTGCAGTCTGTAAACCAAATCCTGTGACCATACGTTAGTTCCATCTGTAGAGTTTATCGTAAAGAAAACATATTGTTGATTAGGTACGCCGTCTTTTACCTTAAATGAGAATGCATCAGTGACGCTCTTTATGGAATTAGAGCTAATGTTACCGACATTAACTTCGTCGTTCATGAGTTCTATATAATCCTGAGATATTGTTGTTAATGTTGAAGTTATGTTGTTAACGCCGAGTCCTGCGTTATAGAAGTCAATGTTAAGACTGATATTCTCGCTGTAATCGAGCAAACTGTTATTGTTGTTGTCTTCCATTGTAACTGCCTTAGCGTAGACGAAAGAAGACTGATTATTCAATCCGAGTACGTCATAGGTTTGGCACCAAGCATTAGGACCTGTCACTATAAGTTGCATTGTATCAGCGATATTAAGAGTTTGAGCGAATACGAGTTCAGCCTTGCCGTTTTCATCTGTCATGCCAAAAGCGAGAAGCTCATTGCCATAATACAAGCTGCAACGGAAATTGCTTTGTGGCTCATTATCTTTTTTAACCACGACATCTGTTGAAGTAGCTCCACCGTTGAGAGCCAAGTCGTATGACACCTCTGGGATGAAAGGCTCATCGAGCCATGGTTTCACAGCGACATCACCTAAGATGTTGATACAATACATATTCCAGCGCAAAGCACCATTCTCGCCCCACATATCAGCGACGTAAGGTGCTGTAGCTATCTTCATTTCCACGAAGGCTGTTCCTATGTAAGGAAGTCTGTCGTGATAATAAGCATCGACAAATTCGCGGTGCAAGTGACGGGCAGGACCGTCGCCCCATGGAATATACCAGCCATAGCGAGAATTGCCTGTAGCGGCCACAAAACCTGTCGATATATTAACTAATCTCTCTAAAATACAAGTACTTGTAAAGTCGCCGCAGATACATCCATGTGAATGGAAGAAGTTGTAATTATGATTTACTCCATCTAGCTGACTGAATGACTTATGGTCAGTAGTGCTGACATACCAACCGGCGACATAATCAGTGTTGGCGTGACCAACGTGATGTACATAACCACCTCCTACTTCATTAATCTTTTCTCTGAAGATGCTGCCGCTCCATCCTGTTGCGCCATTAGCATAAACGCGGTGGAATTTATAATCCGTTGGAATACCTACTGTTGTGTAATAATCTTCGTCTTGTTCACCGATGAGAAGTTCGAGGTCTGTGCTGCCGTAATAGCCGTCGCCTAGATGCTCAGCACCGAATACGATATCGTTAAACTCACCTAAGACTGGATTTCTTTGATATTCCAATGTCTTATGCATCATATTGTTGAACTGAGACTCTGTGTTAAAAGGCATACGGCCGATGGCGAGTTCTGGCAATAAGTCGTCTTCGCCAGGTTCGCCCCACGACTCATCGTTATCGTCGTTCCATGTGCCGTCCAAACAGACGTAATACATATCAGCAGGAAGCTCATCTTCATAATCTTCCATCACGTAACAATATAAACCTCTGTAAGGAACCAACTTAGAGTCGCCGCCGAGAAGCACCATCATAACGCCTTCGTTTTCATATTCGTTGGCGATGAAAGTACGAATCTTCTCTTGATCGTCGCGACCTTCTGAAGAAGCGTAGATGCTCTCCAAAGAAAACACCTTTGTTCTCAGACCTTGTGAGTTATAGAATTCTTTATACTCATCGAATGATGAGACCCATTCTTCTGGTGTTATCACCATAAGCTCATATCCTCCAATAGACTTCTGACCTCCGTTAGCGGAATAGAAACGTACGTCTTCTGGGTTCTGCGCAAGACGTTCAACTCTCGACACTATCTCAGGAGATGTCTTCAGCATCTTGCTCTTGTCTGATTTTGATGCTGTATACTTCACGCGTACTGTAACGGTCTTGGCGTAAGACACCTTACCTGTTGCTGGCACATATCTCACAGGAGTGAAACCGGAGAAAGCGAAGGAATATCCGTTCAGATACTGAGTCTCCACCTCAGCGGAATATCTCGACGGATAAACATCTTTCGAGGCATAGACGCTCTCGTTTTTCACGAAAGGCAGTTCTTCTTCCAACGACAGAGGACGAGGTCTCTGATAAGGATAGAGAAGATGCGAACCTTCCACATCGACGAAGTCAGAGAATTCAAACTCAATATCCTGAGCCTCTGTATTCTGTGGGAGAAGCAGCGACACTGAATGCCACGGCATCACGGGATTTCCTTCTTCAGCGCCTTGTACGCATTTACCGAAGCTAATCTGTTCATAACCTTGATATTCTTCAAAGTTAGGTTTATCAAAAAAGAAAGTCTTCTCGACTATCTGTGCTGAGAGTGAGAAGACCATCATAACCATCAGGTTTAATGTGAGAAAGATATTTTTCATCGTGTAATAATTATGAATTATGAATTATGCATTTTGAATTATGAATTATGAATTGCTTTCAATCCATTGTGCCACTTCTTCGAGTTGGAGAGCAGGCACGTCCATTTTGTTTTTCTTACGTAAGCCGTTGAGTTTCTCGCGTAACGCCGCTGGTTTTTCAGATTTCATCATATCGATGGAAGTATAGCCTGCTTTTACCAAAACGCCTGCCCATACTTCAGGCACGCCTATTTCCATAAAGTCTTGTTCTGTAGCTATTTTCTTAACTTTCTCAGGACGCATCGTTGGGAAGAAAAGAACTTCTTGTATTGCGAGTTGACCTGTGAGTAACATCACGAGACGGTCGATGCCGATGCCCATTCCTGATGTTGGAGGCATACCATATTCCATAGCGCGCAAGAAGTCTTGGTCGATGAACATAGCTTCGTTATCGCCGCGTTCAGAGAGTTTCATCTGTTCTTCGAAGCGAGCGCGTTGGTCGATAGGGTCGTTCAACTCGGTATATGCGTTAGCGAGTTCCTTGCCGTTGACCATGAGTTCGAAGCGTTCCGTGAGGTCTGGGTTCTCACGATGACGTTTACATAATGGCGACATCTCGACAGGATAGTCGGTGATGAATGTAGGCTGGATGTAAGTGCCTTCGCATTTCTCGCCGAAGATCTCATCGATGAGTTTGCCTTTACCCATAGTGTCGTCGATTTCAATATTGAGTTGTTTACATACCTCACGAAGTTGAGCCTCGTCCATGCCAGTGATATCGATACCAGTCTTTTCTTTGATAGAGTCTATCATGGAGATGCGTTTGAAAGGACGTTTGAAGCAGATCTCGTTGTCGCCGACTTTCACTGTATCGGTGCCGAAGACTTCAGTCACGACGCGTTCGATCATTCTCTCTGTGAAGTCCATCATCCAGATGTAGTCTTTATAAGCGACGTAGATTTCCATACATGTGAACTCAGGGTTATGAGTACGGTCCATACCTTCATTGCGGAAGTTACGTGAGAACTCATACACGCCGTCGAAGCCGCCCACGATAAGACGTTTGAGGTAAAGTTCGTTAGCGATACGCATATACATAGGGATGTCGAGAGCGTTGTGATGAGTGATAAAAGGACGAGCTGTTGCTCCGCCAGGTATTGATTGTAATATTGGAGTTTCTACTTCGAGGTAGCCGTTTTCGTTGAAGAAGTTACGCATCGAGTTGATGATCTTAGTACGAGCGATGAAGATGTTCTTCACCTTTTCGTTGACGACCAAGTCGACGTAACGCATACGGTAGCGTTGTTCTGGGTCTGTGAAAGCGTCATAAACCACGCCGTCTTTTTCTTTCACTATAGGAAGCGGACGTAACGACTTGCTTAAGACTGTCAACTCTTTAACATGGATTGAAACCTCTCCTGCCTGAGTGCGGAAGACGAAACCCTTAACTCCGATGAAGTCGCCTATGTCGAGGAGTCGTTTGAAGACTGTGTTATATAAAGTCTTGTCTTCGCCTGGGCAGATTTCGTCGCGTTTGATATAAAGCTGGATGCGGCCGTGAGCGTCTTGAAGCTCGCAGAAAGAAGCAGCGCCCATGATACGGCGACTCATGATGCGACCGCCGATGCTTACGTTCTCGAATTTCGACAAGTCGTTATCATCGAATTCCTCAGCGATTTGAGCGGTGTTGACATTGACTTCGTAGGCAGCTTGTGGATAAGGGTTGATACCCAATTTGTATAACTCATTCAAAGAGTTTCTTCTTATTTGTTCTTGTTCGCTTAACATAATATAATGAATTACTTATTTTGCTTTTTTAAACTTGCAAATATAATAAAAAAGTCGAAAGTTGAGACGTGGCGAATACATATTATATTGTTTATTATTTAAGGCCCAATTGGAGTGCGTCTGCTTTCGTCATCTTTCTTTCGGAAACACGAAATTTGTCAGGCGACATGATGAAACCATCTCATCATTTTCGTTTTTGATGTCGATATTCCATACATGTGTCTGACGGCCTTTATGGATGATTGTTGCCGTAGCATAGACGTAAGTTCCTTGTTTTGCAGATTTTATGTGATTGGCGGTAAACTGCATGCCTACAATCATATGAGTCTTCATATCCACATAACAAGCCGAGCCCACGCCACCTATACTTTCTGCCAGCGCCATGCTCGCTCCGCCATGTAGCATGCCATATGGCTGTGTCAACGACTTCTTCACAAGCATGCGGGCATATACATAACCCTCCTTAACTTCAAGATATTCTATACCGAGAGTCTCCATCATAGTACCCTCGTTGATATTATTTAATTTTTCTGGCGACATCATAATATTATCATCTTTGGATGCAAAGATAAGAAAAATGACAATGACTGTTGAACTGTCGAAATGAGACCTTATGTATTTCTTACATCTCCACCACCAGTTTCAGATTGATTTGTCGCGGTGTGAGATAGTTTGGCACAGCATATTGTATGTTATAAACGTCGGTGACCCACATATATGAGCTGACGTTGCTTATTCCCAAGAGGTTGAATATCTCCAGACTTAGCCAGCAGTTTTTCACATAACTGAGCGGGTTGTTTTTCTTGAAGCTCGTTGTCTCGCTTATGAGTTGTTTGCTGAATCCGATGTCTATTCTTCTGTAGGCCGACATTCTCATGGTCTGTTGGTAACGTTCGTCGTAAGGTGCACCGAAAGGCATTCCTGTTCCGAAGACGAGTTTTAGGTTTACCTTGAACGAAGGCACGTAAGGCAGATAGTCTTGGAAGAAGAGCGAGAAGTTTATTCTCTGGTCGGAAGGACGCGGTATTCCTCTGATGATGGTGTCGCCTACATACTCAGCTCCATTATTGATGTCGGTCTGTGAGAGTATGCTGCCGTTAGGGGAGAGGTAATATTTTATGTTCTCGGTGGATTTCATGATAGAAATACTAGCCCAGCTCTCTATACCTTTGACGAACTCACCATTGATACGGACGTCCATACCTGCTGCGTAACCCGTAGCTCTCTGGTCGGCGAAATATCTTATCCTGATGTTGTCGACTTCGTAAGGTATTATGTCTTTCAGATATTTATAATATAATTCCGAGGTGAGGACAAATGGTCTGTCCCATGCCTTGAAGTTATATTCGTGAGTTAACACCACCTGATATGATTTTTGTGATGTAGCGTTGTCGGGACTGACGAGGCTGCCGTCGAACATACGTAGCTCGCGATAGAAAGGAGGCTGCACATAGACGCCGCCCGCCAACCTGAAGAGCATATCGTTGTTCCAGCCTGGCTTAAGCGCGATGCCAGCACGCGGACTGACATAGACGTCCTTATTGTACCCCCAGTAGTTGGCGCGAAGTCCGAGGGAGAAGGTGATGATGTCGGCGTTTTTGGTGTTGAAGGTCCACTCACTGAGCGCGAAACCATCGAGGTTGTCGATACGTAACTCGTTGTGTCCCTTAGAGAGATAGTTTATGTTGAAGAGCGGATGTGGCGGGTTAGGGCTGCCTATGGAGTCGGCAGGATGAGGGAGACTATAGCCTGCCGAGTCAATCATTTCCCACTCGTTGATGAAGTCGTCGAAATATTGATGTTGATAGCGAGTTCCCCATTTCAAGGTGAAGATGTCATTTTTGTATGCACCCTTATGGTCGATGTTAAAGACCTGCGAATAGAAGTCGTTGCGTGCATGTTCTACGTATGTTCCCACGCCTTGGTTGGAGATGACGTTGCCACTTTGTTCGCTGCCAGGATTGGTCTCGAGCTGTCCAATCCAATATTGTCCTTGTATGTCGTAGTTTTCCGACTCTACTGCGGAGTATGTCGAGGCGATGAGTTTGAAGTTTAAGTCTTCGTTAGGGCTGTAGTTGAGTGTGACAGCGCCGAGACCTGTCTTGTAGTTGCTTGTCTCTTTTCCATCGAAATAAACAGTGAGACGGTGCGAGAGTTGTATGTTGCCGAAGTCAGTCTCACGAGTCTCAGGCACCATAGTATAGTTGTTTCTCGAATAATAACCGAAGGCTGACACTTCCCACTTAGGGGAGATGTTGTACGACAATAAGCCTTGTACATCAGTGAAGTTAGGCTGATAGATGCCTTTTGTCTCCATATTGCCGAGTATGTATTTGTTGTTTTTGTAGCGTGCTCCCACGAGGTATGACAGTCTATGATGTGCCATCGTGCCTTCTACGTGAGCTTCAGCGCCGAGCATACTTAGCGAGAGAGACGCTGCTGTTAGGAGAGGTTTTTTATATGTGATGTCGAGTGTCGAAGAAAGCTTGTCGCCGTATTCTGCTGAGAATCCTCCTGCCGAGAAGTCGATGTTGGAGACAAGTCGAGGGTTGATGACGCTCATGCCTTCTTGTTCTCCTGAACCTACGAGGAAAGGCTTGTAGATTTCTATGCCGTTGATATAAATGAGGTTCTCGTCGAAGTTACCGCCGCGCACGTTATATTGAGAGCTGAGTTCGTTGGTCGACGACACTCCAGGCAGCGTCTTGACGAGGTCTTCCACGCCTCCAGCGCCGCTGCTTGGAACGAAACTTATCTCGCGGGCGTCGATGCGTGTGATGGTGGCGGAGTTAATCTGACGATCGGAGACGACAGCTTCGGGAAGAGTCATTGATGTCGACTCCATAACAACGTCTACCTTACGTTCTTCGCCTTTCTTTAAATTGACGACTTTCTTGACTTGTTTGTAACCTATAAAGGAGAACACCACTTCCAGTGTAGTCTCTGAAGGGAGAGCGAGCTCGTATTGTCCGCGGCTGTTCGATGAGGTGCCGTATGACGTTCCCATCACCGCTATGTTGACAAGCTCTATCACACTGCCATTGTCATCAATGACCTTGCCGTATATCAAGGCATCAGTCTTCTTCTGACCGAAGAGCATGACAGGAATCATTAATAATAACAACAATGTGTATCTTAACTTCATCAATAAATATTTTATGATATAACTGATATTATTTTAAAATATTATTCATGTCAATTGTTAATTGTCAATTGAAAAAAAAAGTCGTCAAAAAAGACGACTTTTTTTTATAGTGCTTTGAAATTATTACCAGCGATTCAAGTGACCTTCCATTGAAGAGTCCATAATAGCTTGATAAATACCTTTCTTGTTGATTGTACGCAAACCTGCTGCTGAAACTTTTAACACTACCCATTCATTCCATTCTGGAACGAAGAAACGTTTGATTTGCAAGTTAGGTTTGAAAGTTCTCTTTGTCTTTCTGTTTGAGTGAGAAACATTATTACCGGTAATAACCTTTTTACCTGTGATTTGACAAACTTTTGACATGATTCTTAATATTTTATATGTTATTATATTCGCCTAAAAATTGAGGTGCAAAATAACGACTTTTTTTTGAAATAAGCAAGGGTTTTGAAAAAAAAGTTTTGAATAAAATTTACTACTTCAGAGTTAATTGCCATTTCCATGCCGACAAGGTCATTTCGTCGAGATTGCGTTCGGCTTTCCATCCTAACTCATTGTTAGAGAAAGTAGGGTCTGCCCATACCTTTTCTATGTCGCCAGCTCTTCTTCCGACAATCTGATAGTTTAACTTTACGCCAGATACTTTTTCAAAGGAGCGTATGACTTCTAATACGGAGTAACCTGTTCCTGTTCCGAGGTTGAATATCTCGAAAGTTTTTTTCATTTTGTTATCCACCATTCTTTCCACCGCTATGACGTGAGCCTTTGCCAAGTCCATGATATGTATGTAGTCGCGTATTGGTGTTCCGTCAGGTGTTGGATAGTCGTTGCCGAACACTTTGAGGCATTCTCTTATTCCTGCGCCAGTTTGTGTGATATATGGCATAAGGTTGTTAGGCACGCCGAGAGGCAATTCACCCAAGAGTGCGCTGTCGTGAGCTCCCACTGGGTTGAAATATCTGAGAGCGATGGCGTTCAATCCTTTATAAGCTGCTATCGATTCGCTGATTATTTCTTCTGCTATCTGTTTAGTGTTTCCATATGGGCTCTCCGCTTTTTTAATAGGAGCGTTTTCGGATACCGGAAGATGTTCTGCATCAGGTTGACCGTAAACGGTACATGAGGATGAAAATACTAAGTTAGGCACATTGTATTTGCTCATTGCTTCTAGGATGTTCATCAAGGAGTCTAAGTTGTTGCGATAGTATTTTATAGGTTGATCCACCGATTCGCCTACGGCTTTATGCGCTGCGAAATGAATGATACCTGCTATGTCGCCGTGACGAGCGAAGAAGTCGTCGGTGAGTTTTTGGTCGGCGAGGTCGAACGACTCGAACTCAGGGCGTATGCCTGAGATCTTTTCTATTGAGTCTAAGACATCAATACTCGAGTTGAACAATGCGTCGACGATGATGACGTCAAAACCTTTTTTCTGTAATTCTACTACTGTGTGAGAACCTATGTAACCTGTTCCTCCTGTGACTAATATTTTCATCTTAAGTTCTTTATATTAACCGATATATTCTAAAATTGTCGTTGTGATGTAATTGAGTTGGTCGTCGGTGAACTCGGTATGCATTGGGAGAGCTATGACATTCTCGCATAGATATTCGCTCACTGGGAAGTCACCTTTCTTATAACGTGGGTCTTGATAAGCTTTTTGCTCGTGTAATGGCACTGGGTAATATATGGCACAAGCTATTCCCTTCGACTGCAGATGTTTCATGAGTCCGTCTCTGTCGACGCCGTTAAGCACCATAACATATTGATGATATACGTGTGTGGTGAAACTAGATTTCTTAGGTGTTATGATTTTGTCTGTGACAGAGAAAGCCTTGTCGTAATAAGCTGCTGCATATTGACGAGCTTTGATGTAATCATCGAGATGTTTCAGTTTTATGTCGAGCACTGCTGCTTGTATTGAGTCGAGGCGTGAGTTGACGCCGACGTAGTCGTGATAGTAGCGTACTTTCATTCCGTGGTTCACTACGATGCGTATCTGTTCGGCTAGAGCATCGTCGTTGGTGAAGAGAGCGCCGCCGTCGCCGAAACATCCGAGATTTTTGGAAGGGAAGAAGGAGGTGCATCCGATAGTGCCTATAGTTCCCGATTTTTTCACGGTGCCGTCGCTGAAAGTATAGTCGGCTCCTATTGCCTGAGCGTTGTCTTCCACCACATAGAGCTTATGGCGGCGAGCTATATCCATGATGGCTTCCATATTGGCACATTGTCCGAAGATATGTACTGGGACGATGGCCTTAGTCTTTGGTGTGATGGCGCGTTCTATGGCGGCAGGGTCGATGTTGTAAGAGTCTTTTTCAATATCGACGAGTACAGGTTTCAGTCGGAGAAGCGCGATGACTTCTGCTGTAGCGATGAAAGTGAAAGTGGTGGTGATGACTTCATCGCCAGGTTCTAAGTTGAGAGCCATCATCGCTACCTGAAGAGCGTCGGTGCCGTTAGCACATGGAATGACGTGTTTTACATTGAGATATTGTTGAAGATTCTCTTGAAATTTCTTTACGTGAGGACCATTGATGAATGCTGCTGTAGATAATATTTCCTGGATGGCGGAGTCTACCTCCGTCTTTATCTTATTATATTGACCAACAAGGTCAACCATCGGGATATTCTGCATAATGTATGTTTTTGCAAAGTTAATAAATTATGTTGTATCACATTAACAATTCAAAAAAAAATCCGGTTCATTACTGAATCGGATTTTTTCACTTTTTTATGTTTATCTTATTAATAGAATAAGAGGCTGTTATCTTCAATCTTAACTTCGTCTTTCAATGCTGAATATGCTGCGCCGTTAAGAATTTGGTTAGTGTATTTTGAACGTTGTTCTTTGATGATGTTGGTATAGTCTGTTGTTGTTGCTGGAGTTTCTTTAACGACTTTAACAACATAGAGACCATTACCGCCGATGATAGGTTCTGACACTTCACCTTCTTTCATGCCAACTACTGTTCCGATGACTTTATCTTCGACGCCGAAGTTACCGAAACCGCGGCCTTCAAATGTTACGTCGACAGTTGTCTTTTCACCTTTCATGTTGTCAATCATCTTTTGGTAGTCGGTGCCGTATGTTTTAGCTTGTTCTGCTAACATAGCGCCTTTCTTTTCTTTCTTGATAACGAATTCGTAACGTTCAGCGATTTTTTCTTCTGGAACGAATCCTTCAGGGACAGCTTCTGTTAGAACTGCTATGACATACATATCGTCTAAGTCGAAGATTGATGACATGTCGCCAACTTTTGTGTTTTCGTCAAATGCCCAGCGTACTATTTGGCGTGGGTTGCTGATACCTGTGATATAGTTTGAAGTTGATCTCAAAGTAGGATAAGTACGTTTGTTGAGGCCTTGTTCTTCAACGGCTTTGTTGAATTCTTCAACTGTTGTGTTTTCTGTGACGAATCTGTTAGCTTCAGCGAATACGTTTTGGTATGTTGCTGTGCTTGCTGTGATTTCATGAGCTACGACAGCGATACGAGCTTTAGGTGTTGCTTCGTTACGGTCGGTAACTTTGATGATGTGGAAGCCGAATGGAGTTTCTACCATACCTATAGTACCGACTTTGTTATCTTGTACGAACTCGTTGAAGTTATGAACCATCATACCATCTGTGAACCAACCGAGGTCGCCGTTATTTGTTTGAGCGCTTGGGTCGTCTGAGAAATCTTTAGCGAGTGTTTCGATTTTTGAGTTGTCTTTCTTGATGACTTTAAGGAGGCTGTCGGCGAGAGCTTGAGCTTCTTCTTTAGTGCGTGTTGCTGTGCTACGCAAAGCGTTAGCATAACCTACTAATATATGAGATGCCATCAAAGAGTCTGAACGGTTTTCAATGTCTAACAATCTTGCTACGTTGTAGTAACCGTTGTTTTCGTAAGGACCATAAACAAAACCAGCCTTATTGTTTTGGTCGAAGATGACTGTTTCTAACTCAGCAGGGACGTCTTTTCTTGATTTCCATGCGCTGTCGTATGGAAGGTCTGAGTTGGCGTTGACGAAGTTAGCTGGGTTTGTGATTGCTGCGAAGTCTTCTTTGAGGTCGGCTACATAATTCTTTGAATAGTCGATGTCAGCTTGTGAAGGTTTAATTTCGAATACGATATATTCGATGCCGCGTGTAGCGTCTGTTTGATATTTGTTCTTATTTTCTTCGTAGAATTTCTTGTTGTCTGCGGCGTTAACGACTACTGTTGAGTCAGCGATTGTGCTGTAACGTACTGCATAGACTTCAGCAGATGTTTTATCGTTTTTATCTGAATAGTAACGAGCTGCGAGTTTTGTTGGTAAATAGAAACTCTTCTTGAGGAGGTTGTCGTATTTTGTGTTTAATCTGTCTTCTTTGATAGCGCGTTCAAAGTTGAGCCAGTTGTTTTTCATTTCAGGAGTGAGAGTTTGGAAGTCCCTGATGTATGTTTTTACGAGTTCTTTGTTGAAAGAACCATCAGCGTTTGTGAAGCTTTGAACAACATATTGATTAGGGTTTTCACCTAAGAATTGGTCGTATAATTCGTCTGAAGAAACAGCGATACCTAGGTCATTGTATTCTTTCTTCATGATAACGTCTCTAATCATCTGATCCAATGTGTTGGCATGAATGCTGTAGTTTTGTTCTGTGGTGATAGAACCGCCGTTGTTAGCTTTCATGTTTTCAAGATTCATATTGACTAAGTTGCTATAATCTTGATAAGTAATTTTTTCATTGCCAACTGTAGCTACATTTCTTTCTTGTCCTCTGTTGGAACTTTGTAAAAGGTCGCCTAATACGAATGCTAAAAGTGCAAGACCTACGATAGCGACTAACAGTCCATAATGCTTTCTAATGTTTCCAATTGCTGCCATAATTATGCTATTATTTTAATTTATTATTCTTTATTAAGCCTTAATATTTTAAGTTTGCAAATTTACAAAACCATTCGATATATTCGACAATTTTGTAAAAAAATAATTTGCAATCCTAAAAATAGGATACTATTTCTCTAACTTATTGATTGTTTTTTATTTCAACTTCTTCTAACTTGGTGTCGGTGGCTTTTATTATTTTAAATATGTAGTTTCCTATTATGATTTCTTCACCTATTTCAGGTATGCTTTCGTGATAATGAATGATATAACCTGCTAATGTTTCATAATCGTCCGATTCAGGGAAGTTGAACTTGTAGTTTTTGTTGAGATAATCTATCTCTAATCTTGCGGAGAGGATATGGTCGTTGGCGTTGATGGTCTGTTCTACGTTTTCTTCTACGTCGAACTCGTCTTCTATCTCGCCAAAGATTTCTTCTATCAGATCTTCGATACTGATGATTCCAGATGTGCCGCCAAATTCATCTACAACCACAGCGATGCTTTGTCTTTTTTTCGACAGGCGTTTGAGAAGTTCCTGTGCCGAATATGTCTCAGGATAAAACTCTATAGGACGCACCTTGGATCGTAAGTCGGTTGTTTTTGTCAAGACATCGTTGATGTGGATGTAACCTATGATATTGTCGATATTGTTTTCAAAGACGAGTAGCTTGGAATGTTTAGTCTCTTCAAAAACAGCCTTGACATCTTCAATCTTATCTTCTATATCAATAGCTTGTATCTCGGTACGAGGCACCATACATTCTCTCAGCTTGACGTTATGAAATTCTATAGCATTCTGGAACAGCTCTATTCCTTGCTGTATGTCTTCGTCTTCATCTTCTGGATTGGCATACTCCTTAATATAATCGTTTAAGTCTACAGTATTTAATTTATAGTCTTCGTGAGGTATGTCGACGCGAAGTATATATTTTATTACTAATTCCGACACGCTGATGAAAATCAGTATGATAGGGTAGAGTATGATGAAAAGTGTCATAGCCGGAACAGCAAAAATTCTCATGCTTTTGTTAGGGTTGATGCCGAATATTATTTTAGGAAGGAACTCTCCTGTGATGAGGACGAGTATTGTGGAAAGAATTGTCTGACACAATAATACAACGAAATCGTTGTTGATAACATCAGGTAAAATATCGGCTATTATTGGTTCTAATATCCTTGCTATAGCGATACCATAAACTACGTTTGCTATATTGTTGCAAAGCAGAAGGCATCCGATAAACTGCGACTGATTCTTGAAAAATTTAGTGATTATCTTTGCAGAGAATTTGTTTTTCTTGAAGTCTAATTCTAACTGCAAACGATTGGTGCTGAGGAATGCTATCTCCATACCGGAGAACATGCCAGAGCACATCAGTGATATTATGACTATATAAATGTCGTTCATTTCCTTTTTATATTTATTCTTCGTCCTCTATCTCGAGGGTTGCTCTCATGCCGTGGATGACTCTTTGTGTGAAGTCTTCGTTGGCGTTGAGGCTGTCGCCATAGACAATTTTGTCGGGACTCGTTATCTTGACAGCGTTACGTGTATATATGGTTTTTGCCTTTTGATTCCAATATAAAGTCTCTGTAAACAAGGTTTCCTGCGACCTTAGATTCTCCACCATTACATTACCTTCCAAGAAAACGAGTTCTTTCTTGTCGTAGCGTATTCCGTAGTCGCCTTTGATTTTGGAGCTTGGTGTGTTGTCATCTTCATAGATATAAGCAGTGAATCCTTTAGGAAATTCCAGCACTGAGCTGTCACCTTCGTTGCTGTGCATCATTGGCGCCAAAAGTTTTGCTTGAACAAAACCGGAGTCGCTTCTTGTGATAGTCACATCGTAGGCTAAGATACCATTAATAGTATCGGTGTCTATAAATTCTTTAACTTTATTAAGGGAGTTTTCACAAGAAAACAACACCATAACCATATAGGCTATGATGTTGATTTCAATAAATATTTTCAAAAACTTTTTCAAGAGTTGAATTCCTTATTGCTTTGCAGCTCTTACCTTTGTTGTTTCTTTAATCCAGCATCCATCAAGATTGTACTCTTGACCTTCTTCGAATCCGTTGAAGAAGATGCTTTCAACAGTTGGGAAGTAGTGAGAATAAGCGTTGATGAGTTCGTTGGCTTTGCTTGCTAATGAAGGGTCAACAGATTTTGCTTTTTCAAATTGGTCTACTGCTGCCCAGTATGCCGTCTTTGAGTAGAAATCACCTGAACCACAGTCTTTAGCACTTGCTGCATATAATTGACCTATGATGATGAAAGGCTCGCCGTCTGTCTTGTCTAAAGCGTATGCTTTTTTTGCATAGTCGCGACCTAACTCATAGTTTTTGTTCATGTTCATGATTTTAGCGAGGTAGATGTATGACTGATGAGCCCAATCGGTGTTTTCGCTCTTTGTTGCTTGTTGGAGATAATTTGTTGCTTGGCTATAGTCTTCGTCGGCGAGATATTTCTTGCCAATAAGGTAAGCTGACTCTGGTGATGGGTTTATCTTGTGTAAGTTGACAGCAACAGCGAGATATAATGGAGTGTCGTCGCATTTTCTTTTTTCGAGAACTTCAGCTATTTTTGTCAATAGTTCAGCATCGTTAGGATTAGCGTCGAACTTAGGTTGGTAGATACGAACCAAGTCTTCGCAGTTTGCGTATGGTTGAACAGCAACGTCCATATTAGCTTTTGTTGCGTTGAAGTTGTTGAGTAATTTTTCGTTAGCCATATCGGTGTTGACTTTGATGTTATAGTCAACGATTTCCATGAGGCGGCTGTATTCGTCAAGAATTACTGATTCTTCCAATTTGTCATTCTTCACCATTGTGATTACTGAGTTGAAATAAGAATCAATGAATGCGTAGTTGCTGTTGTTGCCGTCTAAGTCGATAGCTTGTTTGAGTGCGGTATAAGCCTCTTCATAACGATGAGGAGCCCATGTTAAGATGTCTAAGCCTTTACGCCCCATGATGTTACCAACTTGTGAACCGTTTTTGCCATTTGGGAAATATTGGGCTCTCTTGTCATAAATCATGATAAGGGTGTCAACATATTTATCTTTCAATGCTTCGTCTTTAGTCGTCCTGATAAATGCATACGACATAATCGTTACACCGTCAAGATATGTGTTTTGTCTTAATTCTGGACAATTGTTGTAAACATTTCTCCATGATGTGATCATCTGTGGGTTGATGTTTTGTGGATTGTACTTTGCTTGTTTCCAGTGGCTTAGATATTCACGATACAATGAATAATCTGTTTCACAATCTTGTGCTTTTGCTGCATTGCTTCCTATAAAAACGAATGCTAAACTTAAGAGTAAAAATCTTCTAATTTTCATTTTAATTTTTTTGTTTATTGATTTACTTCTATTTATTTATATTTCCTCTTGACGAACCATCTGTCGTGTATTGACATACTTACAGAGATGTTGAAGTATGTTTCTTGGACGAGATTGTTGCTTGTTGTTCCCATTGAGCCAAATTCGAATGCCAAGTTAAACGATGTTAATGAACGTGGTATTGGCAAGCCGAAACCTAACGTAACACCATATTTGTTTATTGATTGTCCATAGATGTTATAGTATGTATGGTCGAAATGGAATCCTGCTCTATATGTGATTCTTTTGTAATATTTGGAGATAGATGTTGATTCTGGTTTGTATGAACCACCGACAGCTATATTCCATGAATTTTGCAATGAGTCGTTAACTCCATTCATTTCAAAGCCTTTCCATCCTGCCCAGTTGAAATCAGCTCCTATAAGCCAGCCTCTGCCTCTGTCGATAGTGATGCCTCCGCCGAATCCATGAGGAATGGATATATTGACAATCTCATCTTCAATGTAGACTAATGTGTCAATAGGATTTTCTGTCTGATTGTCAAATCCTTTGAACATATTCCTTATGAATAGGTCTCTTTTTGATGCCACTTTCGACGCTTGTGAATATGTGAAGCCTAAGGTGATATTCCAATTAGGG
>JAZNVS010000042.1:0-2396 GCA_045592965.1 Bacteroidales bacterium | reverse complement strand
GGCGTATCAGCATTAGCTAAAACACCTATTCGAGAGTTGCTCGCAAAAGACCAACCAACAATCGAAAACCAAAATGTCAAAGAACTAAAATTATTTTAATAAAAATTTATTGCATCAGTAGAAATTATGAATTATGAATTACATAGAGGTACCTATTAATGTTATAAGCATCGAGGGTGATGGTTTTCACATCATTGCGGAGGGTTTTATTAACGGCAAGTCAGCTCGTTTTGTCGTTGATACCGGAGCTTCGAGGACTGTCTTCGACAAGGAACGGATTTTAGATTATATCGACAATCCTGAGTTCAACGAGAAAGAAGGACTCTCGGCAGGAATCGGCGGAACTGACATTTCGAGTTTTATATTCAAATTAGAAGAATTAAGTTTCGGTGAGTTGTCTATAAAAGACTATCAAGCTGTTGCGATGGATTTATCTAACGTTAATAATTCATACGCGATGCTGAAGATTCCTCCCGTTGACGGAGTTCTTGGCGGCGACCTGCTGTACAAACACAAAGCCGTCATAAACTATAAGTTGAAGAAAATGCGTCTCACACCAAAACAATGATTATGGCAAGGATTTTAATTATCGACGACGAAGCTGCTATCCGTCGCATCTTAAAAGAGATTTTGGAACATGAGAAATATCAGGTCGATGAAGCTGCATCCGCCATCGAAGCTCTTCCATTGGTAAAAGAGAACGAATACGATGCCATATTATGCGACATCAAGATGCCACAGATGGACGGCATCGAATTTCTTGAAGAAGCTAAAAAGATCAGCGACGCGCCTGTCATCATGATCTCTGGTCATGGCACTATTGACACTGCCGTTGAAGCGATAAAAAAAGGAGCCTTCGATTATATCTCAAAACCGCCAGATTTGAATCGACTGTTAATCACCTTGCGTAACGCCTTGGACAAATCACAGCTGATGACAGAGACTAAAGCCTTGAAGAAGGTTGTAAATCGCAAGTATCAGATGATAGGCAGTTCCGCTCCGATGAATGAGATTCATGATATTATTGAGAAGGTAGCACCTACCAATGCGCGTGTGCTCATCGAAGGTGAGAACGGCACTGGAAAAGAATTGGTGGCGCGACAACTGCATGAACTTAGCAACCGTTCCTTTGCTCCTTTTGTTGAAGTCAACTGTGCGGCTATACCTTCTGAGTTGATAGAGAGCCAGCTCTTCGGTCATGAGAAAGGCTCGTTCACCTCAGCCATCAAGATGAAGAAAGGCGACTTCGAACTTGCTAACAATGGTACTTTATTCCTTGATGAAATCGGCGATATGAGTCTCTCGGCACAAGCTAAAGTGTTGAGAGCCTTGCAGGAAAACAAGATTACGAGGGTAGGAGGGGAGAGTGAGATCAATGTCAATGTGAGAATCATCGCTGCCACGAATAAGAATCTTAAAGAAGAGATACAGAAAGGTAATTTCAGAGAAGACCTCTATCACAGACTTAGCGTGATAATAATCAATGTGCCGCCGTTGCGCGACAGGTTGGATGACATTCCTGAGTTGGTAGGATATTTTGTTGATAGTATTTCATCGGAGATAGGGAAGGCTGCTCCGACTTTCACGCCAGACGCGATAGAAGAACTGCAGAGATATCGCTGGACTGGCAACATACGCGAGTTGCATAATGTCATTGAACGACTTGTCATTTTATGCGGTAATGAGATTAGTGGAGAAGATGTGAGGAAGTTCGTGGTATACAATTAACAATTAACAGTTTACAATTAACAATTAAGATGTAGAGGATATATCAAACCAAGATTAATTATGAAATCTAACGATAGTATTATTTTAAGTAAAAGTAAGGATTTTGCATTAAGTGTAGTTGATTTATATAAATATTTGATTTATAATAAAAAAGAATTTGTTATTTCTAAACAACTTCTTCGTTGTGGTACAAGTATTGGGGCAAATGCCAAAGAGTCTTCGTTTGCACAATCAAAAGCTGATTTTATCGCAAAATTGTTCATATCACTAAAAGAAGCTGGCGAGACGGAGTATTGGTTGGAACTATTATATGAAAGCGGATATATTGATAAAGAGCGATTTGATGTATTATATTCTAAAAACAAAGAGTTGATAAGGATTATCACAAGCATTATTAAAACAACTAAAAACAATAATTGTTAATTGTAAACTGTAGTTTGTTAATTAAAAAATAGTATCTTTGCAAAGAATTGCTAATTGACAACTGTCAATTGTTAATTGTAAACTGTAAATTGTTCATTGAAATTTGGGGTTGACCGGTTTTGACAGCTTGTAGAATGGTCATGTAAGCATGCTGAGCCTTGCAGTGAAGCTCATTAATCTTGGCTGCGAAAAATTAATTGGCGAAAATAACTACGCTCTCGCTGCTTGATCGAAGAACAGTAGAT
>JAZNVS010000041.1:0-13584 GCA_045592965.1 Bacteroidales bacterium | reverse complement strand
GCCGAGATGCATAACTTTGAGGTTTTGACTGCAAAGTTACCATCAACAATTTCAAATCAAAAAATCAAAGAACGCTTGTAATTAATTTATATTTAATAATTTAACTACTACTTGGCGAATTTTATCGCATCAGTAGTAATTGTCAATTGTTAATTCTTAACTCGTTTTGAATCCCATATCATATAGATGATGATTGCGACATACATGAACAAGGCTACCAAAGAAGCCCATGGCGTTTGTGCAAAAGCTGTTCCGTCGGCTGTTCTTACAATCAAATCGACGTTAGCGAACTTCAAGATCGCACTGACAACACCCATCAAGGCACCGCCTGCAATGAAACCTGAAGCAATCAAAGTACCTCTGTTGTTACGTGCATTATTGAGTGCCTCGTCTTTGCTGCGAGTGCTTACGTACCATGAAATTGCGCCACCTATTAATAAAGGTATATTAAGGTCGATTGGGATAAACATACCGAGAGCTAATGGCAATGCCGGAATCTTAGCGACGGTCAATATCAATGCTATTACTGCGCCGATGCCGTATAACAGCCATGGTGCGCTACCGCCCGACATCATAGGTTCGATGACAGCCGACATCGCGTTTGCCTGAGGAGCCACTAATGCGTCATCGCCGACGAAACCGTAAGCTTTGTTCAAAACCATGATGACGCCAGCTACCGTTGCTGCTGCTACTGCCACGCCGACGAACTTCCATATCTCCTGATTCTTAGGTGTCGTTCCAATCCAATAACCAACTTTTAAGTCGGTGATGAATGCGCCAGCGACAGCCAAAGCGGTACATACCACGCCGCCGATAATAAGAGCTGCTGTCATTCCCATCGCGCCGCTCAAACCTGCAGCTACCATCACCAAAGAGGCTAATATCAAGGTCATAAGTGTCATGCCACTGACAGGATTTGAACCTACGATAGCGATAGCGTTAGCAGCTACTGTCGTGAATAAGAATGAAATCACTGCCACGACTAAGATGCCTACCAAAGCGTGTTTTACATTACCGACCACGCCGAACCAGAAGAACAAGAATGTTATTATCAAGACTACGATGATGCCTATCACGACGAATTTCATCGAGAGGTCACTGTCGGTGCGAGACTCAACCACATTGTTTTTCTTGCCTTTAAATTCGTTGGCAGCCAAGCCGACAGACGATTTTATCACACCCCACGACTTGATGATACTTACCACGCCAGCCATCGCGATACCGCCGATACCGATATGACGTGCGTATTCTTTGAATATCATCTCAGGCTCCATCTGCCCTATCGTCATGCTGATACCAGAGTTCATAAGGTCGATGACTTCATTACCCCAGAAGATATTCATTCCTGGAATGATGACAAACCATACCAACATTGAGCCGCAACAAATTATGAAAGCGTATTTCAAGCCGATGATATAACCGAGACCTAAGACCGCGGCGCCGACATTGACTTTAAACATCAGCTTTGCGCTGTCAGCTACTGCGAGTCCCCATGTCATGACTTTCGTTGAGAGCGTCTCAGTCCATAAACCGAAAGTAGAAACTAAGAAATCGTAGACGCCGCCAATCAAACCGCTGACGACCAACAATAAAGAATCCTTACCTTTTTTCTGTCCGCTGACGAGCACCTGTGTCGTCGCTGTTGCTTCAGGGAACGGAAACTTGCCATGCTGTTCCTTGACGAAATATTTTCTGAAAGGAATTAAAAAAAGTATTCCCAAGATGCCGCCGAGGAGCGAAGCAAGGAATACCTGCATATAGTTGATTTCAATTTCGTAGCCCTTACCCTGTAAGATGTAAAGCGCTGGCAATGTGAAGATAGCACCTGCCACCACGCCGCCAGAGCAGCCACCGATAGATTGGATGATGACGTTTTGAGAGAGAGCGTCGTTTTTCTTAGCCACGCCAGAGAGACCGATGGCGATGATAGCGATTGGGATAGCAGCTTCAAACACCTGTCCCACTTTAAGTCCAAGATAAGCCGCTGCTGCAGAGAACAATATCGTCATCAAAAGACCGATGGTGACGGACCACACCGTCACTTCTTTATATTTCTTATCGGCAGATAAGATTGGTTTATACACCTCACCTGGAGCTAGTTCGCGCTGCGCGTTTTCCGGCAGACTCATGTTTTCGTTGTCGATTTTTTCCATAATGATAAAGTTTTGATTAGATAGCAAAGATAATACTTTTAAGTCAACGAGACAATATGACAGCGAGACAACGAGATTTTTTTTTATCAAGTTATGAACTATGAACTTTTCCCCGTTGCTCACAGTTCATAACCCGTTGATTAAAATGGTTTTGGGTATAGGGAATTAATTTTTAAAATCACATATTTTTATAAGCAAAAATAGCAGAATACACCTCTAAAATAGCACTCTTTATCCGTATCATTTTCGATTCATCAAGGAGATCATCATCAGATAAATATCTTTTCTTATTAACCTCTATCATCAACGATTTATAACGGAATGAACATTCGGGAGTAATTGAATTCGAAAAAGGTGTATTAATTGCTGTAGTATACCCATAACGATTAAAAACGGTAATAATGTCATCCACCAATTTATCATCAGGTCGGCTCCAATCATCATTCAGTCCAATACAGATATCGACATCCGAAATATCGGAAGGAAATGAGTGACAATCCACCACAAAGGAATTCTCGTCGCGAATGGCTTCGCACAAGCATCTTTGATAATTCCAGTAAAACTCCATAATACGTTCTTCATCTGCAACAGATACCATTCGACTCTTGCCATTAAATCGCCTATAAATTATTCCTTGACCGATTTTCTCCATAGGATCATCCACCAGACGTTCAGCATCACAAAAAAAACGCGAATAAGGAAAGATTACGGGAATAATTTCGGGCTGAGATGTATCCGGTATAAAAAGTTTATCCGTAAATATATCAGTCAATCGTTCAATATCAATATGAATACCATTATCCCAAGCATCGTAACCGAATGGAAACTGGAAAGACGAGTGCGGAATATTCAAGACAATTCTATCTGCCATAATTAATTATAATTTGAGGTATGTTCTAAAAGAGTATCGGGTTCAATAGTTTTGACTTGTTCTGAAATAGGTTTACATAAAAAGCAAAGTCATGTCAAGACAAGTCACTACTACAAATTTATCTATGTAGCCGCAAATTTAGGAAAACTTTTTTAATAATTCAAATAGTTTTGATATTATTTTTGTAAGTAAATACTTGAGCATTAGTAATTTCAACCATTCCTTAAAAACTTTTAACACTTCTCTCCTACTTTCATTAACATTTACGTTAAAAATTGTTAAAAGCTAAATATTTCCTTTGCAAACGCTTGACAAAAAGATGAGATGGTTGTAGTTTTGTAGAACCAAAATTTATGTTACATGAATAAAACTTCCATTATTAACGTCCAAGGCGTTGACATTGCCATAACAAAGCATAATCAAGACGATTATATTTGTCTCACTGATATGATAAAAGCAAAAGATGGTGAAAGTAGAGCTGCTGACATCATTAAAAATTGGATTAGAAATAGAAGCACTATAGAATTTTTAGGCACCTGGGAATCATTTTATAATCCTAATTTTAAAGTGGTCGAATTTGACCACTTTAGAAAAGAATCTGGTTTACCAACATTTACAATGAGTGTTAACAATTGGGTTGAGAAAACGAATGCCATCGGAATATTCTCTAAACAAGGTCGTTATGGTGTCCGAAACTACTAAAGACCAAAGAGAATTATTAAGTCATTATGACTATATGAAATCCATTAAAAAAATAGACAATAATACATTTATAGATTACAAAAAAGCATAATTTTCAAAAAAAATAGAGCCGCCACTTTTCATGACAGCTCTACTATCTTTAGACTTTAGACTTTTGTCTTTAGCCGAAATTACTTCACGATTGTTTTTGTGAAAGTTGACGACAATGTTACGGTCTGACATCAATTTTCCATTTTCAACTTTCAGTTTTCAATTTTCAACTGAATTAGTGGAGTTGGTACGGACTTGGCACGGAGCGTGTACGGAGAAAGTTCATACGGATTGACACAGATTATTTATCCACGAACGGGTGCGAAATTTGCGCTACTGTTTATTTTATCTCCATGTATCGCGAGTATCGTCACGTATCTTTTCCGAACTTGACAGGAACTTGATAGGAAGTTGACAAGAAGATGACAGGAACCTCTCCCCTTTTGAGTTTTAACTTCTATAAAAAAATTACAGAGTTCATTTCTAACCCTGTAATTTTTGTTTAGATGAAATTATGGATGGTGCCTAAAATTACCTTCGGGCATTTAAAAGCCCGACGGAAATAAAATAAATTAAATGAATCAAATAAATTGAATGCGCTTCGCTTTTATTCTGTGATGGGGCGTACTGTCAAACCGGAGTAGCGGTAGCCGTTGCCGTACACGCTCTCGAGACCTTCGTAGAAGTAGAGGCCGTACGCGTGGTAGTCGTAGTTCATGTCGTCCGGAGTAGAACCCCAATAGTAGCCACCATGACCATCATTGTAGAGCGACGTCCTTTTACGGTAGCCCGCAGCAGGAAGGAAGATGCTGTTGCCATTCGGTCCTGTTACCCTGTAGACGTTAACGCCGTTCTGTGTTGTCCGTTCCCATGCACAGTTACATAATTCTTTCATCTCTTCTTTTGTCGGCATCCTCCAGTCTCCGCCCCAGTTGGCAGTGGCCGCATCGTAGTTGACATTTCCTGAAATATCGCTCATTTGTTTACCGCAGGTCAAGCTGTTTTCTTCTGTATATTCAGCCTTTGGTCTTGTCTCTCCCCATGCGAAATAATGTCCGTAATCTTCTGGAGATGTGGCACCAACATTGCAGGTAGCCCATTTAACGCTTAAGCCTAAGTCAACATATTCGTGACCGTTATGCTGTCCGTTGCCGTTGTTGCCACCGTTGTTGTTGTTACTGTCATCATCATCAGGGTTGCATGACACCATCATCATACAGACTAATGTCATCAACAAACATACTCTTTTCATTACTTTTAATTTTTAATGGTTAATAATATCGTAATTTTACGAAATTATTCAAATCATATTACAATACTTACGAAATATTTTTTTTGCTGTGAGCCGTGAGCTATGAGCAATGTGCAGTTACAATGAGTGATGGAGTAATGGAGTAATGAAGTGATATAGTGATGTGGGGTTATTTATACACAAAAAGGTTATACCTAAATTCTATTGTCTTCCAGCTCATGGATCAAAGCTCATTGCTAGTTCAACAGCCAATAGTCTTAGCTCAATGGTTAAAAATCCTTAACATCATTTCTTAATTTTTCCCTGATTGTACGTTAAAAATTGTTAAAAGCTAAATATTTTCTTTGCAAACGCTTGACAAAGGGATGAGATTGTTGTAGTTTTGTAGAACCAAAATTTAGAAATCATGGAAAATAAAAAAGACACTTCACTATCAATGCAATTGGTAGAACAATTTGACGAAATCGTTACACTTATCAAGAGTTCCAGAAATAATATCATTCATATAACAAACACTGCATTAATCGATCTCTACTGGAATGTCGGAGAATATTTATACTGCAAACTTTCCACTTCCGAATGGGGTTCTGGGGTTGTCAATCAATTATCAGAGTATATAACTAAAAAATATCCTGAAATAAAAGGATTCTCAAATAAGAATTTATGGAGAATGAAACAGTTTTATGAGAATTATTCATTACACGATACAAAACTCTCACCACTGGTGAGAGAAATCAACTGGACAAATAATATGATAATATTGAGTAGAACCAAAAGCATTGAAGAAAAAGAATGAAGTCCGCTTTAGTCAAACAGATGAAAGACTTTATATTAGAACTTGGCAAGGATTTCATTTTCATTGATCAAGAATATCGTTTAGAAGTCGGGCACAGTGACTTTAGAATAAATCTTTTATTTTATCATCGTGAATTACAATGTCTTGTTGCTTTTGAATTAAAAACAGACAAATTCAAGCCCGAGTATTTAGGACAGTTGGATTTTTATTTGGAAGCATTAGATAGGAATGTTAAAAAAGCAAATGAAAATCCAAGTATAGGTATTTTGTTATGTAAAGACAAAGATGACGAAGTCGTTGAATATGCTTTAAATAGAAGTCTGTCTCCAACAATGGTCGCTGAATATCAATTATATCTTCCCGATAAGAAGATATTACAACTTAAATTACGAGAAATATTTGATGAAATCATATAAAACCGAAACATTTCCTTTGCAAATGCTTGACAAAAGGATGAGGTGGTTGTAGTTTTGAGGATGAGAACGTAAAAATTTTAATAACCGAAATATATGTTTGTATGGGAAAAAAATAAAATCTTCTTTAATTAATTTGTGGAATAGAATCAAAAAAGCAAACAATATCCATTGCTTTGACTTCATAATTTATACATATATGGAATTCAATATATATTTAGTTATTTAAAATAAAATTATATAAAGCTATGGCAAAGATAATAGTAAATGAAACTGAGATTACAATTCTTGAAATTGACGAAAAAGATTATATTTCACTTACAGACATGGTGAAAGGCATCGAGAATGGACTTGCACTAATAGAAAAATGGTTGCGAAACAAAAACACCATTGAGTTTTTAGGCATTTGGGAAGAAATATATAATCCTGATTTTAATTCCCCCGAATTCGAGGGAATTAAAAACATGGCCGGTCTTAACCGTTTCATAATGTCTGTAAAACAATGGATAGAAAAGACAAATTCTATTGGCATCATCGCAAAAGCAGGACGTTATGGAGGGACTTTCGCTCACAAAGACATTGCTTTTGAATTTGCGTCTTGGGTTTCACCTCAATTTAAACTTTATTTATTAAGAGAATTTCAACGACTTAAGGAAGAGGAACAAAAACATCTTGGTTGGACCGCAAAACGTGAATTATCAAAAATCAACTACCATATCCATACTCATGCTGTCAGCAAGAATCTTATTCCTCGAAGACTCTCATCTAATCAAACGAGTACAATTTACGCAAATGAAGCTGATGTGTTGAATATTGCATTATTTGGAATGACAGCAAAACAATGGAGAGATGAAAATCCAGAACTGGCTGGTAATATACGAGATCATGCCACTATCAACCAATTAATTTGTCTATCGAATATGGAAAATTTAAACGCTGTGTTTATTAGCAATGGTTTATCTCAATCAGAAAGATTGAAAGAACTTAATAAAATTGCAATTCAACAGATGTCTGTTTTAGAAAAAATTGAAAGCAAAAAATTATTAAAATAGTCGAATTCGACTACTTTAGAAAGTATTATAATAACAGACCGCCTCGACGTATTACCATCGAAGCGGTTTTTATAAGCTATGAGCTATGAGCTTTTGCCCGTTGCTCACTGCTCACAGCTCGAAGCATTATTCTTGGACAAAGTCCGTTGTCTGTTGTCCGTTGTCTGTTGTCCGTTGTCAGCCGAAGGCTATTTACATCTCTTTCTTGATTCTTTCGTTCAACATTGGGACGATCTTGTGTAAGTCTCCTACGATGCCTAAGTCGGCGGCGCTGAAGATCGGGGCGTATTTGTCTTTGTTGATGGCGATGATGTAGCCAGACTCTTCCATACCTGCTAAGTGTTGGATAGCGCCGGAGATACCGCATGCTACATACAACTCTGGACGTACGGTCTTGCCGGTCTGTCCGACTTGGATGCAGTGGTCAACGACACCAGCATCGACCATGGCGCGTGATGATGCTACCATGCCACCGAGTGTGTCGGCTAAAGCTTGTAACTTGTTGAAGCCTTCTGTGTTCTTCACGCCACGTCCGCCTGAGACTAAGATCTTAGCGTCGGCGATGTCGTCGTTGCATGAGCATTTCATCTCTGTGTTGACGAGCTTGACTTTGAAACGTGCTGTGTCGAACTTAGGTGCAAACATGGTTACTTCGCCTGCTCTGCCTTCTTCACGCTGACGTTTCTGCATAACGCCTGGACGTACTGTTGACATCTGCGGACGGTTGTTTGGACATACGATTGTTGCCATCAAGTTGCCGCCGAATGCTGGACGTGTCATGCGGAATTGCTTGTCGCCTGCTTCTGTATCAGCGATTTCTAATTTTGTACAGTCGGCAGTGAGACCTGTGTTCAAACGTGCTGCGATACGTGGTGCGAGGTCGCGACCTATTGTCGTTGCGCCATAAAGCACGATTGATGGCTTGCGTTCTGTGATGACCTGATATAAGGCTTGTGAATATTGTTCTGTGATATAGTCTTTCAACTCTGCGCAGTCGGCTACTATGACTTCGTCAGCTCCCATCTCGATGAGTTTCTGTGCTTCGTCTTTCACGTTATAGCCGAGTAATAATGCAACTACTTTCTCGCCGAGGGCGTCAGCTAAGTCGCGTGCCTTACCTAAAAGTTCGAAAGCGACAGGTTGAATCGCGCCGTTACGTTGTTCGGCGAATACGAATACGTTTTTATAATCTTGAATATTCATAACTTCTCCTTTTAGATAATGTGTTTTTCTTTAAGTTTGTTAACGATGATTTCTACAGCTTCTTCTTCGCTGACTTCGTGTACTTCACCTGGAGCCTTCATGGCTTTAGGGAATGATTGGAACACTTTTGTTGGAGAGCCTTTGAGACCTAACTTGGTTTCATCGACATCGATTTTATCTGCACTCCAGATCTCTACTTCTTTGTTGTAAGCGTCAACGATGCCTGCTACTGTCATGTAACGAGCGTCGAATGCTGATGCCAATACTGTGAGGACGCATTTGCCTTCTACTTCGAAAGTCTGTACGCTGTCTTCGTTTTCTTTCTTCACGATGAGGTTGCCGTTAGCAGCGCGTTCAGCGTCGATGACGTATGACACTTGAGGTATGTCTAAGTGTTCTGCCATCTCAGGACCTACCTGTGCGGTGTCGCCGTCGATAGCCTGACGACCAGCGATGATGAGGTCGTAGTCCATTGTCTTCATAGCGCCAGCGAGTGCGTATGATGTTGCCAAGGTGTCGGCACCTGCGAATTTTCTATCTGTCAATAATATTGCTCTGTCGGCACCCATTGCCAATGCTTCTCTCAAGATGAGTTCAGCTTGTGGAGGTCCCATGGTGATGACTGTCACGTTAGCGCCGTAGTTGTCTTTCATGCGAAGAGCGAGTTCGAGACCGCCTTTGTCGTCTGGGTTCATAATGCTCGGGACGCCGTCACGAATCAAAGTACCTTTTACCGGGTCGATCTTAATTTCTGTTGTATCAGGAACTTGTTTAATACATACTACTATATTCATATTACTTCCCTCCTATTTAAATAAATTACCTGCAATAACCATTCTCTGAACTTCTGAAGTACCTTCGTAGATCTCTGTGATCTTAGCGTCACGCATCATACGTTCGATAGGATATTCGCGTGTATAGCCGTAACCGCCGTGGAACTGAACAGCTTTCGTTGTCACTTCCATCGCTGTCTCTGCTGCGAACAACTTAGCCATAGCTGCATCTACCGAGTAAGGGATGCCTTTATCTTTCTTCCATGCTGCGCTGCGTACCAAGAGACGTGCTGCCTCGACTTTAGTCTTGAGGTCTGCCATCTGGAACTGTGTATTCTGGAATGAAGCGATTGACTTGCCGAATTGTTTTCTTTCTTTAGTATATTTAACTGTCTCATCCATTGCGCCTTGAGCGATGCCGAGAGCTTGTGATGCGATACCGATACGACCGCCGTCTAATGTCTTCATGGCGATGCTGAAGCCTTTGCCTAACTGACCGAGAAGGTTTTCTTTTGGCACTTCGCAGTTTTCAAATATGAGCTCGCATGTTGCAGAACCGCGGATACCGAGTTTCAACTCTTTCTTACCTACTGAGAATCCTTTGAAGCCTTTTTCTACTATGAAAGCAGAGATGCCTTTAGTTCCCTTTGATTTGTCTGTCATTGCCATGACGATGAAAACGTCGGCGTTAGAAGCGTTGGTGATGAATATCTTAGTGCCGTTGAGGATCCATTTGTCGCCTGCATCGACAGCTGTTGTCTGTTGCATAGCAGCGTCGGTACCAGCGTTAGGTTCGGTGAGACCGAATGCGCCGATCCATTCGCCTGAAGCGAGTTTAGGCAGATATTTCATCTTCTGTTCTTCTGTTCCGTGTTCTAAGATAGGAGCTACGCACAATGATGTGTGTGCTGATAAAACTACGCCAGTTGTAGCACAAGCTCTTGAGAGTTCTTCAACGGCCATGATATACATTTGTACGCTTCCGCCTGCTCCGCCATATTGTTTTGGAACAGGGATACCCATCAAACCTAATTTTGCCATTTTATTGACGGTCTCGATAGGGAAACGTTCTTGTTCGTCAATTTCAGCTGCCAAAGGCTTGACCTCATTCTCGGCAAACGATCTTATCATCTGCAAGAACAATTCTTCTGTCTTTGAATAACTAAAGTCCATTGTTAGTAATTTATGTTAATTAATATTTATAAAATCCTTGACCTGATTTACGTCCGAGCTGACCTGCTCTCACCATCTTCTTCAAGAGTGGATGTGGGCGGTATTTGCTGTCGGCGAATTCGTTATAAAGCACTTCCATGATTGCGAGGCATACGTCTAAGCCGATGAGGTCGCCTAATGCGAGAGGTCCCATTGGATGGTTAGCGCCGAGTTTCATAGCGCTGTCGATGTCTTCTACTGAAGCGATGCCTTCTGCGTAGATGCCTACTGCTTCGTTAATCATAGGGATGAGGATGCGGTTGACGACGAAACCTGGAGCTTCTTCCACCATGACAGGTGTCTTGCCTATGGCTGTTGCCAACTCGAAGATCTTGTTGCTTGTCTCTTCTGATGTCATCTGACCTTTGATGACTTCGACGAGTTTCATCACAGGAGCTGGGTTGAAGAAGTGCATTCCGATGAACTGTGCTGGACGGTCGGTGCATGCTGCTATCTCTGTGATCGACAATGATGATGTGTTGGTAGCGAAGATGGTTTCTGGCTTGCAAATCTTGGCGAGTTCTGCGAAGACTTCTTTCTTGAGGTTCATGTCTTCTGATGCTGCTTCGATGACTAAGTCAGCATCGGCGAAATCAGCGTAGTTTGTTGTAGTGCTGATGTTTGCCATAGTAGCATCCATATATGCTTGTTCGATCTTGCCTTTTTCAACTAATTTTGCCAATGATTTTGAGATCTTGCCGACGGCTTTGTCTAAGCTGGCTTGAGTTCTACTTTTCATTACTACTGGCACGTTGGCTTGTGCGAAGGCTTGTACTACGCCTGCGCCCATTGTTCCTGTTCCGATAACGTAAACTTTCATGATATTTGTCTTTTAAGAATTATTTTCCTGTGAATGTTGCTTTTTCTTTTGCCAAGAATGCTGTCATGCCGATCTTCTGGTCTTCTGTGGCGAAGCATTTGGAGAAGTATTCGTTCTCGTAAGCGAGAGCTTCATCGACGTTCATGTCGTAGTTGTCGTTGATACATTTCTTTGCTGCTGCCACTGCGAACGGAGCGTTCTTCAATATCATCTTGACGAGTTTCATGGCTTCGTCCATGAGGTCGGCTTGCTCATATACTGCGTTGACGAGACCGATGCGATGTGCTTCTTGTGCGTCGATGAGCTTGCCTGTGTAGATGAGTTCTTTGGCGTAAGAAGGGCCGACGAGTTTTGGAAGACGGTATGTTCCTGAGAATCCGGGTATGATGCCGAGGCCTACTTCAGGCTGACCGAATTTTGCGTTGGTGGAAGCGATGCGTATATCGCAAGCCATGGCGAGTTCGCAGCCTCCGCCGAGGGCGAAACCGTTGACAGCGGCGATGGTAGGTATTTCGAGGTCTTCCAACTTCTTGAAAGCTGCTGCTCCCAAACGAGCGAACTCTAACGCCTCAGCGGCGTTTTTGTCTTTCATCTCAGCGATGTCGGCGCCTGCCACGAAGGCTTTCTCTCCGTCGCCTGTAAGTATCAAGGCCTTTACTGTCGAGAGGTCGATGTTAGTGACGAAGTAGTCTATTTCACTCAATATCCTTGAATTCAAGGCGTTTAATGACTTAGGTGCTGACACTGTGAGAATGCAGATGCCGTTTTCTTTTATCTCAGGTTTTAAAAATTGATATTCCATAATTTCTTTAGCTGTTAGCTTTTAGCTATTGGCTGTTAGCTTTAAGCTTAGGAATTATAATACACCCGACGCCCATTGCTCACAGCCAATTATTCATTTTAATAATAACTCGCAAATTTAAGAAAAATATTCTTGAATTTATAATTAAATGTAAAAAAAATAAGAGGGATGTTTTTACCACAAATTAGCACAGATTGACACGGATTATTTATCCGCGAATACTCACTAATCTGCACGAAATTATTTATGCCCACGGATGGACACTGATGGGCACGGATTATTTTGTCCACGAAAGGGCGCGAAATTTTACGCTAATAATTTTGTCCACGAATTAACACGAAATTAACGCTAATGATTTTGTTTTCACGTATCGCAAGGTATCGGCGAGTATCTTTTACGAACCTGTCTCGAATGTGATACGAAGCTGGTTTTGATCAAAGATGGCTTAATATGACACAGATTTATGGAATTGAAAATTGAGAACTGAAAATTATGCATTATGCATCACTAGTGTTCCGTTTAAACTAATTGAATAACAATAAATTATAATCTTGTTCTTTGACATATTTGTAATCAATATTATTAAGTAACTGATTTACAGGAGCTTTATCTAGTAGCGAGATACTTAGTACCTGTAAAATGTTGTAGATGCTTTTATCGGATTTGAGTTCGTGGGCGACAATGGCGACCAAACAGTAAGCTATGACTGCGGAATATACCTGTATTTTAACGGCGTTCTCTGATGTCCCCCAAAAGGACTTTATCTTAAGGTGCTGTTTCATCCATTTGAAAAACAATTCGATAGCCCATCGCTTGTGATATAGGTCGGCAATGGTTTTTGCCGGCGAATCGAAGTCGTTTGTCAGAAAGACAAAGGTGCGGTCCTGTTCTGCATCATGGTATTTCACTCGGCGGACCTTTTCCGGATATCGTTTTGGAGATAGTCCGGTGGTGAACACTCCGATCTGGTCGGCGATTATGCTCTTGTCGCGTTCGCCCCCGATAGAATATATACGTCTGAACTTCAGGTTGTCGTTTGCCCGTATGACAAAATATCCGTTCTTCAGATTGATCGAATAGAGTCTGGCAAAGTCGTTATATCCTCTGTCGAAGATGTAGTAGCTGCCATGTTCTATGCAGAGAAAATCTATCCCTCGCTTGTCGTTAACCGATGCTGGTGTCACGACAACAAGTGACGGGATGTTTGTCCGCACGTCATACTGCGCATGCAGTTTCACAGCCGACTTCCCGTACTTGAATCTCGCCCATGGAAATAGTGATAAACAGAGACTTATGGTTGATGAATCGAATGCGTACACGTTTCCCTTGACGGGCAGATCAAAAGGTTCGTCCAGCCGTAATGCGCGTGCCTTATGAATGAGTATTGTCGCGAATTCCTCGAAGACTCTGTAATCGCGTCTTTCGTTGGATACGGACAATGTGGTCAGACGGACGCTGTTGCCCAGCCCGAGGTGATGGTGCTTCTGACGATGCGGTTCTAAAGA
>JAZNVS010000040.1:0-55604 GCA_045592965.1 Bacteroidales bacterium | reverse complement strand
AGATAGGATACGAAGCTGCCTGTGCCTGTCCCGTCTTCCGTGAAGCTGTCCTCTTCCGGTGTTGGATACGGGGAAGTGCTCCAGCACACGCCTCGCGCTGTCACTGCAGCGTTGCCGTCGGATGTCACGTTGCCGCCGCTTGTAGCTGAATTGGTGGTGATGTCTGTCACTTCGTTTGTCGTCACCGTCGGAAGTCCCTCGCTTGACAAGGTCGTGAACTCCTTCTGTTCGCCGTAGCTCGTCCCTTTCTCGTTGGCAGCATACGCTCTGACGTAATATTTGGTGTTCTCTGTCAGTCCGGAAAGATAGGATACGAAGCTGCCTGTGCCTGTCCCGTCTTCCGTGAAGCTGTCCTCTTCCGGTGTTGGATACGGGGAAGTGCTCCAGCACACGCCTCGCGCTGTCACTGCAGCGTTGCCGTCCGATGTCACGGTGCCGCCGCATGTAGCCGTGCTCGTAGCCACTGCCGTCACTTCGTTTGTCGTCACCTCTGCCATGCTGACGGTCTTCTTTGTCATGAAGCTCTCCGTCTTGGTTCTGATCGAGCTGTAGGTGGTCTTGCATTCTATGCCGTAATAGTATTTGGTCTCAGATTCCAAGTCGTCGACGGTAACGATGAAGAGCCTGCCGTCTACTTCAACAGCCTTCTTTCCTGCGTCAACGAGCTGCGGGTCCTTGCCATAAAGGAGAGTAAGGTTCTTCAGATCGCCCTCATACTCATACTCGCCGGTTATCTTCGCACTGTTGTCGGAAGCCTCAACCTCGTTAAACTTGAACACCGGAGGGACCGGCTCCTTGTCCTTCTTACATGTTGTCATCACCAAACATGAAACCGCAATAGCTATTATTGCATATATCCTTCTCATAACCCTTTATTTTTAAGGTATAACTGACGTCTCTAAATTAATTTTCAATTTTCAGTTTTCAATTTTCAATTTCTCAAAATCCAACTCCCACTCCTACTTTCACTTCACTATATTTTGCGTTTGTCGTCACGAAGTCTATTGAGAGGCAGAATTTGTTCAGGAAGATCTGTACGCCGGCGTTGAGGTCTAATCCGCTCACGCTGTAGGCTTGGTTTTTTATATAGCTTCCGTCGACTGTCTCCCATGCCAACGACCTTGTTCCGTAGCCTGCACCGAGTTTCAATGCAAGTACGTTGACAGGTCTGAACATGGCGCCTGCTATGAACGAGAGACGAGAGTTAGAGGTGTTGCCAGAATATATCTGCATCTCGCCGTCAACGTTACCAAGTTCGTCGCATGTAGCAACAGTGTTGAGGGCGTCGAAGCCCAAGCCAGTCATCGCGCTGACATACCATCCGAACTTCCTCACCATGCCGAATGTCAGTCCCAACGAATGTTGAGGAGCTGTGGAGAAACCGTAGTTCAGCATCACGAAGGTTGTTGCGGCATCGCTCATGTCGATGTCGAGTTCCGATGTCATGCCGTCTGTTATAGTCACTTCCTGTTTCTTGACGGGGTAGTTTCTCTTGCTTATTTCAATCTGATAAGTTCCGCTTTGCATCTCTTTGGATTCGTAAGGCGTAGTGCCCACGAGTTTGCTGTCGACATATACCTCAGCCTTTTCAGGATGTGATTTTACTTTGAGGTATCCGTATGCGGGGCGCATCTTAACCTCAATGCTTATTGGAGCGCCTTCGGTGATGGTAACCTCGCCGCTGCGGGTATGATATAGCGGGCATTCCACTCTCCACTTATATGTGCTGCCTATGGTGAGCGGCTCATCAATATTGTTCTTTCCGACATACTCGTCGTCGATATATATCATGGCATTAGCCTGGTCGACATTGATGATAAGGTGGTTCGACAAGATCTTAGTCTCCTTCTCGTCGTTGCGTTGGAAGTCGGCAACTACAACCATATCATAGCCGCAGAAGTCGCACAATGTCTCAGGCAGCCAATATTCAGTCTTGCCAAAGTCAGGGTGTATTATCTCTATGAATGTCGCTGCTGTTGAAAGATACAGATATATCTCACCAGGCATGAACTGAACATCGAAATATGTCGCTAAGTTGCCTTTGAAAATAAACCTGCTCCTTTCTTCAGCCTTGATATTCTCCGTCGTTATCTTTATCAATGCCATTGGACGGCTGTTCATATCGTAATGTTCGCTTTTGTCGAGCATAACATAACCTTCAATCTTATGGAATGAATTTTCCTTGACATGTATCTGCGAATATGCAGTATGACATACAAAACTTAATAATAGAATAATTAAATACCTCTTCATCTGATTATTTGATTTAAGGGCACAAAGATAAGAAAATGTCTAACGTCTAAAGTCAGATGGCTAAAGTTTTTTTAGCAATCATCTATCAGCATAATATTCTTCTTTTGGTTCAGTCTCGCCCCAAGCATAATGATAACACTGTATAGTTATCCAACAAAGTATGATTTTGATTCGTATTCCAACATACACCCCGAGAGATTATCTCCGCCCCACAATCATCAACAACGACACCTCCCGACGAAGCACGATTACACTGTACTGAAACATCCATCGTAGAAACTATCGGTTTGTCAATATTTTCATCACATGACGAAAATGACAAAAGTATCAGACCAAGATAAAAAACAACTTTCTCATAATAAGCACTATCTCATCAATAAAAAAAAAGAGCGTTAAATACGCTCTTTTTACTGTCTTGTATAATTTTATTTCTGATAAAGCTTTTGCCAGTTCTTGTATTCTCTTTCTTGCCATGGTCCGTTATGATAGACGTATGATGCAATCAAAGGAATTACTGTTGTACCTTCAGCATAAACCATTTGTTGGAGTTGGTGGCTTACCTTGCCCCATGAGCCAGCTTCCAACAATGTTGATGATGAGCAAGCACCGTCGCGGACGTCAGCCACTGTGATTTGGATAGCGTATTTATGCATTGGGACGTCGTAGCCAAGGATTTCAGCGCAGACGACTGTGTCTTGTGCGAAGTTCTTAGGAGTACCGCCGCCAATCATGAACAAGCCTGTTTCAGGAGCTTGCATCTTGATTTGTGTCAACTCTACGAAGTCTTTCACTGAGTCGATTGACAAATATTTTTCACCTTTTTGCATTCTTTCCCATTGGTGTTTACCGATACCGAAGCCTGCTGATGAGTCGCTGAATGCAGGAACGAAGATAGGCACGCCGCATTCATAGCAAGTTTGGATCAAGCTATCTTTTTTAACAGCTTTGCCGTTATGTAACCATTTGCCGATTTCATAGATGAATTCGCGTGATGAGTAAGGGCGAGCTTCGAGCATATTAGCGAGTTCGTATGTTGAGTGGTCGCAAGCCTGAAGTTCTTCTTCATCAATGTATGTATCATATATACGGTCGATGTAAAGGTCGCGTAATGTTGTATCTGGAATAACGTTTTCTTTTTCGCCGATGTAGTGTTTGTAACCGAGAGCTTCAAACAAGTCCATATCGATGATAGAAGCACCTGTTGCAACAACAACGTCAATCATCTTGTTACGAACCATGTCAACATAAACTTGCATACAACCTGCTGCTGATGTTGAACCGGCTAATGTCAAAATGTTTGTACATTCTTTTTCTTTACACATCATCATCAAGATGTCGGCAGCGCGTGCCGTGTCGCGTGATGTGAATGACATATTACGCATTGCATCAACTAATTCTGTTGAATTGTAACTTTTTATGTCGATGTGTTTAATAACATCTTTCAATAAATCTTTTTTTTCCATTGTTATTAAATTTTAATTTGAAACTCGATTTTGTGGTGCAAAGTTAATAATAATTCATAATGCTTAATGCGTAATGCATAATTTTTTTTGAATGATATTTAAATAAAATATCGTATCTTTACAAAAATTAATTTTCGACTAACATTATAACTCAAACGACATGAAAAAAACATTCATCACAATCTTATCCGCATTACTGCTTGCATCTTGCGGAGGTTCTAAAAAAGAACAGAAAGATAACAAAGAACAAGCAACGACACAGGAAATAAAAGTCGAGGACAACAGCTTAGTTAAAAATATCGACTATAAGTTTTTCACAAAGAATATCTGGGACTTAGAAAAATATCCAGATTCTTTTGCATACGAGAACCAGCTTCCTTGCATCATCGATTTTTACGCCGACTGGTGCGGACCATGCAAAAAAATCGCTCCCATTATGGAGGAGCTGGCTTTGGAATACGAAGGCAAAGTCTTGTTTTACAAAGTCAATGTCGACACCGAACGTAAGTTAGCAACGGTATTTCAGATAAGAAACATTCCTACAGTGTTTTTCCTTCCTAAAGAAGGCCAGCCTATGTCGCAGGTAGGAGGTCTCACAAAAGAAGATTATGTCAAGATCATTAACGAACACCTTATAAATTAATGCAACAGATTTTTCCTACAGCATATCTTCCTTCGATAAAATACGTCTCACTTTTTCTTACAAGCGAGAATCCTGTAATCGAGTTATATGAGACTTATCAGAAACAGTCGTGCAGGACGCGATGCAGAGTTATGACTGCCAACGGATTACAGACATTAACGGTTCCTGTCATAAAAACGAGCGGTAATCACACTCTGACAAAAGACATCGAGATCAGTTATAAAGAAGCATGGCAACAGGTTCACCTGCGTTGTTTAGAATCGGCTTACAGAAAGTCAGCTTACTTCGACTATTACTTCCCTTATTTTGAAAAGATTTACAAACAGAAATTCAACACTCTGGTTGAACTAAACGAGTACTCCTTCAAGGTAATATTGAAGTTAATGAAAATCAAGAAAGAATTTTCTTATACAGAAGATTTTGAAAAGATAACAGACATTAACGATTACAGAATCTCATTATCGAAAGACGATGTCAAATACGCAGACTTGAAACCTTATTATCAAGTCTTCGCCGACCGTCACGGATTCATACCAAATCTATCGGTAGTCGATTTACTTTTCAACGAAGGAAATAGTTCAATTGACAATTTACAGTTGACAATTAACAATTGACCGTCAAACAATTGTAAATCTTAAATTTAAACAGGATAAGCAATCCTGACGTGATACATATTCATCAGTTTTCTCTTAAACACTCTCTTGACTGTAGTAATATCGCGGAATGTCAAGTCGGTATTAACGAACTGATTATCTTTCATCTGAGCATCGATAATTCCATCAACGAGTTTACTTATCGACTCTTCCGTTTTATCAACGAGGCTGCGCGATGCTGCTTCCACCGAGTCGGCCATCATAAGGACAGCTGTCTCCTTCGAAAAAGGAATAGGTCCATGATAACGGAAATCCTTTTCATCCACTTCTACTCCGGGATTTGATTTAAGCTCCATCTGATAAAAATATTCCGTACGTCTTGTTCCGTGGTGAGTTCTCACGAAATCTATAATCTGATCTGGCACATGGTATTTTCTACATATTTCTATTCCATCAATAACGTGATTGATTATCACTTGCGAGCTCTCATAATATGACATATCATCGTGCAGATTAAACTTACCACTTTGATTTTCGGTGAAGAACAAAGGATTCTTTATCTTTCCGACATCATGATACATCGCGCCTGTACGAGCCAGCAGCATATTACCTCCGATAGCAAAGAGTGCCTCCTCACAAAGATCAGCCACCTGCATCACATGTTGGAAAGTACCTGGAGCTTCAGAAGCCAACTTTCTCAACAGCGGCGAGTTAGTATTACTTAGCTCCAACAATGTCAAATCCGTTACAAAACCAAAGACTCTCTCAAAGAGGAACGAAAGAGGAAGTGTCAACATGGTAAAAAGAGCATTCATCGCAAAGATACCAACATCGCTCCAGCCAAATCCGTCCAATCCCGCGTCAAAAATAAGACTGACTCCAATCTTCAATACTATATACGAAATCAACACCGATAAGTAGGTCACGAAATATCTTGAACGAGAAGAGTTTCTCGACAATACAAAGATAGAAACCAGCGATACGAAGAACTGTATCACAAAATATCGGAATGAGTTAGGGACTGCCAGACTAATGATTATCAATGTAAGTGTTTGAATATATATAGCGGACTTAGTATCGAAGAATGTCACCAGCAACATAGCCAGAATAGAGACCGGCATCATATAAATCATGTCAGGATAATACTTGATAATCAGGAATGAAGGTATTATCATCATCAGCATCATAACCATCACCATAGTAAGCGAAGCCGGCTCAGTGTATATTTCAGAGCGCAATAATCTCAATGCTACGAATAACAATATCAGAACCGCAAGCACAATAATAATCTGTCCATAAAGATTAGAATTTCTGTTAAACATACCACCATCGTCATGAGAAGCATATTCAGTCTCTAACGAGTTGAGGATGTTATATTTCTCATCAGTAATCAGCTCACCTTCTGATATGATAAGCTCATCTTTCTGAACCATTCCAAATGTTAATGAAATTGAAGCCAGAGCCTGTTCCTCAGACTGAGTCGTCAAATCATCAGAGTAGTTTACATTCTGATGAAGATAAACTAATAACAATCGGTTGATAAACATTTTATCTATTTCAGGAGCAGCGTTTGTAAGACATTCGGCGACAAAATCTGTTGCCGCCTTCATCGTGTAAAAATCACGCAACTGCTTAGTTTTTACCACTCTGTCTCGAACAACATCAATCATCGATTCTGGTTTCATAGTCTCAAATAAAGATGTATGTGCAACAACACCTCTATTCTCTATTGTATCATACAACTTCTCAAGCAACAATCTGTTAGCTTCCTTATATTCATCTTTCCCATTCCATTTTGCATTGAATTCATCTAACATCAAAGCTCTGTTATTCTTCGTCATAGTCACATCATAAACAAAAATCGGATAGAAATCCTTAAGAAGATTCTCTTCCTCCAACTTCAACTGCTCACTTGTCTTATAGATTGGGAAATTGAATGGAGCATAAAGAGATTCATACTGCCAAGGACGAGTTTTCTGATATTCATATTTAAACTTCACAGTCCTCGGCATCTGCCACACTATAACAAAAGCTACTGCAAGAAAAAGCAGGACTCTATATACAAGTTGATACGAATGTGCTATTTTTGACAAGAAAGACGATATTTTACTCATATTCAACAATTTATTATTTCTACAAAAATATTATTTTTTTTAATTAAAACAACTGCTAATATACGATTATTTTTTTTAATTTAGCAATCATAAGAAGTTAAATAAAAATATGAGACACGGAATTTGTAAGTTATCAGTAGTACCAATGAGAAGAGAGCCTTCTCATACCAGCGAGCTTGTTTCTGAATTGTTATTCAACGATATATATGAGATTTTAGATGAGAACGAAGAATGGATGAGAATTTGTTGCAAGTACGACTCCTACGAAGGCTGGATTAGGAAGCTGCAGCATTATGAATTAAGCGAAGAAAAATTCAACGAACTTCTCAAAAAAGACAAATACATAATCAACACAGCGGTAACGTCTTATCGGAATATGACTCTCAGTTTCGGAAGTAAGGTCTTTGAAAAGACAGAAAATGCCATCGCCATAAGAAAAGATTTTGACAATAACATTATGGTCGAATCGGCTATCAAGATGCTTGATGTTCCTTATCGGTGGGGAGGCAAAAGCGCGATGGGCATAGACTGTTCTGCTTTCGTCCAGCTATGCGCCAAAGTTGCGGGATATAAACTACCGAGAGATGCGTATCAACAAGCTCAATGCGGAGAGATCATATCTTCTCTCGCTGATGCCAAAGCTGGCGACTTGGCTTTCTTTAAGAACGAAGACGATAAAATTACACATGTTGGCATTATGCTTTCCAACGACAAAATAATTCACGCTTCCGGAAAGGTTCGTATCGACACTCTAGATCTGACAGGAATATTCAATAAAGAAACTGGGCAACACACTCATGCCCTTGGTTTTATAAAAAGAATTCGTTAGCCTGATAATTTTTAACTTTCATTTTTGAAATAAAAAAATTATATTTGTACCCAACAATAAAACTTGAACACAAACATAAAAAATAACATTATGAACAACGCACTATTTCAATTTGCAAAACCTGCCAACGAAGCTGTAAAAGAATACAGACCAGGCAGTCCTGAGCGTTTAGCTTTAGAGAAAGAACTTGAAAATCAATCTAAAGAAGTTATAGAAATACCTATTATAATCGGAGGCAAGGAAATTCGTACTGGCGACATGGGCGAAGTTGTGATGCCTCATAATCACAAACATGTAGTCGCCAGATATCATAAAGTTGGTGAGAAAGAAGTCAACATGGCTATTGAAGCTGCATTGGATGCCAAGAAAGAATGGGAAAACACGTCCTGGGTTGAACGCGCCTCTATCTTAGCTCGCATCGGCCAGCTTATCGCTACAAAATATCGCGCAAGAGTCAATGCTTCTTGTATGCTCGGACAAAGTAAAAACGCCTTCCAAGCAGAGATAGACTCAGCCTGCGAAGCCATCGATTTCTTCCGTTTTAACAACTATTACGCAAGCAACTTATATGCTGAACAACCATCATCATCGCCCGACCAACTTAACAGAACAGAATATCGTCCTTTGGAAGGTTTCGTGATGGCTGTCACACCATTCAACTTCACATCTATCGCATCCAACCTCAATATGACACCAGTCTTAATGGGTAACACAACCATCTGGAAACCATCAACAACAGCATTGTTATCCAACTATCATCTCATGCAGATTTTCATGGAAGCCGGACTTCCAGCTGGCGTCATCAACTTCTTACCAGGAAAAGGCTCACTAATAGGTAACATCGCATTAAGCAATCCTAATCTTGCAGGCATTCACTTTACAGGTTCAACCGCAACATTCCAAGGTTTATGGAAGGGCGTAGGAGCAAACATCAGCAACTACAAATCATATCCTAGATTGGTTGGTGAGACAGGTGGCAAGGACTTCATCTTTGCACACAGCTCAGCAAATCCTCGTGAGGTAGCGACTGCCATTGTTCGCGGAGCATTTGAATATCAAGGACAAAAATGTTCAGCAGCCTCACGTGCATACATTCCAGCTTCTTTATGGAACGACATAAAACAATATGTAGGCGAAATGCTCAGCACCATCAAGATGGGTGATGTTAACGATTTCAGCAATTTCATCAACGCTGTCATCGACGAAACTTCATTCGACAACTGCAAAGGTTATATCGACAGAGCAAAAGCATCGTCTGAAGCAGAAGTTGTATTCGGAGGAAACTGCGACAAATCAGTAGGTTACTTTGTGGAACCAACTGTAATCTTAACGACAAATCCTAGATATGAATCGATGGAGCAAGAAATATTTGGACCAATCATCACCATCTTCGTATATGATGACAAAAAATATGTTGAGACACTTGAACTCTGCGACAGCACTTCACCTTACGCATTGACAGGCGCCATCTTCTCATACGACCTGCAAGCATTGAAGATTGCCAACGAAAAGTTAAGATATGCTGCGGGCAATTTCTATATCAACGACAAACCTACTGGCGCAGTTGTTGGCTGTCAACCATTTGGTGGTTCTCGTGCTTCAGGAACAAACGACAAAGCTGGAGGTTTATGGAATTTAATTCGCTGGACAAATCCTCGTTCTATAAAAGAAACTTTTGTTCCTGCAACAGAATACGGCTATCCATTCTTAGCTAAATAATTGTAAGAAATATCAGACATCAAGAGGCGTGCACTCATGTACGCCTCTTCAATTTATTAAACCTTATCATACCATGAGAAATTGTTTATTACTTGCCCTCATATTATTAATATGTAAATTTTCCATCGCACAAGAATCGCAAGAAGAGATTAATGTTTTATTTCTCGGAAACAGTTACACATTTGTCAACAATCTTCCCGAAATGATTAACGAATTAGCTGAAGGAAACGGCAAGAGTGTCAAGCACGAATCTGTTTGTCCTGGTGGGCACACATTCTTCCAGCACGTAGCAAACCCCACATCACAAGCTAAGATACGCGAAGGCAAATGGGATTTCGTAGTATTACAAGAGCAAAGTCAGCTTCCTTCGATAGACTATTATCGTCATAACTCAATGAGACCCAACTATCAAATATTATACGATACAATCATGCATTATAATCCTGATGCGAAAGTTGTAGGTTATATGACATGGGGACGTCAATATGGAGGCCAACAATGCGTCAACTACGGCGAAGGCTTATATTGCAGTGCCGACTTCGTCGATTTCAATCACATGCAAGACACTATGAGCATGGCTTATTGTGAAAACGCCTACGCCACCAACTCTTGGGTCGCACCTGTTGGCGACGCTTGGAAAGAAGCCTTCTCAATAGATTCAACATTGGTTCTTCATAGTTCCGACGAGAGTCACCCCAATTACGATGGAAGCTATCTCGCAGCCTGTGTTTTTTATAGCGTATTCTTCAGGGAAAGTCCAATAGGAATCTATCACAACGAATCTATAAATGAAGAAAAGGCACTACTTCTTCAAACAGTGGCCGAAAATGTTGTTTTCAACAACCTTGAGAAATGGAATATCGAGATAGAATCTATCATCGACACTACTAATATAGATTCAACCTATATCGACACCACTAATATTGTGACTCCCGTAAAAGTGAATAATTTCGAGATCATCAATAATCCTAATGACGACAGCTTAATAATTAAAAATAATGACAAAAGCTCGATGACAATTAGAATTTTCGATCTTAACGGTGCCATATTATTTGAAAGGAGAAGTAAGGACGATGAAGTCTTCAACTTTCAAAATTCAAAAGGAGTTTTCATCATTCAACTTATGGACGAGAAAAATCAAAATAGATTTGTTGAGAAAATCATCAAGCAATAATACTCTATTTGTTAAAAAAATTGCGCCTTTAGTTAAAAAAGTTAATTATTTTCACCCCTAAAAATGACACTTTCACGTATTTAAAGTATAAAAACAGCCTTAAAAAGCGACTTTTTTCCAAATTCAGTCCCAAAATATTTCTTTCCATAACAAATTCTATATTCTTCATGTAATTTTTAAATACTTAATTTTTTTTTATGTTTCTTTGCAATAAAATCAATATAAATGATACAAGAAAAAAGATTGTTTGACATCTTAAAGTTGTATGTCAACAAATACCCAGAACAGAAAGTTGCGTTAGCAAAAAAAGAAAACGGAGTATGGAGACAATTTAGCATACAAGAGTATGTTGAAATGACAAACTACTTAAGTTATGCTTTTATTAAATTAGGTATCCAGAAAGACGACAAAATTGCCATAATATGCAGCAATCGTCCAGAATGGAACATGCTTGACATGGCTATCATGCAAGTCGGAGCTGTCACAGTACCTATTTATCCAACAATCAGCAAAGAAGACTATCGTTATATCATCAACGATTGCAGCATAAAACTTATAGTTTTGGAAGGTCAAGGCGTTCTTCAAAAAATTGAAAGCGTAAAAGACGAGTGTCCAAACCTAAAATCTATCTACACAATATCTACAAAGAGTGATTATCCAACCTTTGAAGAATTACTCGAGATTGGCAAGAACCACGTTGATGAAGAAGAACTCCAACGCCGCGAAGACAGCATCGATGAAAAAGAATGTGCAACTATCATCTACACTTCAGGAACGACCGGCAATCCAAAAGGCGTAATGCTCTCTCACTATAACATAATGAGTCAAATTCACAATCTGAAACAGACTCCTTCTAAGTGGTCAAGAAAAGCATTCAGTTTCCTCCCTATATGCCACGCCTACGAAAGAATGTTGGTATTCTTATATCAATACTTAGGAATGTCTATCTATTACGCTGAAAGCCTTGCAACAATAGCATCCGACTTGAAAGAAGTCAGGCCTAGCATGATGAGTGCCGTTCCACGTCTCCTTGAGAAAATATATCTCAAAGTCAGACAGACTGGAGCAAGCAATAAAGGTATAAAGAAAGCTATTTTCTTCTGGGCATTGAACTTAGCAGAAAGATATAGAATAGACCCTTGCAACCGCACCTGGTTATACAATCAAAAACTCAAGATTGCCGACGCATTGGTTTATAAGAAAATACGTCAGAACCTCGGAGCAGAGAAATTCGACATCGTTGTCTCTGGTGCTGCAAGTATACAATCCAATATAGCATCATTCTTCTCAGCAATCAAGATGCCTGTTTATGAAGGCTATGGCATGACAGAATGCTCACCTGTTATCGCCGTGTCGTGTAACGAACCTCATGGTCGCGAAGTCGGAACAGTAGGTTTTGCATTGCCAGGCGTAGAAGTCAGATTGACAGAAGAAAAGGAAATCGTTTGCCGCGGACACAACGTCATGATGGGTTATTATAATCAGCCAGAACTCACCAAGGAAGTTATCGACGAAGATGGTTGGCTCCACACAGGCGACCTCGGAGAGATAAATGAATATGGTCAGGTAAGAATCACCGGTAGATTGAAGAATTTATTCAAGACATCGTTAGGAAAATACATCAACCCTGACGTAATAGAAAACAAATTTGCCGAATCAGGATTTATCGAGAATATTGTTGTCGTTGGAGAAAATCACAAACATGCTGGCGCTATCATAGTCCCTGACTTCGCATTCTTGAAACAATGGTGTCACAAACACGAAATCAAATACACCACTCCTCAGGAAATGATTAACAACAATGAGGTCAAGAAACGTTATGCTGAAGAAGTCAAGAAGATAAATCAAAATTTCGGTGACACAGAAAAGATAAAATGCCATGTGTTGATTGCCGACGAATGGAGCGTCAACAATGGAATCTTAACTCCTACATTAAAGGTAAAGAGAAAAATCGTTAAAGAACAATATAAAGACTTAATCGAAAAGATGTATAAAGATTAATATTCTTTAACAAAAGTCATAGAGACTCTCCTATTAAGAGCTCTTAGTTCATCATCAAAGTTATTAGGAAGCAAAGGTTGCGAAGATCCGCAGCCTTTTGTTTTTATCCTATCTGAAGAAACACCTTTATTAATCAAGGCTTTTTTCACACTCTCAGCTCTTCTTTCCGACAAACGCTGATTATAATCCTCATCACCCATATCATCTGTATGACCAGAAAGCTCCACTTCAACATTAGGATAACTCTTCAAAAATGAAGATAAAGCATTCAAACCATCCTCCGAATCTTGTCTAAGTTCATAACTATCAAACTCAAAATAAATATTCTTTAAAGAAATACTTGCTCCTTTCATCATAGCATCGACATATAAGTCTTCAACAGAAGGAATCTCGATTTCTATAAATTCTGGTCTAAACCTATCGTTCAATTCAAACTCATAAATATCGTAACCGCCAAAACCATCCGTTCTATCGGCAGAAATAAATGCTGTTATGGCATCATTCGACACCACTATATTAATCTCATCTCCCTGAGTATTCAAAGGATATCCAAGATTTTCCGCTTCCGTCCAATCGTTATTTTCATTTTTTCTAGCAACAAACAAATCATAACCTCCCATTCCATTATGACCATCTGAAGAGAAATATAAAGTCTTTCCATCGTGATGAATGAAAGGCGCCATTTCATTTCCATCTGTATTAATATTGGAATTCAAACGTTCCGCCTTGTCCCAGCTTCCATCATTATTTCTTTTCGAGACAAAAATATCTGACGTTCCTTTTTTAGAATCACGTCTGACAAAATACAATTCATTACCATCGTGACTTATACAAGGCTGAGACTCCCAGTTAGAAGTGTTTATCGCTCCGATATTTATTGCTTCGCTCCAGTTTCCATCACTTAATTCAGAATAATAGATATCGCAACTTCCCAAGCCGTCTTCCCCACCGCAGATTGAGAAATAAATAGTATTTCCATCGTCACTTATATTAGCAGCACCTATATCATCAGCAGTTTCGTTTCCTTCAAACAAAAAATCAGGAATGGTAAATATTGTATCAATAATATTTGTCACAAAAATATTCTCCTTGAGAAAAACATCTTCAGGCAAATCAGATTTATAGCGTTTTGTAAATATTAATTTAGATTCATTAACATAATATTGATTAACATATTCGTCCGCTGAAGTATTGACAATATTACCAATATTGTGGGGATTATATTCGACAGGATTATCAAACAATTCTTTTCTAAATAAGCTAAGTTGAAGTTGTTTCTCAGCGTATTCTCTCAGCGACTCTTTATGATTATCAAATGATAAAAACCATTGCAACATATCGGCCGACTCACCATAACGCTGCTGATTATCATAGAGCTTCGACAATGCTAAAGCAGCGCGAGGAAACGCCATAGAATCCGTCTTGAATAAAAGCTCATACGTTTCTATCGCATTGATAACATCTTTCATTTCTGTCAACAATTCCGCCTTCAACAATATCGCATCTGTGAAAGAAGAATCGCTGCGAATTGCATCATTTACATACGACAGGCTCATATCATAATCTTTATTAAGAAATGAAGACTTAGCTTTTTCAAAATTCCGTATCGTTTTTTTGGAAGATGAATGAATGTTTTGTGCAAGAGAAATATTTGTCGATAAAATAAGAGATATCGACAGTAACAGAGGCTTCAATATTTTGGCAAGTGTAAGATTCATACTTTGTATTAACAAACAATGAAGACTTTAAAAATAAAATCTTCATTGTTAAAACATTGTTATTTAGTTTTTCTTATCTACGTTTCTTTGCTGCCATCAATGTGTTATGAAGCAGAGACACTATTGTCATCGGGCCGACGCCACCAGGAACAGGTGTTATCTTTGAAGCTTTCTTATATACCTCTTTATAATCGACGTCACCAACGATATGATAACCTTTTTCAGAATTATCCTCGATACGATTAATACCGACGTCAACAACGACAGCGCCTTCTTTAACCATATCGGCTTTGACGAATTCAGGTTTACCAATAGCGACTACGAGAATGTCGGCTTGACGTGTCAATTCTCCTAAGTTTTCAGTCTTGCTATGGCAGTTTGTCACTGTAGCATCGACGCCTTTTCTTGAGAGCATTATGCTGATAGGAGTGCCGACGATATTAGAACGACCCAAGACCACTACATGTTTTCCTGCCACTTCGACATTGCTGCGTTTGAGCATTTCCATAATACCGAATGGTGTTGCTGGGAGGAAACAATCTTCACCGAGTTGCATCATGCCGATATTTTGTAATGTAAAACCGTCAACGTCTTTACTAGGATCTATCGATTGAATAATTTTCGTTTCATTGATATGTTTTGGCATTGGAAGTTGCACGATAAAACCATCAATTTCAGGATCATTGTTGAGGAAGTTAATTGTGTTGAGCACGTCTTCTTCTGTTGCTGTTGCACTCAGTCTATAGACAGAAGAAATCATGCCAACGCTATGACAAGCTTTTTCTTTGGAGGCGACGTATGTGAGACTTGCGCCGTCGTCACCAACGATAACTGCTGCGAGATGAGGAGCACCTACTCCTTTATCTATCATATCAGCTACTTCAGCAGCTATTTCTTTTTTCATTGTTGCGGCAATAAGTTTGCCATCGATGATTTTATTATCAGTCATAATATCATGATTTTATTTTCTGTTCTTCATTTGAGACATCATCTGCATCATTTTCTTTGCTCCGCCTGATGTCATCATCTTCATCATTTTAGATGTCTCTTCAAACTGTTTTATGAGTCTGTTGACTTCAACGATATTGGTACCGCTACCCATTGCAATTCTTCTGCGGCGGCTACCGTTTAAGATTTTAGGATTTTCGCGTTCTGCAGGGGTCATTGAACCGATTATTGCTTCAATACTCTTGAATGCATCGTCGTCGATATCTTCATCGCTAATCTTATTCATGCCAGGAATCATTGCTGCGAGGTCTTTGAGATTACCCATACGCTTGATTTGCTGGATCTGTTTAAGGAAGTCGTTGAAGTTAAATTCGTTTTTAGCGAGTTTTCGCTTAAGTTTAGCAGCTTCTTCTGCGTCGAATTGTTCCTGAGCTCTCTCAACGAGGGTCACGATGTCACCCATGCCGAGGATACGGTCTGCCATACGTTTAGGATAGAATATGTCGAGAGCATCCATTTTTTCGCCGAGACCGACGAATTTGATAGGTTTGTCGACAACGCTGCGGATAGTAAGAGCTGCACCACCTCTGGTATCACCATCCAATTTGGTGAGAACGACACCGTCGAAGTCGAGACGGTCGTTGAAAGCCTTTGCTGTGTTGACAGCATCCTGACCAGTCATGGAGTCGACGACGAATAATGTTTCATGTGGATTGACTTTTGCCTTGACAGCTGCTATCTCGTTCATCATCTGCTCATCAACAGCAAGACGACCTGCGGTATCTATGATAACTACGTTCTTGTTGTTATCTTTAGCATACTGAATAGCATTCTCTGCAATCTGAACAGGATTCTTGTTTTCTATTTCTGAATAAACTTCTACGCCAACCTGCTCGCCCAATACTTTGAGTTGGTCGATAGCGGCAGGACGATAAACGTCACCTGCCACGAGCAAAACGTTCTTGCTTCTCTTACTCTTCAAGAAATTGGCAAGCTTAGCCGAGAAGGTTGTCTTACCGGAACCTTGAAGACCTGCTATCAAAACGATAGCAGGATTTGCTTTTATATTGATTTCTGTATGATCACCACCCATCAACTCGGCGAGTTCGTCATGAACTATCTTAACCATAAGTTGACCTGGAGAAACAGACGTCAGTATCTTCTGACCTAATGCTTTTTCCTTGATGGTATTGGTTACTTCTTTGGCTATCTTATAACTAACGTCAGCATCCAAAAGAGCCTTGCGGACTTCTTTCAATGTCTCTGCTACGTTAATCTCTGTAATTTGTCCTTGTCCTTTTAATATCTTGAACGAACGTTCAAGTTTCTCACTTAATCCTTCAAACATATTATCTTATATTTTGAGTGCAAAGATAATTATTTTTTTTAAACTATCCTATACTTTAAACTATGAACTTTAATAGGAATTAAATAACTCGAAATGATATTGCATATACGATTTACCATCTTCGACTACACTATCTTTAATTTTTTCAGGCAAATTATTTTTGATAAAGTCACCATTATTAGAGAAGACAAACTCACCTTCTGGCGTTTTCCATCCGAGTCCGTTGTTCAGTTCGAAAAATGCAAAAGGTTTGTAACATAGACCGAATATGTTTTTGCTCCAGAAGAACTCGTCATGAGTCACGCCTAACTGAGCCAATATCGTCGCTGGCAAGTCGGTGTTTCCGCATATAGCATCAAAAGTTTTCCCTCTCAAGGAATCTTGCAGAGGTTCTCCATAGATCAGCATCGGGATTCTATGATGTTCAAAAGATTCAATCCTATGATTCTTATATGAGACATGGCTATGGTTGGCCACGATGATAAACAAAGTGCTGTCGTACCAGTCTTGTTGCCGTGCTTTCTCCATAAACATTCCTAACGCCATATCGCTATAATGTCCGGAATTGACGTAATGCTTCTGAATCTTAGGCCATTTCAACTCCTCAAAATTTTTAGGATGGTCGTAAGGCGAATGCGAGCTTTGAGTGAACAGAGTGCTGAAAAAAGGCTGTTGATGCTGCGACATTTGCTCAGCATACCAAGGCATAACATCAGCATCGTGATATCCCAGATTTCCTTTATGGAAACCTTCGTTAATATCCTCTGCATCTACAATCTTGTCAAAACCATTATACTGAATATACGACCTTACATTTCCATATCTCAGATCTCCTCCATAATAAAAACTGGTATAATATCCTAACGAGTCCATCTTCTTCACAAGAGAGGGAATCGCGTAATATTTATCAGGATGGTCTGTTATGGTAGTCGCAGGTAGTCCTGGCAGACCTCCGAACAAAGACGACATGGCATGCTGCGAACGATTTGCACTAGCGTAGATATTTGTAAACAACAAACCATCTTTCTCCAACTCGCGGAAGTTAGGGGTAATGCCCACCTCACCTCCGAGCGACTCTATCAAGTCGGCCGACCAACTTTCCAACATCACGACCATAATATTAGGCCTTTCTATCTTTATGATCGACATCGTTGAATCACAATCTATATGATGAAGGTTCATCGTTATCTTCTTGGCCTCGACAGAATCCATATATTTGAAATGCTCCTGCGTTTCCTCTTTAGTGGAGTTCAATATATCCTCAACAAGAAAATACGCCGGATTAACACTTATTTCATTCGCCAGTTTATGAGTGCTATAATAAGCCTTGACCGACGATATCGGAATCTTGCCGAAACCGCCTCTCATCCCAACTAACAACAGTCCGGCCACCAGAACAAAACTTCCCGACAAGACGTAGACATTGGGTTTGCTCTCTTCTTCATTAAGCTCCTTATTTTGCGGTTCGACAAACTTAGTGTACAACCAACAAAACAAAACGGTAAAGACACTCCACAAAACTATGAGTAACAACGTATGCTCAGTTTCGGCTGTATTGATAACCTCTGTTGGATTCTCCAGATACATCAAGGCCTCGTACGAGAGCTTATTTCTCCATTCACCATAGATACCAATATCGCCGAAAGCAGCCAAATTATACACAGCTACCAATAGATAAAAAAACCATCTCAAAGGTGCAAAAAGCGTATCCTTATTAATGGCAAGCGTGACAAACATATAGACGACTGGCAATGCCAACATATAACAAGCCGTAGCGATATCAAGAGACAAAGCTGAATAAAAGCTCTTCAATATCTCTTTAAAAGGAATATTATCAAAACTTACAAGCGACCAATATTTTATCACAAAGATAATCCTCATCGTTGCAAAAAGCACCAACAAGAACACCATCATCTTCAATAAAGTAATACCTATCTTCTTCATATTTCTTCGTAAAAAAACTATTTCTGTTTCTCATCAATTTTCCATAACAATACGGAATCCATAGCAGACATCGCTCCACGACGGCATTCCGCTGAAACGGTCCGTCACTCTGCAATAACCGTCACTATAACTAAACGAACCTCCTCTAATGACCTTGTTATAGCCCGACACAGGACCTGTCGGATTTGTCTGTGCTGAACTGTTATCATCATACCAAGCCACGTTATTCACAGAGTTGCTGCCCGAGTATTTGTAATTATTGGCTCGACTGCCTCCTCTTGCCGCATATTCCCACTCCGCCTCTGTAGGAAGTCGGAAGGTCTTGCCGCTAAGATAACTCAGCATCTCAACAAACTCCTGAGCCATATCCCAACTTATGTTATCTACAGGCTTATCGTCGCCAACATTATCATCACCATCATTATCACCTCCGCCAGTTTCAACTGTATAGAAATCATCGATTTCGGTCTCAAAAGAACTTAATGGCGCTATAAATCTTATCTTGAAATAATATTTTGTATTGGGGTCAAGTTCTGTCAATGTGACATTAAAGCTATTGCCGTTGACATTCATCTCCACATTCTCCGAAGACGTAAGGTCTATGCTTTTGCCATAAATCAAGACGATGACATCAGCCGGCATATTATACTCGTAGGTTCCCTGAATGACGGCTGTCGTCAATGTCGTTGCGACTTCATCAAGATTAACATCAACGACTTCAGGCATATTGATTTTCTTACATGCCATAAAAACAAGAAGCGGCAGCAATATCAGGCAATTTTTTTTCATCTTTCTCATTATAAAACAACACCCAATCCTAATTTAAATTCGAGGTTTTTTAAGTTGGTAGTTACAACATCAAACGACGCATTAAGTTTTCCCAACTTCAGCATAAGACCAGCATTGGCATCAACGCCGTTATCGGAATAATCAACGTTCTTAACCAAAGATTTATTGGTATCTTCCCAGGCGATATTATAGTGCCCTACGCCAACACCTGTTTTTAGATACACAGGCTCAGCGACTTTAAGCATAATACCCAACAAAAAAGAATGTCTAATTTTCTCCACATTTCCTGTGTAATAGTGTGTCTTACCATCGACAAGTCCGTCTTTATCACATTCCAAATCGCTTACTGTTTTGAAGTTAAAATTACTCATCAGGTTTATGTACCAATTGAGTTTTTTAGATTTAGTAGGTGAAGGATGAAATCCGAACTCACCAAAAGTAATACCATACGATGAGATTCCAATATCGGTACACGCATAGTTAACACTGACGAAAAAGTCACGTTTCGGTTCATTCATACCGACGGCATCATTCATTTCTACCGTAGTCGGAACATTCACATATACAAGTTTTTCCTCTACAACTCTCTCTGTCTTATAGTCGCTCACCACTACCAACTCATAACCGCAGAAATCACATAAGTCTTCTGGCAGCCAATACTCCGTCTTCCCATAGTCGGGATGATGTATTTCCAGGAAGGTCGCCGTTGTTGATAGATAAAGATATATTTCAGAGCTTTTAAACTGCACATCGAAAAAAGTGACAAGATTTCCTTTAAAAGTCATCTTCCTTCTTTCTTCGGCACTGATGTTCTCTGTCGAAATCTTTATCAATGCCATAGGAACGTTATTGTCATCGAGATGGTCCATTTTATCCAACATAACAAAACCATCTATCTTATGAAACGAGCCCTCCTTGACATGAATCTGCGAGAAAGACGTCAATGCAGCGGTCATGAAGAATATTAAGAAGATCATTTTTTTCATACGATTAATTAAGTCCCTTTAAACCTTAGACATTTGACTTTAGACATTATAGTTTCTCGCGCCGAAAATCTTGCTGCCGACTCTTACCATTGTCGCTCCTTCTTCTATCGCGATTGGATAGTCGTCTGACATTCCCATGGAGATTTCCTTAAAATCAGCGTCGTCTTTGAAATAATTCTCTTTCAAGAAATCAAATATATTTTTCAGAGTTTTAAATTCTTTTCTTACCTGATTAGTATCGTCGGTAAAAGTAGCCATTCCCATGACACCGCATATACGAATATTTTTCAAGTTCTTATACGATTCTGATTCCAGCAATGACTTTGCTTCTTCAATGTCGAGTCCGAATTTTGTTTCTTCCTGCGCTATATGGAACTGCAGCAGGCAGTCGATGACGCGCTCTTTCTTAGTAGCCTCCTTATTGACTGCCTCAAGCACTGTTGCGCTGTCGATGGAATGAATCAAGGTGACGAAAGGAACTATATATTTTATCTTATTAGTCTGGAGATGACCTATGAAATGCCATTGAATATCCTTAGGAAGTTCCTGATTTTTGTCGCGCATTTCGAGAGCTTTGTTCTCGCCAAACACGCGTTGACCAGCGTCGTAAGCCTCCTGTAAATCAGGAAGAGGTTTTGTTTTAGATACTGCAATAAGAGTGACATTTGAAGGCACTGTTGCCCTGACGAGATTTAAATTTTCCTGTATCATCATTTTTAAAATTTATGAGATACAAAGATAATAAAAAGACAAAAGGCTAATGACTAAAGTCTAAAGATTTTTTTAACTGAGAAGTCGTCATGTTGCAAGCCGCGTCCGTAAAAACGGCGAATGGACGCGGCAAGCCACGTCCATTCCATATACTTTTAAACCATAAATACAAGACCTTGCAATCAGTCTAAAACCACATTATCTTGTCTGAGTAATTTCACGAGATTTTCATATTTGCTCAGGTCTTCGTTCTTATATTTTCCGTATGTCGTCGCATCGATGAGAACCACTTTGAAACTCATGTTGGCGCCATAAAAATCGCAAGGATTCAGATGCTGCTGTAAGTCGGAGTTTGTCCAAAATACTGTCACGCCGTAGTCGTAGTAAATCGTTTCCATTGTTGCAGAATACTGGTCGTTAGGATAAAGTGTGAGAGGCAGCTGATGCCATCCGTAGAAGTCGCCAGGATTTTCCATATAGACGAGCACTGCACCGTAATCTACCATATCTAAATCTATGGCGTCCCATTGAAGGTCGAGATACCAGTTGAGAGCGTTGTCATCCCAGACCCAGTCTGATGCTTTTATATCCACCGTTGCAGACTGGACGTTAGCGTTTCCGTCGTGACCAGGAGGACCCGGCTCGCCTTTTGGACCTTCACATGAAACAATAATGAGCAATGACATCACCAATAATAAGCCGAAAGATTTTAAAATTTTCATAACGATCAAGTTTTAATTAATAAAAAAAAGACAGTCCGGTTTTGTTCAAATATTATGCCATCGAAAGAGAAATTTTGGAATAAAATATAGAATAAAAAATTGTTGAAAACTTATACAAACACATCGTGATTTTTCACAATAAAAATTGTACCTTTGTAGTTTAAAAAGATAAATCAACAAGATATGGGAAAGATAATAGCGATAGCCAATCAAAAAGGCGGTGTTGGCAAGACAACCACAGCCATCAACCTTGCTGCAAGTCTTGCAGTTCTCGAACATAAGACACTTCTGTTAGACGCAGACCCTCAAGCCAACTCGACATCGGGAGTGGGCTTCGACCCTAAAGAGATAGACGGCAGCATATACGAATGTATCATCGACGGCGTCAACCCTAAAGACATCATCAAGGAGACAGAGACTCCCAACCTGTATCTCCTGCCAGCGCACATCGACTTGGTCGGCGCAGAGATAGAGATGATAAACCTGCCACAGAGAGAGAGAATGATGAGCGACGCACTCGCCTCCGTCAAAGACGAATACGACTATATCATCATCGACTGCTCGCCATCGCTAGGGCTCATCACCGTCAACGCACTCACAGCATCCGACTCCGTCATCATTCCCGTACAATGCCAGTACTTCGCTCTCGAAGGTCTTGGCAAACTGCTCAACACAATAAAAATAGTGCAGAGCCGTTTCAACCCGCAGCTCGACATCGAAGGCATCTTGTTGACTATGTTCGATTCAAGAACAAGAATATCAAAACAAGTCGTCAGCGAGGTGAAAACCCACTTCCAGTCGATGGTGTTCGACACTATCATCAACGTTAACACACGACTCAGCGAGGCACCGAGCTTCGGACAGACCGCCATCATGCACGATGCCACAAGCATAGGCGCTATCAATTATCTTAACCTAGCAAGAGAAATATTAAAGAACAACGAAAATGTCACTACAGAATAAGAAAAGAGGATTAGGTCGCGGCCTCGACGCTATATTGCAGAGCCCAGAGACAGACATCACATCAACAGATATATCAGGCAATTACGTAGCAGGTGCCGTAGCGGAATTAAATATCGACTTCATTGAAGCTAACCCATTCCAGCCAAGAACCGACTTCGACGACAACGCTCTCAAAGAATTGGCAGATTCGATAAAGACACAAGGCGTCATACAGCCTGTCACAGTGAGAAAGATGGGGCGCGACAAATATCAGCTCATCTCCGGAGAACGTCGTCTGCGTGCATCGAAACTCGCAGGACTTAAGACGATACCTGTGTATATACGCGTAGCCAACGACGAGCAGATGTTAGAGATGGCCTTGATAGAGAACACTCACCGCGAAGGTCTTAACGCGATAGAAGTGGCTCTCTCATATCAGCGTCTCATCGAAGAATGTAATATCACACAAGAAGAACTCAGCGAGAAAGTAGGTAAAGACAGATCAACAGTGACCAACTTTCTCCGTCTCCTCAAATTACCTCCAGAGGTACAGGTGGCACTCCGCGACGGTTACATCTCCATGAGCCAGGCACGCGCCATCATCAACATTGAAGATAAAACAAAACAACTCATCATATTAAAAGAGATAATCGACAAAGACCTAAGCGTAAGACAAGTGGAAGAACTCGTTCGCTCACTTAACAGCAAAAACAATAAGGTCAAAAAACAAAAAAACGTATTGCCAGAGGCTATCATCTTAAAGACAGAAGCCTTAGCGAAATCTCTTAACACAAAGGTAAAGGTCGACCGTAACAGCAAAGGCAAAGGCTCTTTGACAATCAGCTTTAGAAACGACGAAGAATTCGAGAGACTTATTTCTTTAATCAATAAAGACTGACTTACACGATGCTGAAGCGTTTTCTGATATTATTGTTGATGTCGTTAGTGGCGATGGGGAACTTGATGGCGCAAGTAGGGACGCGGCAAGCTACGTCCGTACAAAAAGAACACAATCCTAAAAAGGCGGCTATTTTCTCCGCAGTGCTTCCAGGTCTAGGTCAGGCATATAACAAGAAATATTGGAAAATACCTATTGTATATGTCGGCATTGGAACAATATATTATATTGCCGACATGAACGGCGACAACTACAGAGAGTTCAGAGACGCGTATGACTATCAGATGGGAATCAATACTGACGTCAGCGAGGAAGCTATAGAATACGCCAGCAAATATTCAGGAAGCAACCTTATCACACTGAGAGACAGCTACCGACGCGACATGGAGCTAAGCTGGATTATCATGGCGCTCTGGTACGGCATCAATATCATAGACGCCACCGTCGACGCTCACTTCTTTGAATACGACATAGGCGACGACCTTACTCTAAAAGTGGAGCCAGTCATACAAAGTAACTTCGGCGAGACAGCATACAATTTTAACTATAACACAGGAATATCACTGAAACTAAAATTTTAAAACCATGAAGATTATATTGTTAGGATACGGGAAGATGGGCCACGAGGTAGAACAGATGTCACTTCAACGCGGACATGAGATATTGGCGAGAATAGACAATACCGACGACTGGGAGAGATTTAGAGTCTCCGAGAGATTCTCAGATTCTCAATTTCTCAATTTCTCAGATTCCAAAGATGTTGTCGCTATAGAGTTCAGCACGCCTGCAACGGCATTAGACAACATCAACCGCTGCTTCGACCTTAACATCCCTGTGGTGTGCGGAACGACAGCATGGTATCAGCATCTTGACGAGGTAAAAGAAAGATGCTTGAAAGAGAATCAGGCTTTATTCTACGCTCCTAACTTCAGTATCGGCATGAACATAATGTTCATGCTCAACCGTCAACTTGCGAAGTTCTCGGAGAATTACGACTATAAATTGAGTCTCACAGAGACACATCATATACATAAATTAGATAAACCAAGCGGCACTGCGGTGAAGCTCGCAGAAGACATCGTAGAATGCAACAAAAACTACAGTTCATGGGAATTGACAATGAACAATGAACAATTGACAATTAACGACGTACTTCCTATAGAGTCGATCCGTGAGGGTGATGTTTTCGGCATACATCAGGTGAACGCAACATCCAACTGTGACGTAATAAAACTCAGCCATGAGGCCTTCAGCCGCAAAGGCTTCGCAAAAGGCGCCGTGATAGCAGCAGAATTCCTCGCTGACAAAAAAGGAGTCTTTACAATGAACGATTTATTTAAAATCTGAAAATTTGAAAAACTGAAAATTTGAGAAGAAAATTAAAAAAATAAAACTATGTTAGCATTCATATTATTAGTACCGGCATTATTCACATTGCCAATCGCCTTCTGCTGGAAACTTTTTGAGAAAGCAGGTTTTAAAGGTTTCTACTCCGTAATACCATATTACAACATATACATCTTGTCGAAGATTGTCAACGACACCAAATGGTGGTGGTATCTGTTTATGATAGTTCCATATATCAACTTCTTCACTATGATGCTTATGTTCATCGACCTAGCAAAAGCATTCGGAAGGTTTAAAGTTTGGGAAGTTGTATGCGCCGCCGTAGTTCCATTTATCTTCTTCCCTATCGTCAGCATGCAAGGCTCAAAATACAGCGACCCGAGAGTGACAGAATATCCAAAGAAAAGCTCAGCCCGCGAATGGATAGATTCTATAGTTTGGGCTGTCGTCGCCGCATTGATAATAAGGACTTTCATGTTCGAGATGTACACCATCCCATCATCTAGTATGGAGAAGTCACTGCTCATCGGCGACTATCTCATCGTAAGCAAAATGGGTTACGGACCTCGTATCCCTAATACGCCTCTCGCTTTCCCATTCGTACATCATACATTACCAGGAACCAAGACAACTAAGTCGTATATAGAAAAGCCACAGCTTCCTTATAAGAGACTTCCTGGGACGACAGAGATAAAACGCAACGACCCTATAGTGTTCAACTTCCCTGCAGGAGATACCGTGAGCGAAGTCTATCAAAGCAATGTCACTTATTATCAACTTTGTCGCTATTTCGGTAAAGACAAGGTGATGAGTGACAAGAAACAATTTGGCGACATCATTACACGTCCTGTCGACAAGAGAGAAAATTATGTAAAACGTCTCATCGCAATGCCAGGCGACACATTACAGATAATCGACGGCGTCGTTTATATCAACGGAGAAATTGGCGAACAACCAGAAGAGATGCAGCATAATTACAAGGTAAAAATCACAGGCAATGGCATCAATCCTAAGATATTGGAAAAATACAATATTACTGAAGGTTACAGAACAGCGCACCAAGACGAGCTGATTTTCAACATGACAGGCGCCATAGCAGAGGAATTCAGAAAGCTTCCTTTCGTAGTATCAGTCGAGAGAATGATAGCAGCACCTGGCACTGAAGTATCAGAAGACATCTTCCCTAACGACACAACATATTTCAAATGGAACGCCGACAACTTCGGCCCTATCGTAATACCTCAAGAGGGAACAACAGTGAATATTAACAAAGAAAACATAGCTCTTTACGACAGAGTGATAAGAGCTTACGAACATAACGACATGAAGATTATAGGCGACAAGATATATATCAACGGAAAAGAAACCGACGAATATACCTTCCAGATGGATTATTATTGGATGATGGGCGACAACCGACACAACTCACAAGACTCACGTTTCTGGGGTTATGTACCAATCGACCACATCGTCGGCAAACCTGTATTCGTATGGCTGTCAATCGACAAAAACACAGGTAAGATTCGTTTCAACAAAACATTTAGATTTGTAGATTAAGATTATGAGTTACAACAAAAACAAACCGATATTAGAAGTAGTGACTCCGATGACTGATAAGGAGAAAATTGAGACTACGAAAGAAAAAAAAGAAGAGAAAAAGGAGACTAAGAAAACTTCTTCTTCAAAACAGAAAGGCAAGCCTAAAAAAGCTAACACTGGAACTCGCAAGAAAGAAAGAGACCCTCGCGTCAGAATCGCTTTCGGTGTGTTTTTCATGTTATTGAGTTTGTATATACTGTTGTCAACAATATCATACGTAATAAATTACAAACTCACTGGTAACTTCGGCGACATAATAGGAAGATACCTCTGTGAATATTCCTTCGGCATCGGTTCTATCTACTTGATAGCATTGCTGGCACTGGCAGGTTCGCTATTGACATTCAAAGGACCTAAAATCAGAATCATAACTATATGCAAATATTGTCTTGTTTTTTTGTTATGGATACCTCTTTTCCTAGCCACCATACTCCCACAAAACGTAACATGTGAAAAACTATATGGACTAGTCGGCATTGAGTTATATCAATTTATAGAACAATATGTCAGCGCTATAGGAATATACATCCTTTTATTCTTCACCGCATTTTTATATGTCATCTTTACCTTCGACATCAAGATGCCGACATTCAGCTTCAAGAGAAAAGAAAAAGAGCCAGATAAAGAGGACGCTGACACAGACGCTGACGAAAACGCTGACGAAGACGCTGACGCTGATGAGGAGACAGAAGTAATTCCTGAGATAAAGCCGGTTTCCGTCAACACTCTCATCGAGGACGAAGAGGATGTTGAGGATGTTGAGGATGTTGATGATGATGAGGATGATGAAGATGATGAAGATGATGAAGATGATGTTGAAATAACGGTAAAACATATAGGCAAGACCCCAGAAGTACCAGATGAAGACGACGATTCTGAGTCTGTCACTCCGAATGCCGACGACATCGACATGGAGATAACGAAACCTAAAGAAGAGAAGAAGGCTGAAGAGATAGGTGAACATTTTGGTTTAGACACCTACTTCGACCCTAAACTCGAGTTGTCTAACTTCAAATTACCACCTTTAGATTTATTGAAAGATTATGGCGAGGTAACGAATAGCGTAGACAAGGAAGAGCTTGAAGAGAACAAGAAACGCATCGTCGACACTCTCGCGAATTATAATATCGCCATCGACAAGATTAAAGCCACCATCGGACCTACCGTCACATTATACGAAATCATCCCAGCAGCAGGCGTCAGGATTTCCAAAATCAAGGGTTTACAAGACGACATCGCTCTTTGTCTATCTGCAATTGGTATCCGTATCATCGCGCCTATCCCTGGAAAAGGAACTGTAGGTATCGAAGTTCCAAATCAGAAGCCACAGACTGTCTCCATGAAGAGCGTCTTGAGTTCGGAGCGTTTCCAAAAAAGCGGCTACGAGCTTCCTATCGGCATCGGTAAGACTATCTCCAACGAGAGTTATGTCGCCGACCTCGCCAAGATGCCACACATCCTGATGGCAGGTGCTACAGGTCAAGGTAAGTCGGTTGGCATCAACGCCATCATAGCCTCATTGTTATATAGCAAGCATCCAGCTGAGCTTAAGTTCGTACTCGTCGACCCTAAAAAAGTTGAGTTAAGTCTTTACAAGAAGATAGAACGTCACTACTTAGCAAAACTTCCTGATGCAGAAGAAGCCATCATCACCGACGTAAGAAAGGTGGTTCGCACGCTCAACTCTTTATGCATAGAGATGGACAACCGTTATGAGCTTTTAAAAGACGCACAGGTACGTAACATCAAGGAATACAATGCCAAATTTATCGCTCGCAAGTTAAATCCTTACGACGGACATCGTTTCCTTCCTTATATAGTTCTCGTCGTCGATGAGTTCGCCGACCTTATCATGACGGCTGGTAAGGAAGTGGAGGCGCCTATCGCACGTCTCGCTCAGTTGGCTCGTGCTATCGGCATCCACCTCATCATCGCAACGCAGCGTCCTTCGGTAAATATCATCACTGGTACTATCAAGGCCAACTTCCCTGCACGTATAGCATTCCGCGTAATCTCACGCGTCGACTCTGGAACAATCCTCGACACCAACGGAGCCGACCAACTCATAGGACGAGGCGATATGCTGTTCTCTACAGGAAACGACCTGGTACGTCTGCAATGCGCATTCATCGACACACCCGAAGTGGAAAATATAACCGACTTCATCGGGTCGCAAAGAGCCTATCCCGATGCATACCATCTTCCAGACTGTCCGGACGAAAAAGATGAAGGCGGCGCAAAAGAAAATCTCAACCCTGAAGAGAGAGACCCTCTCTTTGAGGAAGCCGCTTATATCATCGTTCAAACTCAACAAGGCTCGACATCTATGTTGCAGCGTAAACTGAAACTGGGTTATAACAGAGCTGGACGTATCATCGACCAGTTAGAAAAAGCAGGCATCGTGGGACCTTTCGCTGGAAGTAAACAACGCGAAGTGAAAGTCGCTAACGAAATGGCACTCGAGCAGTACCTCAAAGATTTGTATATGGATAATGAGGAGTAGAATTAAGAATTGAGAATTAACAATTAACAATTAACAATTTATACCAAATAGCCTGAAAGGTTTATATAGATACAGCGTATGGCAAGGTCATACGAAATTTATGCCAAATAGCCTGAAAGGCTTATATAGATACAGCGTATGGCAAGGTCATACGAATTGGAAATGTGAATATAAGGCTGCTCTGTACAAATAGGTAGGGATGAAGAGCATAGCATGGATTAGAGAGATATTATTGTTATAGCAGCGTTTATGCGTTAGGGATTGGAGCGGCATCCTTTTGGAGCGTCAGCGGAAAAAGATATAGCGGAAAGCCCGACGGCGCAGCTGGAACGCCCACCACATTAATTAACAATGCAGAATGCAGAATGTAGAATGCAGAATGTAGAATGTAGAATGCAGAATGTAGAATGCAGAATGTAGAATGTAGAATGTAGAATGTAAAATGTAAAATGTAAAATGTAAAATTATGATGAAGAAAATATTTTTATTGATATTCGGAATTTTAGCAGGCATAGCTATTCAAGCTCAGTCGGCTGATGAGTTTCTGAAACAAGCCATCGAGAAGAACAAGGCGTACAACGACATCAGCGTCATCTTTAACTATCAGATGATAAACAACAGCGCAGGACTCTATGAAAATATCAACGGCTATGCCTCAATGAAAGGCGGCTCATATATCATGAATATCGACGGACAAGAGATGATATGCGACGGCACTACACTATGGACGCACCTCATCGATGACGAAGAGGTGATGATAAGCGAAGTGACAGATGATAACAACTCCTCCCCTATCGCGATCATCGATGCGTTTTCACAAAACATCACAGCATCATTCGTCGAAAGCGACAATCCCGACATCAAAATAATAGAGGTAAAAGAAAATGAAGGCGATACATTTGAAACTGTAAGACTTCATTTCGACATCAAAGATTTTGACATCAAGAAGGTTCATGTCATCGTCGGCGACGGCAACGAGTTCATATACGAGATAACTGACTTCAAGACTAACCAGAATCTCCCCGACAGCATGTTCACTTTCGATGAAACGATGCACCCGAACGTCGAGATTATTGACATGAGATGACAAGAATTGAAAATTGAAAGTTGAAAGTTGAAAATTGAAAATTGAAAGTTGAAAGTTGAAAGTTGAGAATGAAGATCATAAAGCCCCGTAGGGGCGAAAGACAAATAGGCAGGTATGGAGAGCTTAGCTCGGAATGCCTGCCAATTAGAGTATGATGAACAACGGATTTCATATTAGACAGATGATATATTTTGTTAACGTTGTGCGTTAGGGATTGAAGCGGCATCCTTTTGGAGCGTAGCGGAAAAAGATATAGCGGAAAGCCCGACGGCACAGCCGGAACGCCCAAAGAAAATTGAAAATTGAAAATTGAAAGTTGAAAATTATGAATTATGAATTATGAATTATGAATTAATAATTGAAACAGTCGCGGTGATTACCGGTTTGCTCAGCATCTGGTTCTCATATAGGATCAATATCTTAGTGTATCCTATTGGGATGATAAGCTTGGCGCTTTACGTTTTCATTTTCACAAAAAACGGACTCTACGCCAACGCCGTAATCAACTTTCTATATTTCGCGATAAGTATATTCGGATGGTGGAACTGGAAAAGGTCTGAAGACGAAAGGCGAAAGGCGAAAGGCAAAAGAGAATTAAGAGTTTCATATTTAGGCAAAAAAGGAGGTGCTATAACCATCATTATCTTCATGACTTTAACATTACTCATCAACATATTTACAACTAATGATTTATCGATAAGATTGGATTATTATACAAGTGCAGCTGGATTGATAGCGATGGTACTAACATCATTCAAGAAAGTAGAAAATTGGTTCTTCTATTTGGCTGCCGACATCATATTGATTCCGCTTTGTATATATAACGGATTGTATCTGACAAGCATTCAATATGTCGCATATACAATCTTGGCGATAATGGGACTCAGAAACTGGAGCAGGGAGGCGAGACAAAATGTTTAAAGTCGCGATCACAGGACCCGAATCGACAGGCAAATCGACACTCGCTGAGAAGTTGGCTCATCATTATAAGACCGACTTCGTCCCGGAATATTCAAGGACTTATCTTGAAAACTTCGAAGGTCGATATACAGAAGACGACGTCGTTGAAATCGCCAAAGGACAACATAATCTTATTTTAGAAGAAGAAAAGAAATTGTCTGCAAAGACGCAGCAAGTCACGTCACTACTAATCGCCGACACTGAAATTGTTGTCTGCAAAATATGGGTGGAATACGTCTTCAAACATTCCAATAAAATTATAGACGAAATATTAAAACAACAAGACTTCGACTTGTATCTTCTATGCGACATCGACCTGCCTTGGACTTACGACCCATTACGTGAGAATCCTAATATTGAAGAAAGAAAAGAACTCTTCGAGATTTATAGAAACACTTTGGAACAGATGAAGGTTCCTTTTGAAATCGTCAGCGGCGACAACGAAGTAAGAGTGAACAACGCAATAAAAGTCATCGAGAAATATCGTCATGAATAAGGAAAGAAAACATATCGTCTTTTTAGCGCGATGGTATCCTCACCGCTACGACCCGATGTTCGGTCTGTTCGTGCAACGTCATGCAGAAGCCGCCGCCTTGTTCAATGATATTACGGTTGTATATTGTCAACAGACAACGGACAACGGACAACAGACTTTGTCCACAGACAATCAACAAACTGTAAGGACGTATTGCATACGTCCATTTGAAATCGTAAGGACATTAGAAAACAATGTCGATACGATTCGGATTTATTATAAGAAACCGAAGAACAAAATCTTGTCATTATTACGGTTCTATCGTGCCAATATGATAGGATTGAGACTTGGTCGCAAAGACGGACGCGGCGAGCCACGTCCATACGATTTAATTCATGTTCATATCTTGACGCGATTAGGAGTTGTTGCATGGATTCAGAAGCTATTACATAAGACACCTTATATCATTACGGAACATTGGTCGAGGTATTTGCCTGGAAACGACTTCGGCGGTTTCTTCAGAAAATTAGCTACGAAGATTGTCGTTCGTAACGCAAAATTAGTTACCACCGTAACAGACAATCTCGCTAAGGCGATGCAAAATCACGGCTTGAAAAACGACAATTACGTCGTATTACCCAATGTCGTGAACTTAGACATGTTCCACATATCTGAAAAGAAAAACAATACGCCTTGTAAGATAATTCACGTCAGTTGTTTTGAAGACAAATCCAAAAACATCAGCGGACTTTTAGAATCCTTAAAGATTGTCGAGCAAAAAGGTATCGACTTCCAATGCACTTTGATTGGCGAAGGCATGGACTTCGATTTGATGAAAACAAAAGCTGAGGAGTTACAATTAATTAATAAGGTGTCATTTACCGGATTATTGGAAGGGCAGAAATTAGCCGATGAACTTTCCTCAGGAAACTTCTTAGTGTTATCGAGCAATTATGAAAATATGCCCGTCGTGATACTCGAAGCCTTAGCATCGGGACTTCCTGTCGTAAGCACCAATGTCGGCGGTATCAAGGAGATGATTGACGAGACGAAAGGAATCTTAGTAGAGCCGAGAAATAAAGAAGCCTTAGCGGAAGCCATTATCAAGATGATAAAGACACATAACGATTACGACCCGAATTATTTAAGAAAGAGCGTCATTGAGAAATACGGATATGAGAGTGTAGGAAAATTTTTTGATTCGATTTACAATAAATAAATAAATAAATCGTTAAGCCAGTAATAATCATAAAATTTATCAATCATGAAAAGACTTATACTCATTATCTGCATTATGTTTTCTATAACATTGAATGCGCAAAGCGATTTCTATTTCGGACCAAAAGTTGGTTATAAACGCAACATAAACGTCAAAGACAACACCTCATCCACTATAGTTCATTATAAAGATATAAGTGACATAACATTAGGTGCTTATGGCAGACTTATGTTCGACAACTTCATAATACAACCTGAGTTAATGTACAACTACATTGCAATTGAAACTTTTCAATGTACAGGTCCTGTTACGATTTCTAAAAACCATTCTTTTATATTACCTATATATTTTGGTTATCAGTTCATCAATCGTGACAATTTCAACATGAGAGCCAACATTGGTCCTGTCGTAAATTTCAATTTCGACAAATATACTAATGATCTATTATCCGTTGATTGCTGCGGTATTGATAATCATGAAGACCAATTATCTGGGAGCATCCAAACTTCCTTCAAGTATTGGGATTACAATTTTGCCAATTTAGGTGCTGCCTTTAGTCTTGGTGCTGACATCTACAGATTCACAATAGACCTCGGATATAGTTTAGGACTTACCAAAGTATTCTATAAAGGTATAGTTCATTGTGATAAAATTTATCCAGCTAATAATATAGTTAGACAAAACACCTTCACTTTCACCGTAGGATACAGATTCGGGAAATAATAAAAACATAATTAAGAAACAACAAGAGCTGCCGTTCAATAACAGCAGCTCTTTTATCTTTTGTCTTTAGACTTTAGACTTTAACCAACCTACTCCAAATTCTCAATCACCATCTTCACGAATTCGGTATTAGCGAGATGTCCGGGTTTGAACGCCTTGACGTGACCGAGAATAGGTTTTCCGAGCAGCGCCATATCACCGATGAGGTCGAGAAGTTTATGGCGAGCCGGTTCGTTCTCGAAGTGAAGGCTTGTGTTGTTCAAGATACCGCCTTGATGAATGCCGACGGATTCCATATTGAAAAGTTTAGCTATTCTTTTAAGTTCGCCAGCAGGGACGACATCTTCCACGAATACGATAGCTGTTGAGAGGTCGCCGCCTTTGATGAGGTTATTTTTCAGCAACATCTCAAGTTCCTGGAAGAAGACGAATGTACGGCAAGGAGCTATTTCTTTTTCAAAATCATCCATGCTTCTTAAAGTCGCGGTCTGAGGTTTAAGCACCTGAGAGTTATAATCGACGCTCACTTCCATTCTGAAGTCGTCGGCAGGTTTGATGCTTATCTCGCAACCTATTTTAGGATGGAAATAAGTGACGGCTTTCTTCACTCTGAGATATTCGCGTTCGGCATCCTGTTCTACTATGCCCGCCGATTTAAGAGCCTCTATCATATATCTCGCGCTTCCGTCCTGAATAGGAGGTTCCTCGCAGTTGATGTCAATCAATACGTTATCGACGCCTGCACCTCTTAGTGAAGCAAGGATATGTTCTACTGTATAGACACGTACGCCGTTTTGCGCTATTGTAGTTCCACGTGAAGTATCAACCACGTTTTCCACTCTCGCCTCGACGATAGGTTTTCCTTCCACGTCGATTCTTCTGAACTTGATGCCGTGATTAGCTTCGGCAGGATGGAATGTCAGAGTTCCTCTCTGACCAGTATGTAAACCCGTACCGCTGAGGCTGACGGATTGTTTTATAGTTTTCTGTTTTTCTGTCATTGTTGTTTTTCTTTTAGTAGTTTTTCAAGAGCTTCGACACGTTTTACTAGTTTTTCTATATTTTTAGTATAAACAGACATTCTAAGGTAATCCTTCAAAGGCATCGCTGGAGAACCCATGATTTCTTCGCCGTTTTTCTTTACGTTACCTAAGATTCCTGACTGGGCGCCTATCTTTGTTCCGTCGGCGATATGTATATGACCCACGAAACCCACCTGACCTGCAATCACGCAGTTGGAACCTATTTTAGTTGAACCGCTCACTCCAGTCTGAGCAGCGATGGCTGTGTTCTTGCCAAGTTCTACGTTATGCGCTATCTGAATGAGATTATCGAGTTTCACGCCGTCGTTGATTCTTGTCGAGCCCATGGTAGCGCAGTCGATACAAGTGTTAGCACCGATCTCGACATTATCGCCAAGAACGACATTACCTATCTGAGGAATCTTTTTATAAGATCCGTCTTCTTGAGGAGCGAAACCAAAGCCGTCGGCACCTAACACACAGCCGGAATGCAGGACACACGATGTACCCACTACAGTCTGAGCATAAAGTTTCGCACCAGCGTAAATGATAGTATCATCACCGATAACAACATCGTCGCCAATATAAACCTGAGGATAAATCTTGACACGGTTGCCAATCTTAGCTCTTTCGCCTATGAAAGCGAACTCACCGATATATACGTCTTCTCCGTATATAGCATCTTTCGAGATGAACGACAAAGAAGAAACGCCCGACTTCGACTGTATAAATTGTTGATAGAGACCAAGCAGCTGAGCGAAAGCGTCGTAAGCGTCAGGCACTCTGATGAGTGTCGCAGATACTTTGTCTTGAAGTTGTAGGTCGTTATTAATTAAAACTATCGACGATTGTGTCGTATATAGATATTGTTCGTATTTGGGATTAGCGAGGAAACTCAACATTCCGGGAGCACCTTCCTCGATTTTAGCGACATTATATACTTTTACGTCCGGGTTGCCTTCAACGATGCCACCGAGAAATGTCGCTATCTGAATTGCTGTAAACTCCATTTTTATTTATAAAGAATTAAATTCACGTTTTATATTGATTACCGCCTTCTCGACCATCGGATTGTTGAACGACGCTATCCGTTGCGCTATCATCGCCACGTCAGCATCCGGATTGTCGTTAAAGACAGCATTGATATTTTGAAGCACTTCTTCCTTAGACAAATCAACAAGTTGCCACGTTTCCTCACTAACGTATAGACGTTGCGCTAAATTGTGTTCAAACTCATCCTGTACATTTTGAAGAAGCGAAAACTGGAAATCGTCACGGGATATTCCCGGATAAAACACACGTTTCACTAATACAGGAAACTGTATACGTTCTATATAGAGCAACAGACGTTCGTAAGCCTGAATTCTCAGTGGCACTGTCAACTTATGCGAGACTGTTCTAAGGACGTCATCATTGTTGCAAGCTGTATTTCTACGATTCTTGTTATCCTTAACGTAATACACCAACATGTATACCAGCATCATCACGATGCAAATCGTCAGGATAATATTCGGCAAATTCCAATTCATCAAATCATTATTTTACGTGCAAAGATACGCAAAAACATTCTATTTTTTTTTAAAAACATATATGATTTCAATGCAAAAAAAATAGTAACTTTGCCAATTCAAATTTTAGTATTTTTTTGATAGAAACTTATAACAAGAAGAAAATGGAAAACATCATTTTGTCACAAAGAGTTACTAATATGGCAGAATCAGCCACATTGAAAATGACTCAGTTAAGCCGTGAATTAAAAGCACAAGGTATCGACGTTATTTCTTTAAGCATTGGCGAACCAGACTTCAACACCCCAATGGCAGCAAAGCAAGCAGGTATCGATGCTATCAACAACAACGACACACACTATCCTCCAGTACCAGGAACACCAGCATTGCGCAAAGCCATCGCTGAAAAATTAAAACGCGACAATGGACTCGACTACTCAGACGCTGACATCATCGTTTCTAACGGTGCAAAACAAGCCATCACAAATGTTTTCATGGCTATCGTCGACAAAGGTGACGAAGTCATCATCCCAGCTCCATTCTGGGTATCATATCCTGAAATGGTAAAATTAGCTGACGGTACTCCTGTATTCATCAACACAACAGCTGAACAAAACTTCAAAATCACAGCTGAACAATTAGAAGCAGCTATTACTCCTAACACAAAAGCTTTCATCTTCAGCACACCATGTAACCCTTCTGGTTCAGTTTATACAAAAGAAGAATTAGCTTCATTGGCAGAAGTATTCAAAAAACACCCAAGAATCATCGTTTTATCAGACGAGATCTATGAATTCATCCAATACGAACAAAAACACGAAAGCATGGGTCAATTCACAGAATTGAAAGACAGACTCGTCATCATCAACGGTGTTGCTAAAGGTTATGCTATGACAGGTTGGCGTATAGGTTACATCGCAGCTCCTAAAGCTATCGTTTCAGCATGTAACAAAATCCAAGGCCAATACACATCAGGTATCTGTACAATCGCTCAAGCAGCTTCTTTGGAAGCAGTCAAGATGTCGCCAGAAAACTCAGAAGAAATCCAAACTATGCTCAAGGCTTTCAGAAACCGCCGCGACATGTTCTACGATCTCTTATGCGAAATCCCTGGCATCAAATTGAGCAAGCCAGCCGGCGCATTCTACATGTTCCCAGAAGTCAAGTCATATTTCGGCAAGACCGACGGCGAGACTACAATCAACAATAGCGACGACCTCTGCCTGTATTTATTGAACAAGGCTCACGTTGCTTGCGTTGCAGGTACAGCTTTCGGCAATGGCGAATGTATCCGCCTCTCTTACGCTACATCAGAAGACAAACTTCGTGAAGCAGCAGCAAGAATCAAAGAAGCATTAAGCAAATTGAAATAATTTTTGAACAAATATAAGAGACGTGTTTTTTATAAGCACGTCTCTTCTTATTAATACATCCGACATTGGCAACAAAAGAAAACATAAACGAGCTGTTCGATTCTTTCAACAAACAAAGAATCATGGTAATAGGTGATGTCATGCTCGACATCTACACCAAAGGCAAAGTGGAAAGAATATCACCTGAAGCGCCTGTGCCTATCGTTTCTGTCACCGAAAGTTTCTCACGTCTCGGCGGCGCTGCCAATGTAGCACAGAACCTTAAAGCCCTAGGCGCGGAACCAATTTTATGTTCCGTCATCGGCAAAGATGAAAAATCTCACGACTTGCTCCGACTGATGCAAGAACAAGGAATGGCCACATCAGGCATTGTGAGAAGCAACGAAAGAATAACGACACGCAAAGAACGTATCATGAGCAGCAACGCGCAAATGCTGCGTGTCGATACAGAAGACACCTTCGACCTCAGCGAAAAAGAACATTCCGCTTTGATGAAGGCCATTAAGGAAATCATCGAAAATGAGAAGATAGGCGGAATCATCTTGCAAGATTATAACAAAGGCGTCTTAACCGAAAACCTCATCAAAGAAGTCATAGAGATAGCCAAGACAAAAAGCATCGCTGTCGGTGTTGACCCTAAGAAAAAGAATTTCTTAGCATACAGAGACGTCACCTTCTTCAAGCCGAATCTCAAAGAACTGAGAGAAGGCATTGGCATGAACTCCAAAGAAGAAAGCCTCGACGACATTTTAGAGGCTGTCGATGCGTTACATGAGAAGCTGTGTTGCAGATACATAATGACGACACTGTCTGAACGCGGCGTTTTGATAAAAGATTATGAGACCGGAACATATCACCATCTTCCAGCGCATCTGAGAAAGATAGCCGACGTCTCAGGAGCTGGCGATACCGTATTAAGCGTGGCGATGTTGTGCTTGGTATGTCGGCAAGACGCACGTACAATAGCCTCATTATCCAACCTCGCGGGAGGCTTGGTATGCGAGGAACTCGGCGTTGTACCTATTAACAAAGGTCGTTTATTAGAAGAAAGCAAAAAAATTATTTAACAAAAATAACACATCATAATAAAAAAGAATCTATTTCGTTTTTGGGATTATGAGAAAGAAAAGAATAAATAGATTATTGATTTGCACCTGCTTTTTATGCATGATGCCACAACTATTAAATGCACAAAAAAAAGTGCCAATCAAAATGCCAAACTATGACAATGAAACGTTTCATTATGGTTTCGTAATCGGTTACAATCAAATGTTTTACAGCATTGATTACAGCGAGGGTTTTCATAATATGACACCATATGACCCTTCGGATATTCAATTTAACAACACCAGTGCTGACCTTGTAAAAGAATTTAACATAAGAGATATAACACCGTCAATGCAACACGGTTTTACAGTAGGTATTATTGGAAATCTTCGTTTGGCAAGACATTTCGACCTTAGACTAATCCCATCACTAAGCTTTGGAGACAAAAGAGTTGTTTATGTTGCAGATTTGTATGACGAAAAGGGCAATTATTTATTTTCACGTACAAAAACATCACAAACAGACCACGTGTATGTTGAACTTCCATTACAAATAAAGTGTAAATCTAAAAGAGTTAACAACTATGCTGCATATATCATTGCAGGAACAAACTTCAAACTTGACATGTATCCCCATAAAAAAGACAAGGATAGTGGCAGTGAAAACACCGACAACGTAGGAAACAATACTGATATGTATATTAATAAGAACGGCATCACTAGTGATAGATTTGATGTTGCAGCAGAGATAGGCGCAGGATTCGATTTCTACACAGGATTTTTCAAATTAGGAGTTGAACTGAAAATGAGTTACGGACTGCTTAATGTAAAGAAAGATGTCCCATCATTTTACAATGACGGTTTCGAAAATCTACGCAACAAAACATTCCAATTATCATTTACTTTTGAGTAATGAGACAAAGACTAATGTTCAATGTTCAAAATAAAGTTGTGATATTATCATAAATAAAGACGTGAAAAATCGTTCTGTCAAACCATAAAAACGGCGTGTAAAGATAAGTTACACGCTTTTTTATTAATATACACCATTGAAAATCACAACAATAAAAAAATATTAAAAAAGTTATTATTTTTGTTGTACGTAAAGAAAATTTTTCTAATTTTGCAATCACAAAAATACGGCGGTCTCTTCGTCTAGTCTGGTCAGGACGTCAGGTTTTCATCCTGGTAACAGGGGTTCAAATCCCCTAGAGACTACAAAATTTCAAGAGCCATTAACAGATTGTTTAATGGCTTTTTTTAGTGCTTATGGTAAATCTATTTTTATCAACAAAACACACCATCACATCCAAAAAGAGATTGCTGTCTCTTTCGATTGTCCTTTTGTTTTTGTTAATAATACCGCCCCAACTTAAGTCACAAGAGCTATTGTTCGGATTAACAGGCGGTTTAAACATGAATACCATATCAGCAAAAAACCACGACAGCGGCTTGAAAGTAGGTTTTAACCTCGGTGGAATATCACAATACAAGATAGACAACAAAAGCAGCATCGTCGCTAATCTTAAATTCTCAACAAAAGGGCAACAATTTTCTAGAATAGAAGAAAGCATAAACGAATATCGCAAGATTTATTGCACCACCATCTTATACTATATAGACATTCCTATCTTATATCAATATTATTTTGAAGACCTTCTCGGATTAGAGATAGGGCCTACTTTCAATTTCTGCATGGGCGGAAAAGACAAGTCCAAAACAGGCAACGACCCTTGGGAAATACGAAGTTTTGAAAAAGGAAGCTACAACCCTTTTGAGTTTGGTCTCACATGCGGAGTGTTCTCCAGCGACCTCGGACAAAGCTCTTTCAACAATATCTTTATCGAGTTCAGATATTTCATAGGACTCACAAGTTTCATTAGAAACTATGAACGTAACACTAACACAGGAGTGTTCCTCAACATAGGATATATCTTCGAGAAACCTTTAAAGAAATAATCTCAAAATGAACACCAAAAACGAAATTAAGATTCAAGTTGTCATTGGAAAACAATACAATCCATATTTGAACTTGGCAATAGAAAGCAATCTTCTAGACAATTATTTACAAGACACTGTGACGCTATTCCTATGGAAAAACCAAAAGACAGTCGTCATTGGCACCAATCAGAATCCATATAGCGAATGCGAGTTGGAATCTCTTCTTAACGAAAGCGGGCATCTCGCAAGAAGAAGAACCGGCGGCGGTGCGGTGTTTCACGACTTAGGAAACCTCAACTTCTCTTTCATCGCCGACAAGAAAATATACGACGTAAAAAGGCAGATGCTCGTGATACAGAAAGCACTCTCCTACTTCAACATCGCGACCGAAGTGAGCGGAAGAAACGACATCACATATCAAAGTCGCAAGTTTTCTGGTAATGCTTTCGCATTCACAAAAAATCAGGGATTGCATCACGGGACATTGTTAATTAAGACCGACGCCGAACTGCTTCAGAAATACCTTAAGGTAAAACCTGCCAAGTTGCATAAACACGGCGTCAAGTCGGTGTCGAGCAGAGTGATAAATCTCTCCGAAGTAGCAGACATAACTTCCGACAATATTATTCCATATCTCATAAAGGCTTTTGAAGAGGTATATCAAGAAAAGTCCGTCACCATCGACTTCGACACTCTCTGCAATGAAGACGCCATAACTTTAAGCAAAAGAATTGGCAGCGAAGAATATCTCTATGGAAAATGGAGAGAATTCAGCACCAAGAAAAGCGCAAGCTTCGACTGGGGCAACGTCGACATCGACATGAAAATCAACGAAGAAAAAGGCGTCATAGAAGACATCAATATCGCTTCCGACAGTCTTGAACCCATTGCCATCGAAGCTGCCATCAACTTATTGAAAGGTGCCGATATCAAGACACGACCTTTTAACACAAATGAAAATCCTATCGTCGGTGATATTTTAAACATGATTTATTAAAAAATGAGAGATAAAAACTTTTTGGTTCATATCAGCGGTGTCGTCGCCATGATATTTTGGGGAATGTCATTTATATGGTCGACACAAGTTTTCAATTATCTAAATCCGACGACAACAATATTCTTCCGACTTATCATCTCATGTGTTTTCTTAGGGAGCATATTATTTCTTAAGGATTTAAATAGACAGAGGGAAATAGGATTGAGAGTATGTCAATCCATTTCATGCAGTTTCAGCAAGGTAAAAGAAAACCTTAAGTTATTTGCATTGGCGGCATTATTCGAGCCTTTCTTATATTTCATCTTTGAGAGTTACGGTCTATTAAACTCCGCCCCTGTGATAAGCTCCGCCATCATTGCAACAATACCGCTATTCACTCCAATAGCAGCGTTTTTCTTCTTAAAAGAACGACTCACAGCATGGAACATCGCCGGATTCATAATATCGTTCTTCGGCGTCATATTCATGCTTCTTAACAAAAATTTAGAATTGACGGTCTCTGTAAAAGGCATCGTTTTCCTATTCAGTGCCGTCGTTGTCGCAGTGGCATATTCTATTTCTTTGAGAAAATTAACACTGATATATAAGCCTTTAACAATAACATTCGTACAGAACATAATAGGAATGATTTATTTCATACCTATGTTTTTCATCATGGAGAAAGTCACGCCATCGCAGATAATAGAGATTGGCAAATATATAGCTCCATTATTGTCGTTAGGTGTTTTCGCAAGTTCTGTCGCCTATACCTTATGGGCATACGCATTCAGCAAGTTAGGCGCTGCCAAGGCAAATATCTACAGCAACCTCATACCAGTCTTCACTGCCATTTTCAGCTGCATCATCATCGGAGAAAACATCAATATTCAGAAGGTAATGGGAATATTATTGGTCATCGGCGGACTTATCCTTTCACAATTAAAATTTAAAAAGTCATGATTACGAGCAAAACAAACCCAAAGATAAAGAACGTTGTCAAGTTACAGAAGTCGTCAGAGCGACGTGAACAAAACAGAATCATTATTGAAGGCCGTCGCGAAATAGAACGTGCGCTTGCTTGTGGTTTCGTCATCGACACATTATTTGTTTGCAACGAACTCGGAGCTCAAAGTTCAGAGATAAAAGCAAATGTCATCGAAGAAGTCAGCCTCGAAGTCTTTGAGAAGATAGCTTATAGAGAAGGCAGCGATGGACTTTTAGCTATCGCAATTCCTCGTTATTCCGACTTAAAAAATTTCAAACCCAAGAAAAATCCGTTGATTATAGTGTTGGAAACTGTCGAGAAACCTGGTAATTTAGGTGCCGTCATGCGTACTGCCGATGCTGCTGGTGTTGATGCCGTTATCATCGCTGATCCAAGAACCGACTTATTCAATCCCAATGCAATACGAGCAAGTATCGGAACCATTTTCAGCGTTCCGCTTTTTGCATGTCCGTCAGAAGAATGTATCAGTTGGTTGAGAGAAAATGACATTAAAATATATTGTACTTACTTAAAGGCATCTATCGACTATCTCGACGCCGACTTCAGAGAAGGCTCTGCAATTGTCATGGGAACCGAGGCTACAGGAATATCCGACATTTGGGTCGAGGCAGCAGACCAGAACCTAATTATCCCAATGAACGGAATCGCAGACTCATTAAACGTATCAGTAACAACTGCTATTGTCGTATTCGAAGCGATAAGGCAAAGACGCAATTCATAGTTAGAGAAACATAGACTTTTATAACTCTATGCATTCTGCGCCTTAGTCACTGCATAAATTCCAAGTTTATCGTTAAACTGCAACTTTTTCATCTAACTAATGATATTTTTTGTATTTTTGCAAAATTGAGCAAAAAAATTATTACTGGTGAATACTATTTCTGAAATAAACGGAGTGCAGTTGTACAACAGTTTTATTGCGGGTGCGCAAAAAATTTTTGAAAATCAGGCACTTCTCAATAATATAAATTTCTATCCTGTTCCTGATGCTGATACCGGAACGAATTTAGCGTCGACGATGTACAGCATAGTCAACACCGTAAGACCACAAGAAAATATTAAAGAAACAGCGTTGGCATTGGCTGACGCAGCATTAATGGGCGCAAGAGGTAACTCAGGTATTATCTTCGCCCAATTTTTATATGGTTTCAGCAAAGATATTAAAGACAAACCGACGATGACAATCAAGGAGTTTGCTGAAAATATGCTTATAGCATCAGAATGCGCTTACTACGCTTTGGCAAAACCCAAAGAAGGAACCATAATATCAGTTATAAAAGACTGGGCAATCAGCATAAATGAAGACAGTGGCACTGCTGATGACTTTACTGCATTGTTGCTCAACGGCTTGAATGTCGCTATGGAATCCTTGAAAGAGACAGGAAAATTCATCGCAGCAAAAGCTAAGACTTTTGTCGATGCCGGCGCAAAAGGATTCGTCGTTTTCTTGGAAGGAATGTGTGAATATTTCAATAACGGAGGTCAGACTGTACAAGTTGCAAATGCTGAAATTATTGATTCAGAATGGCTTGGAGAAGATAACCATGAAGATATAACATTCCGTTACTGTACAGAAGCTCTTCTTATAGGAGAAGATTTGGATAGAGATAAGTTAGCATCACTCATTGAATCAATGGGCGACTGCATGGTAATAGCAGGTTCTAAGACTAAAATGCGTCTCCACATCCACACCGACCAACCATGGATTGTTTTAGAGAAAGTTCAGACAATAGGAAGAGTCGTTTATCAGAAGGTGGAAGATATGGTGATGCAGCATGATTTGGTTGTGAACCGTAAAAGCAAAATCGGCATCTTATCCGATAGTGCTTGCGACATCCCTAAAGAATTATTGGAAAAATATCAAATACAAACAGTCCCTTTGACTGTAAGTTTCGGTGACGAGTTTTATTTAGACCAACTGACAATAAAACCAAAGCAATTCCTCGATAAGCTAGAGAAATCGACTGAGATTCCGAGATCGTCGCAACCAAGTTTGATGGACTTTACCAACAGATATAATTATCTCACAACACATTACGATTCGATAATTAGCGTACACCTCAACGGTAAGTTCAGCGGAATGATTAACAGCAGTAGAAAAGCTGCTGCAGCAGTAAGCAAGAATTCAGGCAAGAAGATAGATGTCATAGATAGTCACAACGCTACAGGAGCATTAGGACTCAGCGTTCTAAGAGTAGCAGAAGCTGCTATCAACGGAATGCCGCAAGAAGAATTAGCAAACAAAGCTGCAGAATGGGCAGATAAAACTAAATTATTCATTTCCTGCGTCAATACGAAGTACTTGATTAACAGCGGACGTCTCACACCTTTCAAAGCGTTTGCACTCAAAACATTCAGAATAAAGCCTTTATTCAGTTTGGATACTGAAGGTGAGTTAAATGTCGAGACCTTATCATTCAGGACAAAAGATAATTTCAAGAAAATTCTTGGTTTGATAAAAGAAAATTACGAGCATAAGAAGATTTGGAATTATTGCATTACACATGTCGATAATGTTGAAGCTGCCGAATATCTTAGCAAAGTAATTGAAAATCTTACAGGTAGGAAACCTTTATATATAGAAGATGCATGTCCTATGCTTGCCAGCAAAGTCGGGCCTAAAGCAGTGGCTGTGGCAATAATGGAAGATTAAACAAAAAGACGCGTCGTGTTGGCGCGTCTTTCTCATTTAAAATATTCAGCATAAAAACGCCATAACGGCAGTCTTTCCATCCTCTTTCATAATTTTGAAGAAATATCCGTCGTCAGTTTTCTTTCTGAAGATCAATAATGTCTCACATTCCAAACTCTCATTCTGATATGAAATTTCTATCTCTTTCAATGTCATAGATTCCAACTCATTCACAGAAAACGTATCAAGAAGCATAGTTATGTAGGTGACGTTATTTGTATGATGTGTGACATCAATATCTCCTGAGCGCACCAATCTTTTATAAACGAAGTCTTCTTCTGTGAAGTCGTCTTTGAATCTTCTAAATCTCTCGTCTATCGATTTTTCTTGAATCCATTCTATATCATTAGGATATGAAGTAGACTCGACTTTTCTTAAAGTACGGGAAGCGGCATCGATAATTACCCATTCGGTGATGGCATTTATCATTACTTCGCCGCTTTTTATAACTTGGTAGCAACGATTGCAACGCACGCCTTCCGCACCCATAGGCCAAGTCCTTACGCTGATTTCGTCATTCCAACGTGGAAGTTCATTGATCTTGACTTTGGTTTTTGAAACTACCCAAAGAGCGTTATCTTTTTCCAAAAGAGAAAAATCGTCAATTCCTAAAAACATCGCATGACGACTTGCAACATCTTGGAAAGCCATGAAAGCAGCCTCTGTTCTAAAACGCATCAGGCTGTCGCATTGTCCGGAAAGGACTGTAGTATTAAGAATAAATTCGTTGTTTTTCATAACTATTTTGTCAAGAGACAACAGTCAACAGTCAACAGACTTTGTTATTATTAGGGGAACAATCAAAATCTGTTTTAGTTCTACCGCTGAGATTTTATAGTGGCAAAATTACGAAATAATACAGATATAAAAATACACTTTCAACAAAAAGCGATAATAATTCAACATTGTGACGGTATATTTTTTAATTTTGCAACAAAGAAGCAGAAAATGAAGCATATCTTTATTGTCAACACGACTGCGGGGAAAGAATCTTGCCTTGAGATGGTGAAGGACGGAATTTCGCGATGCGATGAAGTCGTGGATTATGAAATACATACGCCGACATCACCAAATGAATCAATAAAATTTATACGCACTTATTTGGAAAACCACAAAGATGAAGAAGTACGGTTTTACGCTTGCGGAGGTGACGGCACAATCAACAAGGTCGCCACTGGAATAGTAGGATTCCCCAACGCGAGCATGAGTGCTCTTCCTTTTGGAAGCGGTAATGACTACGTAAAATATTACGGCGGAATCGATAGTTTCAAAGACATTTGCAAAGTGATTCAAGGCACGGAGAATAAAGTCGATTTGATGAAGGTAAACGACAAATATGCTTTGAACTCAACACATTTCGGATTAGATAGCGTCGTCGCTAAAGCAATGAACAAACTGAGAAGAAACGTTATTTTCGGCAAGAAAAGAGCTTATCCTTTTGCCATTGCGTGGGCTTTTATAACAGGAATGCGTAACAAATGCACTGTTTATGCCGATGGCGAACGACTTAATAATGGCGATATTCTATTATGTACCGTCAGCAACGGCAAATATGTAGGCGGTTCATATTTTAATGCACCTAACTCATTGAACGACGACGGTTTGTTAGAGGTTTGTTTGGTAAAACCCGTTCCGAGATTAAAGTTTTTAGGCTTGATAAAATATTACGTAGCCGGCACTCATATCGACAATCCGAAGTTTAAAGATATTGTCGTATATCGTCAGGCTAAGAAAGTGACGATTGAAGGACCGGAAGGATTCTGCGTTTCCATTGACGGCGAGATCTACGAAAGCCAGCATATCGAGATCGAGAATTTAGAAAAAGCAATAAGATTTGCGGTGCCGGGGAAGAGTTTAGAGTTATGAGTTATTAAAATAATATCATTGAGATCATTTCAGTTTTTTTCTCTTTAGAAAATAATTTTAGATGATAATTTTTGTTTGAAATATTTTATACATTTGCAAACGGATTGAGTTGACTCATTCCGAGATATATTGGATAATAAGAAGCGTTATGCTTATCTTGTAGTTGAAAACCTGAGAAATTTTCAAAACTGAGCAAGGATAGCATAGTGGTTTTCACGCCTATAGCGTGGACTGCTGTAATTACATTTGCTCAAATGGTTTTCTCAGGACCTTCAACTAAAATGTAAGTGTTGCAGTTCCACGTTTCTTTTTTAGGTTTAATTGTTTAAAAATAATCTTCTTGGAGCTGAGGAGAATGGAGACTTATGTTATGAAAAAAATCAGTTATTTGTTTGTTTTGTTGGCAATGGTGATGCTGACAGGTTGCAATTTTGAGAATGAACCAATAATTCGTTATGAAGTTAATGCGGATAATCCTGATGAAAGTTATGTCATGGAGATTTTTCCTTATAAAACACTGAGGACATTAGATGAAGAATTGACAGGAATAGGAACGAGTTATAGAAAAGTTAGGAATGGTGGTAAAAGATATATTGTGGGTGCGTTGCTTCGATGCTCGGGTGAAGATTGCTGTAATGAATTGATTTACAATACGTCTTTGCCGAAAGATAATTCATCTTTAGTGCTGACATATAAAAATGAAAGGGGACGTTTAAGCACAGATGAATTTAAATCAGCATTAGATAACTATGTCAAATATTCCGGTATAACAGCAGATACTACATATAAACCATCTTATAAAATTACTGTCGCTGATACTGATAAATTTGCTAATGCTACTGATGTTGATCAAAATATACATGTGGGAACTAATTTTGACACATATGTAAATGATTACTCGTATTATGGAAGAATAATTGATGAAAATCAACCAAAAGATATTGATGATTTGGTTCAATCAATTTGGATGCTCACGGGTAACTTACGTACATTCCATCACATACCTGTCTTACATGAGAAATCAGCTTTTAAAGAAATCCGTATAAAAATCAAACCAGACTTTTATTCAGAACCAAAATCAGTTGAAGAAGTAAATGAAATGCTTTCTGAATATGGATTGTCGCTCGTGCCTACAGGCGAGGAAATGATGGTTGTGACATTCTCAGTCAAAGATGAAGCTGTAAAGTAAAAAATTTAATGAAGTGAAATTTTATAAATATAGGGGAGGAGAGCATTGATGGAATAAAATTCAAGGTTAATCTCTGCTGTAACCAAGTGTAATCTGTTGAGATGAAAAAATCCTCAGATTACACTTTTTTTATTTCCCATTAATATAATCATTAATTAACATATTGCATGATAACTCATTGAATGTTAATAATTTTTAACTTTATTTTCCTTGACAGATGCCGTTTTTGATTGTATATTTGCAAAGAAACATAAAAACCGGAAATTATGGCAAGACCTATTAAAGAGACTTCATCTTCTCACTTCATTTTTTCTCAAACTTTAATTTCTTTCATATACTTTTTTTTCTTACATTTGCAAAAAACGAGTTTTTATATTATTTATTCACATCTATTGAAAATCAAATATTTCAAAATATGATAGCACAAGAATTACTTAATCCTAAGAGTATTGTCGTTGTCGGTGCTTCAGGCGACACTCACAAGCCAGGCGGCAGCGTATTGAAAAACCTCATCAACAGCAACTTCAAAGGCGAGATTTATACAGTCAACCCTAAAGAGACTGAAGTTCAAGGTATCAAATGTTTCCAAAAAGTAGATGACCTCCCACAAGTGGATTGCGCCATCATAGCTATCGCAGCTAAATATTGCCCTGCAACAGTGAACACCTTAGCTTTCGAAAAAGGCACTAAAGGTTTCATCATCGTTTCAGCTGGCTTCGGCGAAGAAAACGAACAAGGCGCGGAATTTGAAAGACAAATAGTTGAGACAGTTAATAAAGTCGGCGGCAGCCTCATCGGTCCTAACTGTACCGGTTTCTTGAACCGTAACTACTGCGGTGCTTTCGACGCTCCTATCCCAACACTCGATCCTCATGGCGTTGACTTCATCACTGGTTCTGGCGCAACAGCAGTGTTCATCAAAGAATACGGCATCACAAACGGTTTGACATTCAACAGCGTATGGGCTGTAGGTAACTCAGCACAAGTAGGTATCGAAGACGTGCTCGAACATTTAGACGAGACCTTTGATCCTGAGACAAGCTCACGCGTCATCATGTTGTACATGGAAAAAATCGGTAACCCGCAGAAGTTATTGAAACACTCACGCTCGCTCATCGGCAAAGGCTGTCACATCGCAGCCATCAAGTCGGGCGGCTCAGCAGCAGGTAGCCGAGCAGCTTCATCACACACAGGCGCACTCGCAACAAACGACTCTATCGTTGACGCTTTATTCCGTAAAGCAGGTATTGTCCGTTGCCACAATCGTCAAGAACTCACAACAGTATGTGCTATCTTCATGCACCCAGAAGTTAAAGGCAAGAACGTTGCCGTTATCACTCACGCCGGCGGTCCTGCCGTTATGTTGACTGACGTTCTCTCAAACGGAGGCATGGACGTCCCTCATATCGAAGGTCCTAAAGCTGACGAACTCTTAGCAAAATTATTCCCAGGATCTTCAGTAGGTAATCCTATCGACTTCCTCGCTACAGGTACAGCAGAACAACTTGGTTACATCATCGACGCTTGCGAAAACGACTTCGACAACATCGACTGTATGTGCGTCATCTTCGGTTCTCCAGGCTTGTTCCCTAACTGGGAAGTATATGAAGTTCTGAACGAAAAAATGAAGACTTGCAAAAAGCCTATCTTCCCTATCCTTCCTTCGATCATAAACGTAAAAGAAGAAATCAACGATTTCATTAACAATAAAGGTAGAATCAATTTCCCAGAAGAATGTATCTTCGGTAACGCATTATGCAAGATTTATAACACACCAAAACCACAACCTGAAAACGTAGAACTTCCTAAGATTGACGTGGCAAGAATCCGTAAGGTTATCGATAACTGCGAAAACGGTTACATCGGACCAGATGAGATCTACGAAATGTTAGATGCTGCCGGTATCGCTCAAAAACAAATCCGCGTCGTTGATCAAAAGCAACAGGCTTTAGATTTCGCTAACGAAGTCGGTTATCCACTCGTTATGAAAGTCGTTGGTCCTATCCACAAGTCAGATGTAGGTGGCGTAACATTGAACGTCCGCGACATTGAGACTGTCGATAGAGAATTCGATCGTTTGATGGCTATCCCAGAGACATACGCTGTTGAGATGTATCCAATGCTCGACGGTACAGAAGTCTATATCGGTGCTATCCGTGATGATAAATTCGGTCACCAAGTGTTCTTCGGTCTCGGCGGTATCTTCATCGAAGTGTTGAAAGACGTACAAAACGCTATCGCTCCTATCACAAAATGCGAGGCTAAAGATATGTTGACCAAGTTACGCGGTTACAAGATTTTAGAAGGTGTCAGAGGACAACAACCTGTCAATGTTGACATTTACGCAGAACAAGTGGCGAGAGTCAGCGCATTGGTGATGGCAGCTCCTGAAATCGCAGAGATGGACTTAAACCCATTGCTCGGTAATCCAAAGAATGTCGTCGCTGTTGACGCAAGAATCAGAATTGAAAAATAAGAAAGATGAAAAAAGGTGATATAATTACCACATTAGCAGTCTTGGCAGTCATTGGAGTTTTCGCTTTCGTTCCTGGAGCGATGGATTGGTTCAACACCATGACTGCCGAGCACGGCATGATAATGAGTTTCTTCAAGTTCGCCATCTTGGGAACTTTCGGAGAGATGTTAGCTTTAAGAATACGTAAAGGCTGTTACACAGAGAAAGGCTTCGGTCTCATTCCTAAGATGTTGGTATGGGGATTCCTCGGCGTCATCATAGCATCAGCCATGACGATATTCAAAACAGGAACAGTAGCATTGTTAGAAAAAGGCTTCGGTGTATCGGAAGCAGGCGCATGGTTCAGAGGCGACTTCAGCGGAGGAAAAGTCTTCGTAGCCTTGTTAGTCAGCGTTTTGATGAACACCATCTTCGCACCTGTCTTCATGACATTCCATAAGGTGACAGACATCCACATCGCTGAGACTGGCGGAACATTAAAAGGATTCTTCTGTAATAAGTTGAAGATACAAGAGACTATAGCACATAAAATCAACTGGGACTTACAATATGGCTTCGTTTTCAAGAAGACCATACCATTGTTCTGGTATCCAGCTCATACAATCACATTCCTATTGCCAGGAAATTATCAAGTGTTGTTCGCAGCATTCCTTGGAGTAGTTTTAGGATTGATATTGAGCATTAAGAAATAAAGGTGTAAAGACATAAAGTCGCAAAGGTAATAAGCCTCCCATGCGAGTCGCAAGACAGCACACTTGGGAGGCGTTACTTATTTTAGGGAGATAGCTCTAAAAATTCCCTGCGACACTTTTCCTTAACCCAAAACTTGTCGCAGGGAGTTATGAATATGATTATACATTATACATTATAATAGTAATTGATTCCCCAATTATCAACAGACCACGAATTATATGGTATATTTCTGTTATAATTTTTGTATACAGAAAGGGTAATTGAGGTATTTTTTATCACGATATAATACACAATATCATATCCTCTTTTTGTTTTGTACAACGATGCCACATTGCTTTTCCTAAATTTTTGTGACCAACCATCATAAGTATACAATGTTACATCTTTTATGTATTCTGCATCATTTAAATATCGTTTATCAATACACTTAACGACATCACAACTATTATTTGCTTCATTTGGAGTTAACATAGAAACAAATATGATTAACATTAAAAATAACTTCTTCATTTTAACTTTAATTTAAGAATCTCTTTTTTCTTATCAAACTAATCTTTATAATAATCAAACGTCATAACTTCAGAAACGGCATATGGAACTCCCGATTTTGATTGAACAGAAACCACGCAACACAATGAACTAGATTCGGAAACAGCCGCACCAAATTCATTGTATGGTATAAACAATACAAAATCATCCCAGATTGTTTCATCATACTTTGCATAAGCATAATCACCTGTACACAATTCGTTATTACCGTTTCTATATCTATTATTCCCTGTACGTGATTTTATTGGTATTCGTTCATCCTCATTATAATCATAAGCAAAAAATGCTATAACGCACAATGTTTTACCTCTCATATTTTCTATCTCCAATCTACTATGTATCTTCATACCTTTTGTATTATTTACATATACATTGTGTTCCAACCAACAATCATCAATATATACAGAACATTCATCTTGAGCAGTTACCGAAATAGACATTAGACAACTTATAAATAACAATATTATTTCTTTCATAACAATCTTTATTTTAATTAATAAATAAACCACCACATGTCATTTTTCAGACTAAAACCAACACATAATGGTAATAATATTATTATTTATCGTAATGTACATAATACATATGTCCACAATAATCACATTTAGTGGTAGAAACCACATTACTTCCTGGCTTGATAGTAGCCCTAAATTGATGTCCATTCCTCCACTTATCTTTCCATATTGTTTTAAGAGAATTCCCTCTAAAAGAAATCTCTCCATTTGCATCTTGATATGTAGGACTTGTCACAACTTTTTCCTCAACAAATTCATTTGAGTTTGATGAACATCCTGTACATGCAACAAATAATAATGTGAAAAAAAATAACACTACACTGCGTTTCGTTTTCATAATTATAATTCCCCTTTATTAATTTTCTACTTTCCTACTCACTTCACGGCTTTTCGGTTACTCCGTCAGTACCTCTTGAAATCTTATACACGCACATAAAAAAAACGCGGTACTTTTGTTTATTCCCATTTCGAGGTGTTTGGCGTAACCCGTTCTGATAGAATAACCAAAAGCCCGCGCATAGCACGAGCATTTTCGCTATTATCCTTATCAGAACTTTTAAAAGTCGCCAAACTTCCGAAATGATAGAATAAAAGCTAAAACGCTTTTCCAATATTTATAATGTACGTATCAAATACGCTAATCGTTCATAGGCAATTTATTTTAATTGATATTTTGTTTTATTACGGAGCAAAAGTAATAATTAATTCCTAATAAACCTTTACTCTTTCTAACATTTTTTAACTTTTTGTTTCGGATGTCCCAGATTATTATCTTTAACTTTATATCTCATCTACTAAAAATAATTTTCTTTACTTTGTAAACTTGCACTAAACTGTCACGCCAGATCAACAGGACTTTACCTCTATAGTGACCTTTACATTGTTGACGACTTCATGATGGAATTGCAAAACCGGTAGTTCATTGTTTATTAAATTCTAAGACCTCCTATGTGCGCTGTTACGATGAGAAGCGTGGAAGGTCATATTGGTTGTTTTTAGACGCACGTCCGTGCGCCTCTACGAGAGATTACGATGTCTCCCGTAGAGTCACACGGACGTGTGACTAAAATGACGTGTGATTGAAAATTAAAAATCATAACGCTGAGTGACATATTATTGTCGTTTTGCTCATCATTAAATTCGTCTGTTGCAACCGACGAATTATAATCTACTGATTTCCAATTGTCATAAAAGGTTCTCATCTTTTTCAAATTCGTCACAGAGAACCCTCTCAAACCTGGCAAGTCTGATTTCAATTTATCACTGATGGATTGCAAAGCATTTGTTCCCCATTTTGCATTAAGAGTTTTTTCTGAGAGAAACTTACCGATTCCGAAATATAAACCTAACTGAATACGATTAATATCCTTAGCTGCCTCATACTGACTTTGAAGTATAGCAGTTTTAATAACTTCCGCAGCATTATCATACTGATATTGTAATGATTTTTTACTTTCCATAAATCTTATTTTTGGTTCCGCAAATATACAACACAACTCACTCCTTGTCAAGGAAAATAAAGTTAAAAATCATTAACGTTCAAGGAGTTATAAGAATACAAATTATTAATAATGGTATAATTGCCAAAAATGGTTGGTAAAATCCTTGTAAAATAATGTATATCAAATAAATGAAGTAACTTTGATGAAAACGTTTTCATCAAAGTTATTTTTTATGTCAAAAATAAGGAGAGAAAGATGTCCCCAATGCGGAAGCATGGATGTCATTAAGTGGGGAACAAGAGGTGGTCGTAGACGTTTCAAGTGCAAGAACTGTGACAGTATGTTTACCTACCGCCGCAAAGATGTGTCGAAGTCAAATAGGTTCACGTGGTTCAGATGGTGGATAGTCGGAAAGCAAAGCATACAACAGATATCTGAACTGAGTGGATATAGTACGCGGCAGCTTTCAAGATGGTTTAACGAGTACCTTGATGATTATCCAACATGGAAGACACAATGCGGAGAAAAGGTAAACCTGCTTATTGACGGTACATGGTTCGCCAACGAGGTCTGTCTTATAGTTTATAGAGATCAAACTATAAAAAAGACCATTTTCTATCGTATTACGGATGATGAGGTTGAGAAGGAACTGGAAGAAGATCTTCTCAATATACAATCACTGGGAATTACAATAGACAGTGTGACTTGCGATGGTGGCAAATCAATCCTAAAGGCAGTAAGAACGACATGCCCAGAAACCAAAATACAGAGATGCCTCGTACATATTCAGAGAGAATGTAAAACGTGGTTAACCAAGCGTCCTCAAAGCGAAGCTGGCATTGAACTTTATGATATCATAAAACTTATAAGCCGTATAGAAACCGCTAATGATATGTTGGCCTGGAAACAGATGTTAAGCGATTGGCATTTAAAATATGTTTCATATGTGAATGAAAAAACGATAAACAAAGATACAGGTAAGGATTGGTATAAACATAAGATGCTGAGGAAAGCGTATATCCATTTAAAAAGGGCTGAGACGGATATGTTCACTTATATTTATAATCCTAATGTACCAAAATCAACTAATGCCTTAGAATCATTTTTTGGACACATAAAAGACAACATCATTTTGCATCGTGGATTATCTAAAAAGCATCATCAAAATTATTTAAAATGGTATTTGTTTTTTAATAATGAGGATGGAAAAAAAGACAGGTAACTTGGGCTGTTTTGTATGCCCGTTACCTGTCTTTTTTTCGCTCAATTACCAACCATTTTTGGCAACATTACCGCAGTTTATAATTAACAATTGAGGTTGGTATGAAAATTACCAACCTCTCTTTATATCTTATTCTTAATTGTAAATTGTCAACTGTAAATTGTAAATTGGTTTTACATCCACCATTTTCTGTGATTGAAGAAATAGATGAGTGCCGCGCTCACTACAAGCATCACACCGATGATAATCCAAAATGCGGCTTTTGCTGTCGTGACGAAAGGAAAGACGACATTCATACCGAAGAGTCCGGTGATGAAAGTGAGCGGAAGTATTATTGAAGATAACAAGGTGAGGATCTTCATAATCTCATTGGTCTTGTT